>DALYDM010000006.1:0-36837 GCA_031973235.1 Minisyncoccota bacterium | reverse complement strand
AAATAATGTTTGCCGCTTTAGCTCAGTTGGTAGAGCAACGCTTTTGTAAAGCGAAGGTCCTCGGTTCAAGTCCGAGAAGCGGCTCCAAAGTAAAACTCACCACATTTGTGGTGAGTTTTAAATTTTCTAGTTTTTTGATGTTTTTTGCATTACCGTCTCATCCTCAGGAAGAAGATCCTTGAGTGCGGGAAGCATTTTTTCTACCTCCTCTACTGACTTAAACCCGGTTACCAATTTGCCATTTATGACCATTGCAGGAAGCTTTGTATCTTCTACATCATAAATTGAAATTAATGTTTTCACCGCAGCTAAGTCAAGATTGTAATCAAAAGAATAGACGCGAAATTCTGGGTACTTCTCTCGAAGTGCAGTGAGTACATAACCTTGTTTAGTACACTCTGAGCAGTTTGATTCTGTTGTGTAGAAATAAAGCACGAACACAGAATCCATCTTACATCTCTCACTAATCTTTTTCATCAAAAGATAATCTTTAATTTGTAGTAACGAATAGAATTTTTTAAGATCTGAAATTTCCTCACTGTTGCCAATATTTTTTTCAGAATATTCAATCTTCTCCGCTAGGGTTCCAAGTTCTTTTGATAGTGCAGTATTTGACACATCTTTACAAGAAAGTTCTTGAAGTAATGAAAATTGCGTTTCTGATGAAAGTATATCAATTGAAATTTTGTCTTGAATCGATTTTATTTGTTGAATTTTTTGATCAGAAAAAAAATTCGATACCCAAAATGCTGCAGAAAATATTCCAAGGGTTATAAAAAAGACTATTATATATCGTTTACTGTCCATATCAATACTATTATATTATTTCTAAGATTTTGGTTCCACTCGACGTTCAAATGTCCAACTCGACTCTTTTGAACGAAGAGCATTCCATACTGCCTTCAAAAGCCACACAGGCGCCACAAGACTATATACAAACACAAAATAAAGCATATCCATCGAAATTCTATACTTCCCTTCTGACATTCGTCTTCCAAGTAAAAGCGCTATCACCACCATACCATAGAGTATGACAGTAACAAAAATGATCGCCTTTGTGTTGAAATAAAAGAAATCAAAATGAAAACCATTCCACGAAGTATTGAATCCGACTGTTCGAATTTCGACTATTTTCTCAACTAAATACGTGATGAAATTATAGACAATAATTCCTGACAGAAAGATGACGGAGAGAATCGAAGCAACACCTGACGGAAGCGTGAAAGTACCAACTGTGCCATACTTTTTACGAAAAATAATTCTTCGATAATCAAATGCATTTTTAATAAATCCATAAATCCAACGAAGACGCTGACGATACAATTTTGCGACTGTGTTCGGACTGACAGTATACACATATGCGTCAGGACAGTGATCGATTCGATATCCAGCCTCTTGCATGCGAAGTGCGATTTCCTGATCTTCTGTATTGTGTGCTTTTCGATATGGACCTAGATCATCAAATACTTTTTTTCTAAAAATTGAAAACGGTCCTGGAGTTACGTGAATTGCCCCGAGAAAACCAAACATTTTTTTGTTGTACACAGACATGTCATATTCTGCCTTTTGCGCTTTTTGAATAATATTTTTGGGTTCATGTACAATGATTGATGGAGAAATAGCCATAATCTCTTTGTCTTCAAACATCTTTATTATTCTTACAAGTGCCTGTGGGTGAACAAACGAATCAGCATCAAGCCCTCCTACAAACTCAGAATTAATTTTTTCCAATGCAAAATTCATTGCAGTATGCTTTCCTCCATTTTCTTTTTTGTAACTTTCAATCTGAGGATTTGAGGCAAATTTTTGTATTATAGACCACGTGTCATCTTTACTTCCATCATCTACAAGAACAATCTTGAGCTTATCATTTGGATAATCAAGATTAAGTAAAGATTCCACGGTTTTATGTATAGTCTTCTCTTCATTATAACAAGGCACAATAATACTCACATTTGGATAATGTGTGAGGAGTACTTTTTCATCATCTTTGCGAATCACAATATGCTTTCTTCGCTCAAGAAACGTATAGAGTAAAAAAACCTGAATATATACCGAAAGAAATGCAAAAATATAGTTAATAGTCACTGAAAACGATTCCATACAGTACTAAATATAGTACCATTTTTAAAGGCTTTTTTCAAGTATGAACCCGAATTCACGAATATGGTACAATTAGCACATATTAATATCATAAAATAACCATGGAAAACACTGATTCAAACAAAAAAGGAATTTCACCTGGAGCAGCAATTATTGTTGCAGGAGTTTTGATTGCGGGAGCGATTGTATTTACAAATACACCATCTACTTCTCCTTCAAAAAATTCAGCTGAGAGTGAAGTAAAAAACACAATATCACTTTCAGATCTTGCCGAAAAAGCAGGTGTAAACAAAAATACATTTGATTCGTGCATGAAAGAACGTAAATCACTTGCAAAAGTCAATGCCGATATTGATGGTGGCGAAAAAGCTGGAGTACAAGGAACACCCACATCATTTATTGTTTCTAAAAATGGAACAATACTATCAATCGGAGGTGCAGCATCATATACTGATGTAAAGGAAAAATTAGACAAAGTCCTCGCAAGTACAAGTCGACTTCCAGATTCTGAGGAAATTGAAGTGCCTGCCATCAGTGCAAATGACAGATATCTCGGGAATATCAATGCGGATGTAGCAATCATTGAATATTCAGATATTGATTGTCCATTTTGTAAAAAATTTCACCCAACCCTTGAACGTATTTCTCAAGAATACGGAAGTAAAATTGTTTGGATATACAGAAATTTCCCACTCGAATCCCTTCATCCAGAGGCACGAACAAAAGCAGAAGCAGCTGAGTGCGTAGGACAAATTGCAGGAAATGACATCTACTGGAAATATCTTAAAACACTCATTACAAATTAGTATCAAAAATTCATATAAAAGAGCGACGGCGCAGTCGTCGCTCTTTTATATGAATTTGATTCTTAGTCAAAATAATTCTTTAACCTCATTATTTTCTCGTGATTTCTTAGTTTCTCATGAACCTTTGCTTCGATTTGTCGGATACGTTCACGTGTCACACCAAATTCTTGTCCCACCTCTTCAAGTGTATGCTGAACACCATCCATAAGACCATATCTCATTTCAAGAATCTTTTTTTCCTTTGGATTCAACTCATCAAGTACTGAGCGGATCTGATCAGAAAGAATTCTTCGTGAAGCCTCTTGGTCAGGGCGAAGAATTTTATCATCTGCAATAAACTCTCCTCGTGTTGATTTTTCATCATCATCACCGATCGGCTGCTCAAGTGAAATTGTTTCTTGGTTGATATTTTCGATAATGTGAATTTTTTCAACTTCAAGGCCCATCTCAGTTGCAATTTCTTCTGCGAGTGGCTCACGACCTAAATCTTGTGATAGACGACGAACTACTTGCTTATACTTTGAAATTGTTTCCACCATATGCACTGGAATACGGATAGTACGTGATTGGTCAGCGAGTGCACGTGTAATAGACTGACGAATCCACCATGTCGCGTATGTTGAGAATTTATATCCCTTTGTCCAATCAAACTTCTCTACTGCTTTAAACAATCCGAGATTACCTTCTTGAATAAGATCAAGCAAAGTTAGATCTGAACTTCGTCCAACGTATTTCTTTGCAATAGACACCACGAGTCTTAGGTTTGCCCGAGCGAGCAAATTTTTTGCTTCGAGATCACCCTTTTCAATTCTTTGAGCAAGTCCACGTTCTTCAGCTGCATGAATGAGTGGGTACTGCCCGATTTCTTTTAGATAAATTTGAATAGAATCATATGCTGGAGAATCTTTTAAACCTTTTAGTACCTTGTCGTTGTTTTGATCTAAATCAAGAAGATTTCCTCCTTCCAACACATCTACTCCTGCAACACCAAACTTCTCGTATAGTTCGTCTAGGAAGAATAGGTTATTTTCAATATCAGGGAACACTTTGAGAATTTCATCGTAGGTTATAAATCCCCGCTTCTTTCCTTTTGCAATAATCTCTTCAGCTTTTGCATTTAAAATATCCTCTTTCTTTTGACCTACGCCCTTTTTTAATTTTGTATCAATTTTCTTTTTTGCAACTACTTTTTTGGGTGATACTTTTTTCGGTGCAGTTTTCTTTTTTGTGACTACTTTTTTCTTCACTTGTTTTTTTGCTTTTTTGGGTAGCACTTTTTTGGGTGCACTCTTTTTCTTTGTGACTACTTTTTTCTTCACTTGTTTTTTTGCTTTTTTCATATACGTATTATGAAAGTTTATTAATCTGTTGTAATAATAAATTAAATTGCTCTAGAAGTTTTTTTTCATTTTCTTCATCTTTATTTAGCACAGCATCCGCGAGTGCACGTTGAGTCTTATCACACTCTTCTTTTAGTCTTTCTTTGTGAATATTATGTATCAACTCTTTGAGTGACTCTTTAATTCTTCCTGGATCAGTAATCATTATTTCTGCCTGGAGTGCAAGAGATCCTCGTTTCGGATTAGGAATGGATTCCATAAATTCTTCAAAATGAATACCCAATACTTCCTCTAGCCTTTTCTTTTCTTCTTCTAAATCAATTCCTTCAACAGATTGATTCGCTAAAAATATCCCAGCAATTTCTTCTTTTAATATTTCTTGACGTTCCCGCACACTCTCGGGCGGATCTATTGATTTAAGTGGGACCATTGAAGGCGAACCTACACGACCAATTCGATCAACCTCTTGAGTTATGACATCTGTAGTCAATTCAATTTTTTTTGCAATCTCGTGTATAAAATGTGCCCTATCTATTCGGTCACTGATTGTTGCAACATACGGTAAGATTTTTTGAGACACTTCCCTGCGAACAATCCGTATGTCTTTTTCTTTTTCCATGATAACCTGTAAAAAGAAATCAATCACATGAGACGAAGAACGCAGTGCGGACTCCCATTTTGTACTATCTTCTCTTATCATATCTGCAGGATCCATACCCATCGGTAAATGTACCGCTCTCACATCAAAACCCTGAGCAAGTGCTTTTTCTGTACTTTTCGAAACTGCATTGATTCCTGCTGCATCTGAGTCAAAACAAAGAATTATAACATCGCAAAATCTTTTTATGAGAGAAAGATGTTGATCAGTGAGCGCAGTACCGGACACCGCAACTGTCTCAGTCGTCCCTGCTTGATGAGCAAGTACGAGATCCATTTGTCCTTCGACGACCACTGCTCTTTTGGATTTCAAAATTGACTGTTTCGCTTTGTCATACCCATACAATGCCAGCGACTTGTTATACAAAATTGTTTCTGGAGAATTGACATATTTTGCCACACGTTCATCTTGAGTCGGAGGATACATTCTTCCAGAGAATGCGATTATACGTCCTTGCCTATCTGAAATCGGGAACATAATTCGACCTCTAAATCTATCGTAAAATCCTTTTTCACTTTTGATTATCAGTCCTACTTTTTCAATGTCTTCCGGTGTGTACTTTTTTGCTACCAAAAAATTCAACAGAGAGCGCCACTCATCTTTTGCATACCCGATTCTAAACTTGGCGACACTGTCATTTGATATTCCACGAGAACGAAGATATTCCTTGCCCTGAAAATATTCTTCAAGATTATTTTCGAAATATGTTGCTGCATCATCAAGAATCCTATAGAGAATCTCATTTTCATCTTCTGTTTTTTTTGAAAATGAAGTAGTGAGTTCGACTCCCGCACGAGCTGCAAGTAATTTTAATGCTCCAGAAAAATCTAAACCTTCAATATCCTGAACAAATGTAAACATATCTCCACCTTTTGCACACCCAAAACAATGAAAACTCCCTCGTGCTGGTGACACGAAAAATGAGGGAGTTCGTTCATTGTGGAACGGACACCGAGCTTTCATGTTGATACCTGCTGGTTCGAGCTTGATATACGATCCAACAACATCGACAATAGAAAGTCGTTCTTTAATTTGATCTACTGGTGAGTGCATAGTAGTTCTATAAAATGTGTCTCATTCCGTACACAAATGAGCTGTTTGGCTGTTGCGTACTGTGAGATATGAAATTGTACACACAAAATCAATTCAATGATTATTCCTTTGAAGTGTTGTCTTGATTCTTTTTGAATCCAGTACCTGCAGGAATTAGTCGTCCAACAATAACATTTTCCTTAAGACCACGAAGTGTATCAATTCCGCCCTTCATTGCATTATTGATAAGCATTCGATTTGTATTTTGGAATGACGCAGCTGAAAGCCAACTTTTTGTTGTGAGCGAAACTTGTGTAATACCAAGTATAATAGTTTCTCCTTTTGCCTCTTTTCCACCTTCTGTCTTAATTCGTTCATTTTCTTCTTCCAAATCAAGTGCTTCTACTTCGTCTCCTACAGAGAATGAACTTTCTCCTGCTTCCTTGATTTTCTTACGAGAAAACATTTGTCGAATAATAATTTCAATATGTTTTCGTGAGATTGATGCACCCTGAAGTTCATATACTTTCAAGATTTCTCTGATGATATATTCTTCTGCCATTTCTCGTCCACCAAACTTAAAGATTTCATTTATATCTGCAGATCCATCAGTAAGCAATTCTCCTGCAACAACTTTCTGACCTACTTTAACAAGCGGGTTACGTCGAAACGCTACAGTGTATTCCATTTGATTTGATTTTCCGTCACCCTTCGAATCAGACAAAACAACAATTGTTTTTTCTTTTCCATCGTTACGAATTTCAAGAATTTCACCTGCTGTGTGTGACACCACTGCTGGATTCTTCGGTGGTCGTCGTTCGAAGATTTCTTCAATACGAGGAAGACCTTGTGTAATATCAACTCCAGCAACTCCTCCAGCGTGGAAGGTTCGAAGTGTAAGCTGTGTTCCTGGTTCTCCAATAGCTTGTGCGGCAATAATACCCACAGCTTCTCCTGGTTTTACTAAATTGTTTCTTCCGAGATCAAGACCGTAACACATCTGACAAATACCATAATGTGTCTTACAAGTAAGTGGCGATCGAACCAAGACTGACTCAACTCCAGCTTTTTCTACAATTGCAGCATCTTCTTTTGTGAGCATTGTTCCTTTTTTGTACAACACGGCACCTGATGCATCTTTCACATCTTCAGCAGTAACACGTCCTCGAATATTTTTTGATAGTGGAATTTCAACTCCAGAAATA
Source organism: Minisyncoccota bacterium (assembly GCA_031973235.1). Taxonomy (GTDB): domain Bacteria; phylum Patescibacteriota; class Minisyncoccia; order Phycocordibacterales; family UBA9973; genus JAGOQQ01. The sequence goes on along the minus strand of DALYDM010000006.1, from coordinate 29,693 downwards.
TTGTCTTTGGTGAGTCGTTTTCCTTCTTTACTTCCACAATCCTTTTCAGTAATCATCACATCCTGAGACACATCAACAAGACGTCGTGTGAGGTATCCAGCCTTTGCGGTTGAAAGCGCAGTGTCAGCGAGACCTTTTCGAGATCCGTGTGTTGTAATGAAGTACTCAAGCGGAGAAAGTCCTTCGATAAATGATGGGATAACTGGGAACTCAATTGTTTTACCTTGAGTGTTTTGAATAAGTCCTTTCATACCTGACATCTGTGAAAGTGAACCCATGGATGCACGAGCACCTGAGATAATCATGTCGTATGTTGAACTATTTTTTTCGAGAGTACCTGGAATAAACTTTTCAATTTCTGCTTTTTTGTGTCCCCAAATTTCAATAAGTTTTTGGTATTTTTCTTCAAGCGATAGGAGACCTTCTTCGAATTGTCCAATTACTTCAAGTTCTTCCTTTCTTCCTTGTGCAATAATTCCTTTCTTTTCTTCTGGAACACGCACACTATCAAGACTCCATGTCACTCCTGCGCGTGTTGCGTAGGTATAACCAAACTGCTTAATAGCATCGAGAACTTTTGGAGTATTGTCGATTCCGTATTGTCCAATAAGTTCATCTACGAGTGCTGAAAGTCTCTTTTGAGTCATCTCTTCATTCACAAATGGAAAATCATCTGGAAGGATTGTATTGAACATAAGTCTTCCTGGTGATGTCTCAAATATTTTTCCGTCAAATTTATTATATTTTGGTTTGTCGGTTGGAAGAACTTTGATTTTTGCACGCATGCCGATTTGTCCATAATCATATGCAGTAAGTGCTTCGTTAGGACTTGAGAAAGTACTTCCTTCTCCTTTTTCACCATCAACTGATTTTGTCATCCAGTATGAACCAAGCACCATATCCATACGTGGGTGCACAATTGGATCTCCTGAAGCTGGCTTCAAAAGATTTTTATTTGCTGCAATAAGATCACGTGCTTCTGCCTGTGCCTCTACTGAAAGTGGAAGATACACCGCCATCTGGTCTCCGTCGAAGTCAGCGTTAAACGCCTGACATACGAGAGGATGAACTTGAATTGCATTTCCTTCGATAAGAGTTGGGTTGAATGCTTGAATACCAAGTCGGTGAAGTGTAGGAGCACGGTTCAAAAGAACATATTTACCTTGAATTGATTCTTCAAGAAATGCCCATACATCTGGATCTCCTTCTTCAATAAGTTTGTTTGCACCACGAATATTGTGTGCTCGCTCACTTGCAATAAGTTTTGAAATCACGAATGGTCGGAAAAGCTCGAGTGCCATATGCTTTGGAAGACCACACTGGTTAAGTTTAAGAGTAGGACCAACAACAATCACAGAACGTCCTGAGTAGTCTACACGCTTTCCAAGAAGATTTTGTCTAAAGAGACCTTGTTTTGATTTCAAGTTATCAGAAAGAGATTTCAATGCACGGCGTTGAGATTGACTCATTGCCTGTGAATCACTTTGAGATGCAATTGAGTTATCTATGAGTGCATCAACTGCTTCTTGCAAAATACGCTTTTCGTTACGCAAAATCACATCTGGCGCACCAATTTCTTTTAGTTTCTTAAGACGATTATTTCGATTTATCACACGACGATAGAGATCGTTGATATCAGAAGTCGCATGTCGTCCACCATCAAGAGCCACCATCGGTCGTAGAAGTGGTGGGATTACAGGAAGTGCTGAAAGGAACATCCATTCTGGACGAATGTTTGCATGAATCATCGATCGTAGAAGTGCAAGTCTCTTGTGGAGTTTTTCCTTCTCGAGCGCACTTGCAGTTTCAATCATTTGCTCAGTCTTAACTTTGAGCTTCGCAAGATCCATGTTTTTAAAAATATTATAAATAGCCTCAGCACCGATTTGTGCCTCAAAACATGTTCCGTATTTTAGAGAGAAGTGATGATATGAAATTTCGTTCAATACTTTTCCTTCATAGATATCACCGATTTCTTTTTTTGCACCAGTCAAAAGCTCTTTGAGTTTTTCTCGATCTGCTTCATCATTTGCACCTTTAACTTTTGACTTATACTCACTTTCAAGATTCTTCAAGATAGATTCTTTTTCTTCTTGATTAACCTTTGTGATCATATATCCTGCAAAGTAAATTACTTTTTCAAGATCAGTGATAGGTGTATTCATCAAAATTGACATTCGTGATGGAACACCTCGAAGGAACCAGATATGCGCTACTGGTGAAGAAAGCTCAATGTGCCCCATTCGCTTTCGGCGCACGATTGACTCAGTGACTTCAACGCCACATTTTTCACACACAATATCCTTATATCGAACTCGTCGATATTTTCCACAATAACACTCATAGTCCTTTTCGGGTCCGAAAATTCTTTCGTCAAAAAGTCCACCTCGCTCTGATCGTCCAGTTCGATAGTTGATTGTTTCTGGTTTTGTGATTTCTCCATATGACCACTCGCGAATACGTTCAGGTGATGCGAGTTTCAGACTGATTTGATCGAAGTCTGTTGTGTCGATAGTTTTTGAATTCATAATAGTTTAGGTAGTGATTAAATAATACGTGATTAACGATTTTTATCGTCTTTCTTTTGTAAATCAACATCGAGTGCGAGCCCTCTCAAGTAATTGAGTAACACATTAAATGATGCTGGTATACCTGGATCTTTAATCTCTTCTCCTTTAATGATGCTATCAAATGTTGCTGATCGACCTTTTATATCGTCTGACTTAATAGTGAGCATTTCTCGAAGTGCATGTGCAGCACCGTATCCTTCCAGAGCCCACACTTCCATTTCTCCAAATCGCTGTCCTCCACCTTGTGCTTTACCTCCCAATGGCTGCTGAGTAATGAGAGAGTATGGACCAATTGAACGCATGTGAATCTTGTCTTCCACCATGTGGTGCAATTTAAGAACATACATATATCCAACTGCGATGTCTTGTTCGAATGCTTCTCCTGTTCGTCCGTCATAGAGAGTTACCTTTCCGTTTTCTGGAAATCCTGCTTTCTTGAGTTCACCTTTGATCTCGTCGATTGACGCTCCTCCAAATGGTGGAACAATCGCTTGATATCCAAGTGTGTGTGCAGCATATCCAAGATGCATTTCAAGAATTTGTCCCAAGTTCATACGTGATGGCACACCGAGCGGTGTAAGAATTACATCCACTGGAGTTCCGTCCGCCATGTATGGCATTTCTTCTTCAGGAAGAATTGTAGAAATAACACCTTTGTTTCCGTGTCGTCCTGCAAGTTTGTCACCAACAGAAATGTTTCGGATTTGTGCAACCTCAATCACAATCTTTTTAATAATTCCAGATTCAAGTTGGTGTCCTTGATCTCGTGAGAAAATCTTTACACCAATAACACGTCCACGTTTTCCGTGTTCAAGTCGAAGTGATGTATCTTTTACATCACGAGCTTTTTCAGCAAAGATAGATCGAAGAAGTCTCTCTTCTGGAGTAAGTTCTGTTTCTCCTTTTGGAGTAATTTTTCCAACGAGAATATCGTTTTCACGAATTTCTGCTCCAACACGAATAACTCCGTCTTCATCAAGGTCTTTGAGTTTTGCTTCACCCACGTTTGGAATATCTCGAGTAGTAACCTCTGGTCCAAGCTTTGTGTCTCGCACAGCACAGATATACTCTTCAATATATATAGAAGTGAATTTTGAATTCTTCACAAGTCGTTCAGAGAGAATAATCGCGTCTTCGTAGTTGTTTCCATTCCAACACATGAAGGCAACGCATACGTTTTGTCCGAGTGCGATTTGTCCATTATCTGATGTAGAAGTATCCGCAAGCACATCACCCTTTTTGACCTTGTCACCAAGATTAACACTTGGTCGCTGATGGAATGCAGCAAAGTTGTTTGTTCGAGAAAATGCCACGAGAGGATATGTGATTGATTTTCCAGATTTTCCTTCAACGGTGATTTTCTTTCCGTCTACTTGTGTTACTGTACCTTCTTCTTTTGAAAGCACGACACGTCCTGAATCTCGAGAGGCTACTTCTTCGATACCAGTAGCCACAAGTGGTGCTTCAGGTACGATACATGGAAGTGCTTGTTTTTGCATGTTACTTCCCATGAGTGCTCGGTTTGCGTCGTCGTGTTCAAGAAATGGAATCATCGAAGTTGCAATTGAGAACGCTTGGTTTGTTGCAACATCAATAAAGTCGATTTCACTTCGATCAACAAGTCCTGGCTCTGTTTTGACACGAGCTTCTACTTTTTCGTCTAGAAGATTTCCTTTTTCATCATAGCGAACACCAGCGTGAGCAATGTTGTACTTTTCTTCTTCAAGTGCATTCATGTACACCACTTCACCTGTGATTTTTCCGTTCTTAACTTTCACGTATGGAGTTTCAATAATTCCAAATTCATCAACTCGTGAATAACACGACAAGTGCAAAATAAGACCAATGTTTGGACCTTCTGGTGTATGGATTGGACACACTCTTCCATAGTGAGATGTGTGCACGTCACGCACTTCAAGACCTGCTCGCTCTCGAGTGAGACCTCCTGGTCCAAGTGCAGACAATGTTCGAATATGTTCAACTTCCGCCAAGACATTTTCTTGGTTCATAAACTGTGAAAGCTGGTTTGTAGTGAAGAATTCTTTGATTCGAGCTTGAAGTGGACGCTGGTTGATGATTTGAATTGGCATCGCACTTGTGACATCAATTGTAGACATTCGATCTTGAATGTTTCGCTTGATTTGTGTCATACCTACACGAACTTTTCCTTGGAGCATTTCTCCAACAAATCTCACACGTCGCTTTCCGAGATGATCAATATCATCAGCAGTTGCACCTGGAGTTGAGTTGAGTGTCAGTACGTGATTCACAATCAAAGCCACATCTTCTTTTGTGAGTGTTCGGTGATCAAGATCCTTTTTCTCAGTTCCCTTTCCAAAACGCTTGTTGAGTGAAAAACGTCCCACTGGTGAAAGGTCATATCGTTCTGGTGAAAAGAGCGTGTCGATAAACTCCTTTGCGTTATCTGGTGTTGCAAGGTCTCCGTCTCGAAGACGCTTGTAGATTTCAATATATGAATCATTGAGAGATTTAGCCGAATCTTTCTCAATTGAGATTTTCATTAGTTTTTCAAATGCCTCATTTCCTTGGACGAGTTTCAAGATTGCTTCGTCTGTGTGGAATCCCAACACACGAAGAAGAGACGTAATTGGGAATTTACGCTTTTTGTCGATGCGAACATAGAGTGTTCCATCGGCATCTGATTCAATTTCTATCCAGACACCACGTGCTGGAATTATTTTTGCGCCAAAAAATTTCTTACCTTTGATTTCAAGATCAGTGAAGAACACACCCGCACTTCGTGCAAGCTGTGGCACAATAACACGTTCAACACCATTGATAATGAATGTTCCGTGTGCGGTCATGAGTGGAATATCAGTAAGGAAAATTTCTTGTTCCTTTGATGGTCCACCAATGACTTTGTTAATAAGTTTGACTCGAGCTTTCAACTGACCTTCATACGAAAGTTTGTTGACCTTTGAGTAGTGCTCATCGTGTTTTGGCTCAGAAAGTGTAAACGATACGAATTCAAGTTGGAACTTTTTCTCCGAGTAATCATTGATTGGAGAAAATTCCTTGAATACATCTCTTAGACCCTCTTCGACAAACCAGCGAAATGAGTTAACTTGAGTTTCTAGTAAGTTAGGAAATTCTACAAGTGGTTGCTTGTATTTTGAGAAAAATTTCTTTTCTCGTGCCTTTGTGGTGCGTGCCATAAATGTATTTCTATAAAACGAAAAATAGAAGGGTAGTAAAAACTACCTTACTGTTTTCAAGGCTAACTTATAAATGTTATTAACTTTTTTTAGCAATCTAATCGGCTAATTAATTGCTTATAAAGATTGAAGCCACCAAAAACTCAATCAATTTCAATCACCCACAGTATACGGCAAGCTTTTGCCGATGTCAAACGGGCACTCGTGGGCACAAAAAGAGGCCTCGCGCATGCACGAGGCCTCACAAACCCTACTTTCGAAACGATCTCATAAACACCCAAACCCACAGCACCACCACAGCAACTAGACCTAGCAAAACCATCAGTAATGCCATTCCATTTTTTGCACACGGCAACACCTTATGATTTAGACGTGAATACATTGTTGGATGATTAACCCGTCCTTTTGCCCATGGGTAATAGCGATCTCTCATCCATTTGAATTGTTTTGGAATATTGACGGTAAAGAACCTTTCAATATATCCAAAGATGAACCCGAGTAGCCAATCAGCTACGTTTGAACCACTTTTGACTGCACTTGATACAGAAGCCATATTATGTTTTTTAATAGTATATCACAAACATATTGACAAGTCAATATATACATGCTATTGTAAAAAGAAAAAAATGAAAGCTGAAGACATATTCAACATAATCCACTGCGCACAGAGCGACGGAAAATCGGTAAAAATGAAGAATCGTTATATGTTTGTAATTCCACTTGAAATTGTAGTGGAGCCACAATATGTCATAACCGACATAAATAAAGATCACATCATAGCAGGAAAAAGTCCTATAATGATAAAACTCGGAAAAATAAAAAAAGTTTCAATCGTATAAGCAAAACGCCGGTATAGTGCCGGCGTTTATTTATTTTGACTCTTTTTCCACTCCTCTATTTCCTTATGATTCCCCGAAAGTAGTACTTTTGGTACTTTATGCTTCTTTCCTTTCCATTCAAGAATTTCAGGTCTTGTATATACATCACTTGAAGACGCACGTTCTTCTTCGCGAGAATCAAAATTTCCAAGCACCCCCTCAACTTGCCGTGAAATGCTATCTATCATAACCATTGCGGGAAGTTCTCCTCCTGTAAGTACGTACTCGCCTATCGACACCTCTTCTGCTTTTAAGATGGTGCGAACGCGTACATCAATTCCTTCATATCTACCACAAATAAAAATAATATCAGAATATTTTTTCTTAATTATATCTTTGGCATACGATGTATTAAAAAGTGTGCCTGAAGGTGTAAAGAAAATGATTTTTGATTTACCTTTTATTTTCTTTTGTGCTTTTTCAATAGCTTTCAATATTGGCTCAGCGCGCATCACCATGCCTGGACCACCGCCAAATGGTCTGTCATCGACAATTCGCGACACATTACCATCTGGCCATACACGTTTAAATTTCCCCGTAACAAAATCACGTGGATTATAAAACAATACTTTTATTTTCTTTTCATGTATTGCCCGGCCAACTATTGATTCATGTATATATGAATCAAATGATTCTGGAAAAAGCGTGATAATGTGAAAATTCATAGTCTTTATATAAGTAGCGTAGTACGGAGCGCGAAAAAATGCAACACAAGAGTAATAACAAAAAATCACCATTACTGGTGATTTTTTGTAAACAATTCTCTGCCCTGTCGTGCAAGAACCGTTTTATATTCCCTTTAAATCTTCCATTGCGGCGTCAACTGAAGATGCATGTGCACTTCCTTTGCCACCTTCTGGTTCGTTGATCTTCAAGTTTACACGTGCATTGTTTTTCATTCCAATGACTCGAAGTAGAGTTCGAATTGCCTTCGCGGTGTTTCCTTGTCGGCCAATAATCTTACCCATATCTTCTGCGTTAACTGAAAGAGTAATCAACACTCCCATTTCGTCGACGGTCCGATCGATTTTCACTTCGTTTGGTTTATCGACCAACGCCTTCACAACGTACTCGAGAAATTCTTTATCCATCATAGTATTCTCTTCTCCATTTTGTTGTTAATCTTCATGCAGTGCGTCGACCACAACTGCTATCTATTTATTATATCAAGTGATTATCTTGTTGCAACAATACACACAGCAATCTGTGTATAAAACAAAAAAATCATAGCGAGTGCTATGATTTTTTCATTTCTTTCTTTTTCTTTGTAGGAGTTTTCTTTGAGAGAACATTTTTTGTCTTTGCAGAGAGAATTCCTTGCTTTACAAGAAAGTTGTGAACTGTATCTGAAGTCTGTGCACCATTCTTCATCCAGTGAGACACTCGATCTTTCTTAAAAATCGCCTCACCTCCTTTTGGATTGTATGAGCCAAGCACTTCTAAAAACTTTCCACTTTTTGTGCTGTTCTTAGAATCGGTAAGGACGACGCGAAATTGAGCTTCGTTCTTGCGACCAATACGTTGTAATCTGATCATTAACATATCGCCCATAGTAACAGAGTATTTGAGTTTTTGCAAGAGCCTAGCAAAATGCCTCAATTTGTGTTATAAATATACCATAAATGAACAAAGACACTCCTCGTAAAAAGAGACCTTTCGAAAAAAACTCTCAGAAAAAAGAAAGTAAATTTATTATCAATCACAACATCACAGGAATACTCACGGTCACAAGAAAAGGTGGAGGCTTTGTGAGACCACTTGATCCAGAGTTATTAAAAAAGTACGAAAAAATCGATATTGAATCAACATTTCTCAACACTGGACTCCATGGAGACACAGTGGAAATATTACTCCACCCTTATAAAAAAGGAATGCCTTATAGTGGTGAAGTAACAAGAATTATCTCTCGTGGGAAATTTGGTTTTTCTGGAATCCTCGAAGAAAAAGCTGGTGCGTTTTTCCTCGTACCTGCTGATAATAGGATGTACACAAATATTCTTATTCCAAAGGAATCACTTGGCGGCGCACAAATCGGTGAAAAGGTTTTTGGTGTAATTACAAAATGGGAAAATCGTCACACAGTCCCTGTGGGAGAAATAACTCACGTCCTCGGGAAAAAAGGTGACAACAATGCTGAGATGCTTGCAATTGCACTCGAAAAGGGATTTGACGAAACATTCCCTGCTGATGTAGTAAAAGAAGCACATGCACTTCAAATACCAATCTCACAAGAAGAAATTTCAAAACGAAAAGATTTTCGACACATTACCACTTTTACTATCGATCCAGTTGATGCAAAAGATTTTGATGATGCCCTTTCATTCAAAGATTTAAAAGATGGAACATATGAAATAGGAATTCACATTGCCGATGTGTCTCATTATGTTCAAATTGGCACACGTCTTGATGAAGAAGCTCGCAAGCGTGCAACGTCTGTATACCTAGTAGATCGCACGATCCCAATGCTTCCCGAAGCACTTTCAAATGACTTATGTAGTTTGAATCCAAACACTGACAAACTCACAATGAGTGCTGTATTCACTATGGACATACACGGTGCAATAAAAGATGAATGGTATGGACGAACAATCATCCACTCAGACAAGAGATTTACCTACGAAGAAGCGCAAGAAATACTCGACAACGGTGAAGGTTTGTATTTTGAAGAACTACACACATTAAATTCAATCGCAAAAAAACTCACAAAGAAGCGATTTGATATGGGTGCGATATCTCTCGATCAAGACGAAGTCCGCTTTACTCTCGACGCACAAGGAGTTCCTATTGATGTGTACCGAAAAGTCAGAGGTGACACAAACAGAATGATTGAAGAATTCATGTTGATTGCCAACAGAAAAGTCGCTGAGTTTATCGGCAAAACCAAAAAAGGTGACGACGAGAAAGTCTTTGTGTATCGAATTCACGACAAGCCAAGTAAAGAAAAAATTGAAGCGCTAGTGTTTTTCCTAAAGTCACTTGGATATGAACTACCAGTAAAAAATGGCACTGTCTCACCTCATGCACTCAACACCCTCATTCATTCACTCGATGGCAAACCAGAAAAAGAAACGATTCACTCATTCATAATCCGATCTATGGCCAAGGCAGTTTACTCTACAAAAAATATTGGTCATTTTGGACTTGCGTTTTCTTTCTATACTCACTTCACCTCTCCTATTCGACGATACCCAGACGTGGTGGTGCACAGACTTCTTGATGAATACCTAAAAGGTAAATCAATCAAAAAAACATCTTGGAAAGAATACGAGGATGTCTCACTGTTTTCGTCTCGAAGAGAAAAAGAAGCTGCTGATGCAGAACGAGGGAGTATAAAGTATAAACAAGTTGAATACATGTCTACCCGCATTGGAGAAGTTTTTGATGGGGTCATCACCGGTATTACTGAGTGGGGTCTTTATGTTGAGGAAAAACGTACAAAATGCGAAGGCATGATTCGATTCAAAGATCTTCCGGGTGATTTTTACGAGTTTGACGAAAAACACATGACACTCGTTGGGAAAAAGAGTAAAAAGAAATTCCGACTCGGCGACGCTCTAAGAATCAAAGTCTCAAATGCTGATCTCGAACACCAGATTATTGACTACACTCCTGCATAACAATGAACGCACAACTAAAAAACTTAATACGGAATGGATTTTTCGTGGTACTTGTAATGGTATCAGGGTTTTTTATGTCGCATATTGCACTTGCACTTAAGGGCGCACTTGGACCAGAACAAGTCGCATCAGTAAATCAACATTCAAACAAAGAACAAGATGCTATTGTACTTGGAGAAAAAGAAGACAACATCCTTACGCTTGGATTCGTGGGAGACATTGCACCTGCGCATAAAGAAAATGAATTCATGATTGAAAATTTTTTCTCACAAGTCTCACCGTTTCTAGAATCACCTGATATCATGATCGGAAACCTCGAAGGAACATTCTCAATGATGGGAACACCAAAGTGCGATGAATCACTTCCTGGATGCTACCTCTTTTCTGGATCAGAAACATTTCTCAGTGAAATAAAAGATGGTGGATTTGACGCACTCTCTCTAGCCAACAATCATGCATATGACTACGGACAAGAAGGCTTTGAAGAAACAAAACGACTCATCACTCTGAATCAAATGCTCGCAGTTGGAGCAAAAGATGATATTCGATACAAAGAAACATCACAAGGCACTGTGGCATTTGTAGGTGCATCATCATATTTTTGGTCACCTTCAATTATTGAAACAGATGATTTGATAAATCACATAAAGGAAGCGCGAAAAAATTCTGACATTATTGTAGTAACATTTCATGGTGGCGCAGAAGGAAGAGATTATTCTCACACACCTGATTCAACAGAATGGTATATGGGAGAAAATCGTGGAGATGTAAGAATGATGGCACGTCGAGCAATCGACGAAGGTGCAGATATAATTCTTGGATCAGGTCCTCATGTGTTGCGTGGAATGGAAATTTACAAACAACGACTCATTGCCTATTCACTAGGAAATTTTGCATTTTCTGGATCAAAAACAATTAGCCAGAAAGATATTCTTGGAATTTCGGCAATTCTTCATGCGAACCTATCGCCTGATGGAGAATTCGAAAGCGGAACACTTATTCCAATTCAAATCTTGCAAAACGGAACACCTATACTCGACCCAAACAAAACCGCAATTAAAATGATACGTGCCTTATCAGTTGAAGATTTTTCGTATTCTGGTATTCACATAGATAACGAGGGAAATATTTTTATTCCTGCAAACTAATCACGTATGAAAAAAAGTTTTCTAATAACCTTTCTCATCTGTGCGGTAACAATACTCGCTTCGTTAGCTTTTTTCCCTGACACACTGAATTATTCACAACCAACAGAAGATACACACAAAGAGGAAGTTGTGACGAAAGAACTCCCTATCTCAATGATATTTTTTGGTGACGGCATGTTTGACCGCGGAGTCGAAAACTCAGTAAAAAAAAATTTTAATGATGATTTCAATCAGCTTTTTGTGAATCTTCCAGAAATAAAAAACTACGATATTGCATTTCTGAATCTCGAAGGTCCAATTTCAGAAAATGGTAAGAATGTTGGTAGTAAATACTCTTTTCGATTTGAACCACGCGTCGCTTTGGCGCTACATACAGCAGGATTTGATATAGTGTCTTCTGCAAATAACCATATGGGAGACTGGACACTGACCGCATTCAAAGACACACTCACTCATCTAGCAGAAAATGGTATCAAGTTTACAGGAGCAGGCATGACAAAACTAGATGCAGAAACACCGACAATCATTAATATTCGTGGAAAAAAAATTGGATTTCTTGGTTTTACTGACGTGGGACCACAATGGCTTGAAGCTAAAGAAAGTGCTCCCGGAATACTTCTTGCCAGCGACCCGAGATTTTCTGAAATAGTTTCTAATGCAAAAACTCAAGTAGATTTCCTTGTGGTGTCGTTCCATTGGGGTGAAGAATACAAAGAGCACAATCAAAGACAGACCACACTTGCACACAATGCGATTGATAGCGGCGCAGATGCAATCATTGGTCATCACCCACACGTAGAACAAGCCACAGAATGGTACAAAGAAAAATTTATTGCATACTCACTCGGTAACTTTATTTTTGATCAATACTTTAGTCCTGAAACAATGAAAGGTCTTGCGGTGGAACTTTCACTCTCTCCAAGAGACAACACCGTCACCGTAAAAAAATTTAACACAACACTCTCAAAACAATTTCAACCAACAGGGATACTAGAGAGAAAATAAAAATGCCACAGAGTTATTTTCTGTGGCACTCGGACTGCTTTAAGATTAGGGCTTGGAACAATATTATACTCAAACGGACGTGTTCCCCAGACAGGAATATAATCTCTATCTGCTACAAGTACATACCGGTCTTTAATACGAACCGCAATATACTCATTTTGAAATCCACTTCGATATTTTTGAATAACTTTTGAATGAGTATCTTCGACTCTTGGCACGTACCCCTTCGCTGAAATTATTTGTGCAGACAGTAAGATGGCAACCACTTCCGAATCACTCATAGAATAATAGGAAGAATCCTCAAGTGACAGAGCAAAGGATTTTTTTATTAAACCAAGATACCGACTATCGGGACCTGATTGTAAATCCTTTTTCCATTGTTCAATACTTTTCACCCTTCTAGGATTTCTAAATGCATCATTAAACATATACATCAAGAAACCAGTACACAGAGCTGCAAGTAGTACCATACTGCATGCACGAAACATATTCCAATTTTTCGAGAGATCTTTCTTGTATAAGTCCATATGATATTATTTTTTGGTTTACTCCGAGAATACAGGACTTGATAAGAATAGTCAAAAAAAGAGCCGTTTGCTTTCACAAACGGCTCGAACCCAAAACACAACAACTTATTTTTACTTCTTATCCTCTTGAACAGAAGCAGGAGAAGCTGGCGCAGAAGGTGCCGGTGCAACAGGTGTTGGAGAATCACTCCTTCCAGTCCTGGAAACGGCACCAGACCTTGAATGACTTGTGGATGTCGAACTTCCTCCATAGGAATGAACGATCACACCTGTTGGTTCTCCGCGACGATTCCAAATCAGATATCCAATAAAGATACCAAGTCCCAGCGCGAACAAAATACTGAGAACGATAAGCCAAATGTCTTGGTAATCGAATTTGTCATTCGTAACCGGTGCAATCATGAATCGATTCGGAGGATCTACCGGACCATGTAAATCACATGAAGCATCACAATGTCTATCATAGTAGTTGTTCACCACACTAGATGGAACACTCCTTGTTCTGCTTTTAAACACCGGAGCAGGTACAGAATTCACAACAACAACCTGATTTACGGCACCGTTTGTACTTACAGAATCACGATTTACGTGTACTTCTTCGGCATTCGCAGTGCCGAAATTCATAATCATGAAGAATAGGATTGCGATAATCGCCAGTAATTCAATTTTGTTTTTCATAAGAAGTTTTTTTAAGGTTTGTATATATTGTATCATATATAGCATAATTTGTCAAGTAAATAAAAAAGTCGCTTGCTTGCGCAAACGACAAATGTAATGCTCTTAATGTTACTCTTCTTTAGGATCGTCGGAAACAATCCTAACCTTTACAATAGGGACATCACTTGCTCGTCCCTTACCTCGATTTAAATAAGCTATAATTGAAAGAAATAATACAACACAGGCTACGGTAATAAGCCCGATAGTCCTAACACTTAGAGGGTCATGGTCTGTTTTAATAGCACCACCTGCCCAAGCAAAATCTGCAAATGCAAGCATGAATACAACAATACACATTCCTAATAATTTGATCTTTTCCATTTGTTATTTTTTTAAGGTCCAATAATATTATAACAAATATACTAGATTTGTCAAATATAGTAATTTGTGTGATTTGATTATATGGATTGTTTGAAGATTGGTGGAACAAATACAACAGAGCGATGGCTTAGCCATCGCTCTGTTGTATTTTTCTATCTTTATACTACTTCGCCACTTTTACCGCTTCATCAAACTGTATAGAAAGAAGCTTTGATCCTCCATCTGCACCCACTGTGACACCGTAGAGCACATCTGCCCGAGACATTGTCTCACGATTGTGAGTGACCACGAGAAGCTGTGAGAATTCTGAAAGTCTTTCAATCATATCTCCATATCGTCTTGAGTTTGCCTCATCGAGTGCTGCGTCTGTTTCGTCGAGTACGAGAAATGGTGGTGGGTTGACCTGTGTGATTGCAAAAAGAAGTGCGATCGACGTCAGTGATCTTTCTCCACCTGAGAGCATTGAGAGTTCTTTCACTTTCTTCTGAGGAAGTGAGACATTTATATCAATTCCATGTTCAAACACCTCTTCTTCTGCTTCCACATCACTTATTTCCTCCTCTTCCTCGCCCTTCTTTTTTTTCTTTGGCTCAGCAACAAGTGAAAGAAATGCAGTTCCGCCGCCAAACATCACAGAGAAGAATGTTTGGAATTCTTTGTTGATTTTATCAATTCCTTCTTTGAATTCATGATCGAGTTTTTCTTTGAGTTCGCGAATCAGTGACTCAAGTGAATCCATGCTTTGAGTGAGATCATCCACCTCCTTTGCCAAAAAAGCATCCCGCTCTGTCACATCCTTGTATTCAGTTATCACATCTCCTCCGCCCCCTGCACCGACATCTTCAAGTTTGATTTTAATTCGCTCAATCTTTCTTCTTCTTTCTTCTTGAAGTGTATCAGTATCATCAGATGAAACTTCCAAATTTTTATATGAAAGAATACTCTGTCCAATAAGCACCGATGCCTCACGAACCTCTTCTACAAAACGTTGCTCACGTGCATCCAATTGTTCCCTTCGAACAGTAAGCAATGTCTTTTCCGACATAAGCTCATTCTTTTTCATCATGATTTCATATCGTGCTCGATCTTGCTCACGATTCTTCTCGGACTGTTCTCGCAATTTTATATCTATCTCGGCAATTTCAGACACCACAACCTTTTCTTTCTGTGCAAGCATTGAAATCTCTTTTGAGATACTCTCGTGCGAAGCTCGAAGTTCATCTAACACATCGGGCTGGGTATGTGAAGACTCTTGATTTTCTACTGCCGACTCTTCGTGAATGATTTTTTTGAGTGAATCTTTTAGTGATCTTAGTGTCGAGATAAGCACCTCTGTTGTATGCAAGCTTGTGTCAGATAATGATCGTTCGATATCTTCTATAAGTCTCAGCACATCTGCTCTTCCCCCCACAAAGGATTCTTGGTGTTCATTAATTTTTGGTTTCAATGATTCACTCTCTTTCATTTCTATCATTCCCTCAAGTCGTCCGAGCTTTCGTGTGAGTTCGTCTATGGAGCGACGGATTGAGTCAAGTGTCCTACTCTTTTCTTCTCTGTTTTGATTTTCTTGGTCATGAGACGCAGTTGAATTTGTCTCACTCACACCAGAAAGTGCACTATCAAAATCATCAAGTTTTACCTTAAGTGCATTTTCATTTTCTACCAATTCATTTTTTGTACGTTTGAGTGACTCTTCTTCTCGCTTCAAATACTCACCATACAATGCCTCAAGTTCACTGCGCATTGATTCAGCTTTTTCAATTTTCTCGACTTGTTTCTTGAGATACACAATATGCGGAGCGATCTCACGTCTCAACAAACCAACTTCTTTTATGTTGGCGCGTGTGCGTTCGAGTTTACGTTCACTTTCCTTAAGTCTGTATTGATACACCTTGAGTCCAAGTGCATCTTCTACCATTTGTCTTCTGTCTTTTGAAGACGCAGAGAGAATTCGATCTGCTTCACCCTGAGAAATAATATGATGCCCAGACGATCCAATATGTACACGTGAAAGAATTTCAAGTACATCCTTGAGTCGAACCTCACTTCCATTTACAAGATATTTGTTTGCTCCGTCTGCATAGACTTCTCGCGAAATAACAATTTCATCAAAATCAAGTTTGATACTATCTCCGAGTTGCCCTTCAGAAAAAATTCTTTTTTTATTATCGAACACAATTGAAACAGATGCACGAGAGAGCTTCGCAAGAACCTTTGATCCTTTAAATATCAAATCTGAACCACTTTTTCCTCGAAGTGATTTCATTGATTGCTCACCGAGTACAAATCGAATCGCTTCAACAACATTAGACTTTCCTGAACCGTTTGGTCCCACAATTGCTGTCACCGAAGAAGTGAAATCAAGTTTTGATTTCTTTGCAAATGATTTAAATCCGGCAATCTCTAGACTTTTAAGCATGTGCTACTATTTTACTGTAAAATTGCAAAACTTTCTAGTTGGTAAACTCACCTCAATTTCCAATTTAGTAAAAAATAAAATAGCATTTTTAATGCTATTTTAAAAGCTTTACATTAATACATTGCAAAGTGTTCCCTGGGCTGCGTTAAAAACTAATCATTCCAATCATTCTTCTCCAATGCTTCACGAGCTGCTGCTTGTTCAGCTTCTTGTTTCGATTTTCCTTTTCCTGATGCAATGATCTCTCCATCAAAATATATTCCAACATTAAATCTCTTATCATGATCTGGTCCAGACTGAGAAATGACTTTGTATGACGGTGTGACACCTACATGTTCTTGCGCTTTTTCTTGTATGAGACTTTTGGCATCTCGCCAAAGTTTTTTTGCAACAATTTCATCAACTCGAGGCAACAGTGTATGTTTGATAAATCTGTCCGCAACCTCATAGCCCTGATCGAGGTATACCGCACCAACATACGCTTCATATGTATTTGCAAGAATATACTGCCTCGCCTTACCCATATCTTTTGCTTCACCTTTCGACAAAAGCAAAAATTCATTCATCCCAAGTTCAAGTGCCACTTCAGAAATAATTACTGCATTCACAAGTGCTGATCTGTATGCAGTGAGCTCCCCTTCATTTCGAGTTGGAAACTTTTTATACAAAAAATCTGTAACTGAAAGTTCGAGTACTGCGTCACCTAGAAATTCAAGGCGTTCATTGTGTTCAAAACCATTGCTCGGATTTTCATTTATATATGAACGATGAACAAACGCTTGCTTGAGCAAATGTTTATCATTAAACACAATTTTCATTTTTTCTTCTAACTCTCCAAAATCTATCATCATGTGTGTTTACCACGAAGTATGAATTAAGAATGAATACATATATTCATTCACAATTCTTATTTCACGAAATTAAACCAATAAAGAAAGAACTATGAGAACTATTATTGTTCTTCTGTAATGAAATTGATTGCTTGTATCATAAATCCAAGCACGTCATCATAAATAGTAAGACCATCGATTTCATGTATTTCAAACCAGCGTGCGTCTTTGAGTCCACCTGAAACAGAATGAAGTACGAGTGGAAGATATGGTGCTTTTGCCAAAAAGTAAGATACTTGCTTGCGAATCTCTCCCTTTTCTGGGTGATGTGCGATGTATTCATTTTCACCAAGCTTCTTAACAATTTCGATATCAAGACCAATTTCTTCTTTGACCTCACGAACTGTTCCCTCTTCAGGTGTTTCTCCTTCATCGATTCCACCTTTTGAAAGAGTCCATCGTCCAAAAACATCATATACCATTGCAAATCGTACGACATCATTATCGTCAATTGAATAGATAATTGCACCTCCCTTTTTTTCTATTGGAAGTTTTTCGTAAGGAATTTTTTCAGGTTGAGGCTTCTTTTTGCCCATGTCATCCTTTCCTGGCTCACCTATTTCCTTGTATACAGCACCGAGGACTCCGTTCACAAATTTTCCAGAATTTTCACCGCCAAAAGTTTTTGCAAGTTCGATTGCTTCATTGATAGCAACCTTCGGAGGAACTTCTTGTCTGTCTCCAAACAAAAGCTCAACAAGACCAATACGAAGAACGTTTCGGTCAACCACTGAAATTTTATCGATTGGCCAATCTGGAGCAGCTTTCTCAATAATGTCATCTATAATCTTCTTTTTCTTTACCACCAAATCAGAAAGAGTAGACATGAATGTCATGTCATTTAATCCCGGACCAAATTCTTCAGTGTTACGAGTAAGAATATCAGAAATATCCTCATCATGATGAGAACCAAAATCCCACTCAAAGAGTGATTGCAAAACTATTGAACGTGAGAGGTGCCTATTTGCCATAAAAGAACAATTGAATTAATAAATACTAGTTTTTTGCTTTTTTAAGCTTTTTTTCTACTTTCTTGACCACATCGATAACCTTTCGTCCTTTGTACATTCCTGTCTTCATGTCTACATGGTGACGGAGGTGTGTACTTCCTGACTCTTTATCTACACCAAGATTAACACCCTTAAGCGCGTGGTGCGATCGGCGGTTTTTTGTGTGGGCACGAGTATGTCTCATTCGTACTGTCATAGTGGTTACAATATACCCTAAAAGATTTGATTTTGCAAGAGATTGCACAAATGTGAGCCACCTCCGAGGATCGAACTCGGGACCCCAGCTTTACGAAAGCTGTGCTCTACCAACTGAGCTAAGGTGGCTTAAATATATAACTGAAATTCTTAGTTTATTAAAATCGTTGTTGTGCTCGGACTTTATCCTTTGTACACAAAGGGAACTGAGCTAAGGTAGCTTAAAGTTTAGAATTAAAATTCACAACCAATCGAAACATCAACAATACAAGAATAGTACTAAATTGTTTGGAATGAAAAAAGCCCCTGTGAAATTCTCAGGGGCAAAAGCGGCGAGCTGTTACGCACTCTTTAAGTGAATTGCTGCTTCCAAGTAAACACACCGAAGAAAGAACAAAATACACTTGTCGGGAATCTTCCATTACATGGACAGTATACCTTTTCGAAACATTCGGACAGAGTCCTCATATTTAACGAAAAGCTTTTCGATTCCCGCACGCAAGCCAAGCAGTTGGCTTACTCAATGGCTCCAGTTTAAAAAGCAACCATGTTGCTTTTTAAACTGGAGCCATTGTCGGGAATCGAACCCGAGACCTCATTCTTACCATGAATGCGCTCTACCGACTGAGCTACAACGGCTTATATTTTTTTACTCACACCTCAGACTTCCATGTTCCCTCAGAATACGCTACGACTGAGCTACAACGACTTATATATTTAATTACACTTCAAGACATGTATGTTACCCTGCAAACAACTCTTATTGTATATCATCAAACCCAAATTTTTCCAATTAAAAATTCCGCACAGCTGTGCGGAATTTTTAATTACTATTTAGACCACTCTGCTTTCCATTCCTTCATTTGATTTATTTCTTTTGTCTGCACATCGATTATTTCTTGTGCCATTTTCAAAAGCTCTGGTCGTGTGGTGCTTGTGAGTACAAGCTCTGCCATATCCACCGCACCTTCATGATGCACTATCATTTCATCTATAAATGCCTTATCAAATTCCACGCCTGTCTTACCACGTAGTGATGCATTCATATCTTCCATCATTCCACTCATTGAATGATTCATCATCATGTGACCGTCTTCCATTTTGTGCATATCATTCATCCCTGGTTTGTGAGAACCAAAGAAAACATAGCCACCCAAAAATCCGACAACAAGTGCACCTGCTATATATATATAGATATCTTATTATTCATTCTTAAATTATATCATAAAAAAACAGCAGGTTTAAATTACCTGCTGTACAAAATGTTATGCATAATTGCTGGAAACAAATACCTGCTCTCTGGCACTATTGAATAATGTGAAAAAATAAAATCATGCTTTAAATTCTGATTTGTTTTTTCACTTTGAAACAAGATCAAATGTGTATCTGGAGCTTCTTTCCCCAACAATGCAAGTACTCTTGGATTATCATCCACAAAATGCCCTACACCACAATCAATACATTGACGTGCTTTCTCTTGGATTGTATGAACAAAACGAACATTTTCTTCAGGTATTCCTGTAAATGAAAAAAATCTTCTACTTCTCAAGATATGCATTGTGACATCTGCAAGTCGATCGCTGGCCTTCGATATCAAAAAAATATTTTCGGGATTAAATCGTTTTGCAATACCTCTTATGCTTTCAGTCACACTTCTTACAGGGAGCGCCCAATATTTAATCACATCTGCATCACTTGCACCTCTTTGCACCGCAAAGAGTACATGAAGTGGTGGTCTCTCTAAGATCACACCACCAATATCGAATCCGATTCTATTTTTCATAATGATACGTTTTGATAAAAGTATATCAGATGCACACTTAAATATTAAAACACCAAACTTTGTTTGGTGTTTTAATATTTGGCGCAGCGAACGGGACTTGGTCACTCTCATGGATATTTTATTTCGTAGCCACTCATAAAATATCTCATTCGCTCGACCCCCACTCGGGCGCTCCGCTATCGCGGACTTCGTGCGCCCTCGGTTCAAGTCCCACGCTACGGTAAAACAGTAAAGCCCCAATGTTCTCACATTGGGGACTAAACTGTTTTATGCGCAGCGAACGGGACTTGAACCCGCAACCTCTCGCGTGACAGGCGAGTGCTCTAACCAGTTGAGCTACCGCTGCAAATTTTTACTTTTCAACTCAACTAAATAATGTGACTTTTCCTGCACTCGCCTTGGGCGAGGCTCACACATAGTCTAGTCTGAGTTGAGCTACACTGCACGTTTTTATTTTTTAAACAATACTCTTGGACGATGCTCACACATAGTACCCAAAAAATTACTTTTTTACAATCCGATCTCTGATTTCAATTATTATCGACACAATCCAAACCAAAAATGACATCAATCCAACAACAAACGCTGAAAGTGCAATTTGGTTTACTACTGAAAATGTATCAGGTCCATGGGACCATACAATCGACAACATAAGGCTAGCACAGAGCACCATTGCTATGAAAAAAATTCTTAATGAAATGTATTGAATTTTTTTCATGTGTCGGCGGGAGGGATCGAACCTCCGACCTTGGGCTTATGAGTCCCACGCTCTAACCAACTGAGCTACGCCGACTTCTATGACGAGAGACCGCATTGAGATAATGACATGTCACCTGTCACCCACCAAAAAGGCAGGATTGTTGCGGGTACACGAATCGAACGTGTTTCTTAAGGTTATGAGCCTTACGAGGTACCATTCCTCCAACCCGCTATATAAAAAGGACGTCAATTGACGTCCTTCAATAGTACAGTATTTTACAATAAAACTCAAGTGCCCAGCGAAAACCACTTTTCGAACTTTTGATGAATCACCTCTTTTGTGATTTCACCTTGAGAATGATTTTTGAAGTGATCAAAATTTCGCTTTGCCTGCAGTAATGATTTATTGGAAATATCATTCTTCAAGCATTCAACTATAAATAAATTTGCTGCACACACTATCTCACATGATGCTTGATCAAGTACACCTTTTGAGCACACTTCGCATGCTTTGAAAATTATTAAAGTATGAGCTTCTACAGATGGACACTTTTTCCATACATCTTTTTTGATCTTGATAATTATTTCAACAATGTGCGCAATTCTATTTTTTACAATTGCTTTTCTTCGCATTGCAGAAAAGTATCGGAAGATACTTTTTATCAACACTGCTATCACGTTCCCTTTCTGATTCAGACACGGAACATGATTCATTTCTTTTTGTCCCATGAGTCTATTTTTTCTTTATTCTACACATATTTTGACGAATTTCAACTACTGTCAATAACGTCTAAATATGCTACTATTAGCGCATATGAATCACGAAGAATTACACCCATTACGACACTCACTGGCACACCTTCTCGGTGCAACAGTGGTCAAACTTTATCCAGGAAGCAAACTCACCATTGGTCCATCTGTAGACAATGGTTTCTACTACGATATAGATTCACCTTCAAAAATCACTGAAAATGATCTTGCATCAATCGAAGATGAGATGCGAAAAATGCTTACCACTTGGAGTACGTTCACCCACAAAGAAGTATCACCTGATGACGCACTCAATTTCTACAGTGGAAACGAATACAAAACTGAGCTTATCAATGAGCTCAAAGAAAAAGGTGAGAAAATCACTCTTTATACTTCTGGTGATTTCACAGATCTTTGCCGTGGAGGACATATTGAAAATATGGAGACAGTTGATCCGTTCTGTTTCAAACTTGACCGCGTAGCTGGTGCATACTGGCGTGGTGACGAGAAAAACAAAATGCTTACTCGTATTTATGGACTTGCGTTTGAATCAAAAGCAAAACTCGATGAGTATTTGACAATGCGAGCAGAAGCTGAAAAACGTGATCACAGAAAACTCGGCAAAGAAATGTCCCTATTTACATTTGATGATGATGTCGGCGGAGGTCTCCCTCTTTGGATGCCAAACGGCACGATAATTATTGAAGAACTTGAAAAACTCGCAAAAGAAGCAGAGTTTAAACAAAATTATGTTCGCGTACGCACTCCACATCTCGCCAAAGAATCAATGTACCTCACTTCAGGACATCTTCCCTACTACGAAGATTCAATGTACCCACCTATGGAGTACGAAGGAGGAAAATATTATCTAAAGGCAATGAACTGCCCGCACCATCACAAAATTTTTGGCGCAGAACAACGTAGCTATCGCGACTTACCACTTCGGCTCGCAGAATACGGCACTTGCTATCGCCATGAAAAATCTGGTGAGTTATTTGGACTTATGCGAGTTCGTTCACTTCAAATGAACGATGCACACATCTACTGTACAGAAGAACAGTTCGCTGAAGAATTCAGAAAGGTAAACGACCTCTATTTGCAATACTTCAAAATATTCGGTGTTGAAAAATATGTCATGAGACTTTCACTTCATGATCCAAAGAAACTTGGTGAAAAATACGTCAACGAACCAGAACTCTGGGCAAAAACAGAAGCAATGGTACGAAAGGTTCTTATCGATTCAAACATCCCATTTGTCGAAGTAGAAAATGAAGCAGCGTTTTATGGTCCAAAGATTGACGTTCAAGTATGGAGTGCAATTGGACGAGAGTTTACACTTGCCACAAATCAAGTAGACTTTGCAGTTCCAGCACGATTTGGTCTCACTTACACAGACAACGAAGGAAAGCAGAAAACTCCGCTATGTATTCACCGTGCACCACTAGGTACACATGAGCGATTTACAGGATTTCTTATTGAGCATTTCGGTGGAGCATTTCCGACATGGCTCGCACCACTCCAGGTCGCACTAGTTCCAGTCAAAGATTCACACACTGATGAAGCAAAAAAACTTCATTCTCTCCTACATTCTTCAATGATTCGAAGTGAGATATTCTCCGACGGAAACAGTCTTGGAAAGCGAATCCATACCTCAAAGACACTTCGCCCACCATATGTCTTAGTACTTGGTGACAAAGAAATCGAAGCGGGTGTATTAAATATCGAAACAAGGAACGGTGAGAAAATTTCACTCACCACTGAAGAATTTTTGAACAAAGTAAAATCTGAAATTGAATCACGTTCATAACAATGACACAAGAAACACGTAATACACTACTAGGAATCAAACAAGAATCACTTATTCATCTAAGTGATTCTGAAAAGTTACTAAGTGAGTATGGTCGGTACGCTGAGTCACTCGAAGAAATGATCGACAAACTCTCTCTTTCGCTAACTGACGAAACAATGGAATCATACGAAAAACTCAAAACTGAATTTGATCTTGTTCAACAAAAAATATCTCGAGAATCAGCTTGGTTTGACGAACTCTATTCACTTATGAATTCCCTACCCAGCACGGATGAACTCGATGAAGAGAAAGCACAGGAAATTATCTCTCACTATAAATCAATTAGGAACAAGAAAGTCATCCATGCGTAATATAAAGAAAATTGAACAAAAGAAAGGGACATATTCAGTCGAACAGCTTCATCATTTTAGATGTGGAAAATGCAATAAATGGTGGTCTATCGGTGATCCAAAAATCGCTGGATGGGTTTCAAAAAATGAACTTTTCTGCCCACACTGTGGACATAAACAAAAAATGATAAAATCAAAGTAGAATTATTACTAACCATATTATTATTTATGTTTACAAACAATCTATACAATTTAATGCTTCAAGCAGTTGAAGAACACAAAAGTCTCTGGCGTATCAAAGATGATTACATGCAAGATGCAAGTCAATCACCTGAATCACTCGCTTTCTGGGAAAAGGCAATCGAAGATAAAGAAAGTCACATCAGAGAATTGAAAGAATTGATCAGAGAAGAACTCAACAAATAAGTCTTTGATTTTCATAGACCTTCAAGTGATACGGAATTCATAATACAAAAAGAGAGGCGCCTACGGCGCCTCTCTTTTTGTATTCCCTCGTCATTACTAAACTCTTAGAATTAGATATCAATCTCTGCAATCTTGGCGTATGACTGAATGAAGCTCTTTCGAGGTCCTACTTCACTTCCCATTAATGTATCAAAAATCTGGTTTGCACTTTCTGCATCATCGATTGTCACCTGCTTGATGACTCTTTGTTTTGGATCCATTGTAGTCTCCCAGAGCTCTTCTGGGTTCATTTCTCCGAGACCTTTGTATCGTTGAATAGAAATTTTTGGTGCTCGTTTTGATTTCTCTTCATCTTGAGATTCTTCAGTTTCCTGATTTTCTGCTGCATCTTCTTCTGCGGCTTCAATCAGATCCTCCATTTCCACTTCACCACCGACGAACTTTGCTTTCTCTTCATCGGAATATGCATAAGTAATTTCTTTTCCTTTTTTGATTTTGTAGAGCGGTGGCTGAGCAATATAAATATATCCTGCTTCAATCACTGCTTTGAAATATCTGTAGAAAAGCGTGAGAAGAAGTGTGCGAATGTGTGCTCCGTCCACGTCGGCATCTGTTGCGATAATTATTTTATGGTAACGCATTTTTGAAAGATCAAATGTATCACCGATAGAAGTTCCTAGTGCAATAACAAGTGACTTCACTTCTTTTGAGGCAAGCATCTTGTCGAGACGTGCACGTTCAACGTTCAAAATTTTACCTTTGAGTGGAAGTATCGCCTGTGTTCGTCTATCGCGACCTTGTTTAGCAGAACCTCCCGCAGAATCTCCCTCCACAATGAAGAGTTCTGATTCACTTGCGTCTTTTGTCTGACAGTCTGCGAGCTTTCCAGGAAGTGTCATTCCTTCGAGTGCACCTTTTCTCAAAATAGAATCCTTCGCAGCCTTTGCAGCCTTTCGTGCACGAAGTGCGAGAATTCCTTTATTGATGATTGCCTTTGCCTCGTCTGGGTGTTCTTCGAAAAATTCTGAGAGTGCATTTCCAAATACATTCGTCACTGCACCTTGTGCTTCTGTAGAACCAAGTTTTGCTTTGGTTTGACCTTCAAATTGAATTTCTGGAAGCTTCACAGACACTACTGCAGTCACGCCTTCGAGTACATCATCTCCTGTAAGTGCGCCGTCTGCTTCTTTGATGAGATTGTTTTTCTTTCCGTATGTATTGATGACACGAGTAAGCGCCATCTTGAATCCGGCAATGTGTGTTCCACCTTCTGGTGTGTAGATATTGTTTGCAAATGGAACAATGCGATCAGAAATATCATCGACATACTGAAGTGCCACTTCCACACCCACATTATCAACTTCTTTTTCACAATAGAAAATTGTGTCTTGAATCACTTTTTGTGTCTTGTTGTAATATCGTACAAGTGATACAAGTCCTCCTTCGAAATAAAATGTTGTAGATGGATGTTCAAGTCCTAGGTCTTCAATTCGAATCACTTCATCAAGATCAAGCTTTCCTTCATGAAGTCGTGCATCGATGATTGTAATGCGAAGACCTTTCACAAGATATGCTTGTTGTCGGAGTCTGTTTACAATCACGTCCCAATCAAATTTTATTCCTTCTTTGAAAATTTCTACGTCTGGTTCAAATGTGATGATGGTTCCGTTGTATTTTGATTTCGCAACTTGCTTCACTGCAGCTTTCTTTTTTCCCTGGGAGTATTCTTGGACAAATTTTCCTCCATCACGGTGAACTTCCGCCTTTGTATAAATCGAAAGTGCGTTTACTACAGATGCTCCCACTCCGTGAAGACCTCCTGACACCTTATAGCCACTACTGTCACCGCCGAATTTTCCTCCGGCATGAAGTGTAGTCATAACTGTCTCAAGTGCTGATACCTTTGTTTTAGGATGGACAGCAGTAGGAATACCTCGCCCGTTGTCTACTACTCGAATTCGGTTGCCTGGCAAAAGCGCAACTTCAATGTGATCACAAAATCCCCCCATCGCTTCATCGCGAGAGTTGTCAAAAATTTCCCAAATCAAATGGTGTAACCCTTCTGGTCCAGTCGTACCAATGTACATTCCAGGACGCTTTCGTACCGGCTCAAGTCCTTCAAGAACAGAGATCGCCTCTGCTCCATACGCACCACCCTTTTTTGTTTTTTCGTCGTCTTTTGCCATATGTAATAAGAAACTAAAAAGACCTTATCATACAAGGTCTTTTTAACTATTTGTATACACAAAGTATAGCATTTTTTGAGGTAAATAGACACCTTCACAAACAGCAATTGTGGATATGTAATATGGCAAAATAGCCTTATTTTATATACATATTATCTCACCACTGCACCATATGTTGCCTTTGTTTCTTCTTCAAGCTTTTTGTGGAGGTCATTTACTTCTTCATCTGTGAGTGTTCGGTCGAGTAAGCGGTAGGTAATTCGATACGCATAACTTTTTTTCCCTGCCCCAAATTTTGCTTCATTTTCGTATTCATCAATGAGTGCCATTTCTTCTGCCATATCGCCTATCACATCTCGCACGAGGTCAAAGTAGTTGTTTGGTGCGAAATCTTCTTTGTCTACAAGAAATGAAATATCACGAACTATCGCAGGATACTTACTTACTTCCTTGAATTTTTGTCCAAGGATAAGTTGTTTCTTCACGCGTTCATCATCTGACCAAAGAAGTCGAATATCTGGCAAATCCATACTCATCATCGCCCAGCGCTCAATCCCTGAACCAAATGCCCAACCATTGTAGACAGTCGAATCTACTCCAAGCATTTCAAGTACACTTGGCTTCACTACACCACTTCCGAGAATTTCAAGCCAATCATCACCTTTCTTGATTTCAATTTCGGTTGACGGATGTGTGTAAGGAAATGTTTCTTCCATAAACTTGTATTCCACATCACCGAAGATCGCCTTCACAATTTTTGCTTCAACATCTTTAAGTGTATCAAGGTCAATTATTTTTTCACTTTTTGGTGCAATATAGAGTGCGTCAATTTGATGAAAGACATTCATGTGCTTTCGATCGATTTCATCTTTTCGATACACTTTTCCATAGCAAAATACTCCAAGTGGTTCTTTGTTTTCGAGTTTCTTCTTTATTTCCTCTTGCTTGAAATAGTAGTACCACATGACTGTTGTCTGTGTACGCAAAATGTGAGTGTCATCTGCATAGTATGTATCTGACTTACTTCGTGCTGGATGATCCGCTGGAAAATCAAAAAGATCAAATGCGATTTCTGTAGACATGATTTCAGGCACATGTATGATATCAAACGTTTTAAAATCATCGATAGTTGTAATACGATGAACCAACTCTTTGATAGGACTTCCCTCTGTGCGAGACAAATCCGCCATACCCAAATACCGCTTCATTCGCACCGCTTCAGCGTCAGTACGCTCATCTAAATGCTTAATCAATGTATCTTGTTCTGTTGTATCAATTTTTATTTCCATAATGTGTTTTTTTATTATTCCAGTATTCACTGTTTGAGGCATAATACTTTTGTATTATTTCAATATTTTTTGAATAAAACTCTTGCTCGTGCTCCTCCAACATTTCACCTTTTATGATTTTTTCGTCAAGTCGCCACATTTCTTTGAGAGTGGAATTGAGTTTTTTATCTAATGCCATTCACTTATTCTACTAGAGATTCATACTACAGTCGAGAACAACATTTTGCAACCATGCTGCTATTTTGTTTTGTCTTTAAATGCAAATTCAAAAAATATACTATAATGCATATATGAAAAAAATGTATCTTTGGAGCACTCTTGTGATTATACTTTTAGGAATACTTGGGTATGTACTTGGGTGGATTGATAATGGACCTAAGAAAATTGACACTGAAGTAATTCCGAGCAGATTTGAGGAGTAGATTTTGATTGTATTGATTCATAATCCAAAATATTGACTTTCAAGACTAGTGCATATATTCTTAACAAAAAATTAGAAATGAGATGTTCAATAAAACAAATCAATCATCCATGGATAGGATCGTGGATCTCGTCAGTAGTAAACTTATTGATGCTTGTAATAGTGTGTTGCGGTTTATATGTGGGGGTTGTACTTGCAACAAAAACAAATGAAATATTTCCAAGTGGAATACTTCATAATATCCTTGTTCCAGCATCCGCATTCACCCCGATCGCAATTGGCATGTACATGTCACTTGTACTAAATTATTTCATTGACCAGAAAATCAATAAGGAAAATGATTAAAAATAAAACACTACAATAGTAAGTAGTGTTTTATATTTCCATATTTTTCTAACTAGTTGCAAAAAGTTAAAGACTAGTCGCCACAACTCCATACACTCTCTTCGCCAGTGCGCAATGCTCACACTCATTTGACCTGCTGCCATACGATTTGAAATTACATGAACGATTTATCCATTCACCTGAAGAAAGAAGTTTTGTGTAGTCCGAAATATCACGCACAAGTAACTCAATTTCTTCACCACCAACATGCGCACTATATACACCATTTTTATCATCCAAGTCCGCCTCAAGAAAGAGCAGTCGCGAACTATCCACTACCTTGCCCTTTTCGGCACCGTACACAAGATATGAATACATTGCGAGCTGTCGCATAAAGCTTGAGAGTCTGCCTTCTTCGTCACGTTTTTCAATCACACCACTTGTCTTACTGCTTCCAGTTTTAAAATCTGTTACCACGAGTCTTCCATCAGGAAATCTCTCTGTAAGGTCAATCTTGCCATACATGGTCAAATCCGGAAACCGCGGATCACGATACGAAAGTGAACGCTCTGTGGTACGATCTTTTGCAAGATGTGGATAATATTTTTCCATCCATGTTTCTACTGCATCCACACCTTCACGAGTAAGTCGAATAAGGGTACTGCCATCTGACACGCCTTCATTCTCAAGTTCTTCAGATATTGTAGATTTGATAAATGCACTCGATGGTTTTTTATCCTCAAGAAGAATTCTTTCGATAGTGCTGTGTACTGCACTTCCAAATTTCAAACTCTCAGTTTTCAAATCAGGAAGCTTGAGCAAATTTCTAAAATACCATTTCCAAGGACATTCGAAAAAGTTGTTGAGAAGTGTCACCGACACCTTGGCATCTGTAAATATTTCACTCACACTTTCTTTGAGTGCCATAAGTGCATCACCTTCAGGTTTTTCTTCCATCGACACATAGACTCGAGGGTCATGAGTCAAAAGCTCATTTTGTGTTTCAGTCGCATCCTTTTTTTCAAACATATCCTGAGGAATTTCTTGTAGTATTTCTGCGAGCTCGAGTGCTCCACCTGTATGTGATGTTGTGGCGTGAGAAATAATGCACTTCTTCTTTGCACGAGTAATAGCCACATAGAGTTCTCGTTTCGCGACTGCTTTATCTTTTTCTTCAATTTTATTTTGAATTGATTCTGGAAG
>DALYDM010000005.1:0-37668 GCA_031973235.1 Minisyncoccota bacterium | reverse complement strand
GAAGTTGCTCTTTCTGATGTTGCATCATCAGTAATAAAAGGTGAAATAAAATCTATTCTAATTGAGGGTGAGACTCTTTCGATTGAGCGTACAGACGGTAGTCTTCAAAAAACAAAAAAGGAAGTTGATGCATCAGTTACAGAAACACTTACTTCATATGGTGTGACACCTGAACAACTTGGAAAGGTTGTCATTAACGTAAAATCAGAAAGTGGATTTGGATATTGGTTACTCGCAATACTTCCGATTGCACTTCCTGTTTTGTTTATCGTACTTTTCTTTTGGATGCTCACACGACAGGCAAAAGGTGCAGGAATGCAAGCATTTACTTTTGGTCAATCAAAAGCAAAACTTACTGATCCAAATGATAAAAACAATAAAGTGACATTTAAAGATGTCGCAGGAAATCGTGAAGCAAAAGAAGAACTTAAAGAAATTGTAGATTTTCTACGAAATCCAAAAAAGTTTCTTGATATTGGTGCACGAATTCCAAAAGGTGTAATTCTCACAGGTTCTCCAGGAACCGGAAAAACTCTTCTCGCTCGAGCTGTAGCAGGAGAAGCAGGAGTTCCATTCTTTCATCTTTCTGGTTCTGAATTCGTAGAAATGTTTGTGGGTGTTGGTGCGTCACGTGTACGTGATCTTTTTCAAATGGCAAAACGTTCATCACCCGCAATAATATTTATTGATGAAATCGATGCAGTAGGACGTGTGCGAGGAACAGGAGTCGGCGGAGGAAATGATGAACGAGAACAAACACTCAATCAAATTCTCGTTGAAATGGATGGATTTGAACCAAACGAAAAAGTGATTGTAATTGCAGCAACAAACAGAAGTGATGTGCTCGATCCAGCACTTCTTCGCCCGGGGCGTTTTGATCGTCGTGTAATGCTCGATCTCCCAGACAGAAAAGACCGAAAAGAAATTCTAACAATTCATTCACTCAAAAAGCCTTTTGCAGAAGATGTAAATCTTGAAGTGATAGCAGAGCGAACTCCAGGATTTTCTGGTGCAGATTTGTTCTCACTTATGAACGAAGGGGCAATTCTTGCAGCACGTGAAGACAGGAAAACTATTGGACAATTTGATTTGATACGTTCAATCGAAAAAGTAATGATGGGACCCGAAAGAAAGAGTCATCTTTTTTCAAAAAAAGAAAAAGAAATTACTGCATATCATGAAGGTGGTCATGCGCTTATTGCATCAGTGCTTCCATATGCTGATCCAGTGCACAAGGTGTCCATCGTGGCCAGAGGAAGAGCAGGTGGATACACACTCAAACTTCCACTTGAAGATAGAAAACTCCAAAGCAAAAAAGAATTCCTCGATGACATCGCTATGTCGCTTGGTGGATATGTTGCAGAGGAAATGGTTTTGGGAGACATTACCACTGGGCCTTCAAATGATCTTCAGGTTTCAACTGCACTTGCGCGCGCAATGGTGACACGATGGGGAATGAATGAGACTATTGGACCAGTAGCACTTGAGTCAGATGGAGGAAGAACTCTGTTTGGACGAGGTGTAAATGACAAAGAGTATTCAGAAGAAATGTCTGCAAAGATAGATGATGAGGTAAAAAATATCATGAATACCGCACTCGGAAGAGCTAGAGAAGTACTCACAACTCATCGAAATGTACTTGATGTAATTGCAAAAAAGCTTATGGAAGTTGAAACACTTGAGCAAGCTGAATATGAAGAAATTTTGAAAGCTCACAACATTCCACTTAAGAAAAAGGATACTCCACCTGTCGATATTGTAAATGATACAAAATAATAATTAAAAATCCCCGAAAGGGGATTTTTAATTATTATTTTAGTTTGATGATTTATCTTGCCCGACTTGTTCGAGTTCACTGCATACAGTGTCGAGGATTTCGTGATGAAAGTTTTGAGCTTCTTCAGAGAGAGTTATCAAAAGTTCATTGTTCAATCCTTCTCCTGCACCTTTCACGAGTGCCCAGTGCGCAGACCCTGCTCCATGGAAAAAGGATGACCATTCGAGGAGTTCGGTAGGATTGTCCCACTGATCGCCAATATACATGTCTCGCATGTCACGAAGTTTTTTACTTGTTGATTCAAGCTTCTTCATCACAATTTCAGATACATTATTTTCTTCTGCAAACTTTTTAATTTCATCACTGTGGATACGGTTCTTGTCGAGCATTCCTTCGACTTCTTCGTCTCCCATTACCAGAATAAAACCTGCTTTGCCTTTGTTGATTGTTTCAATTCCGACTTCAGCAAATGCAATTACTTCACCTAGTTTTTTTGCTACAAATTCGTTTATCATATATTTATTATACAAAATTGCGGGAACTCGCAAAATCTAGTACTATGCACGTATAACCAATCCGTCCTTAGCTCAGTTGGTTAGAGCACAGAGCTTATACCTCTGGGGTCCATGGTTCGAATCCATGAGGACGGACACGAAATGCACTGTATTGTTCCCATGATGTCTTTTTGGGTATATAATCACAAATAAAATGATAGCCACGGTTACATACCCAATAAATGGAGATTCTATTTTACTTGGACGTAAAATGAATAAAGTTGGAGCAGGAATGCTTAATGGTTTTGGTGGGAAACCAGAGGAGGGAGATATTTCAATTTTGCATACTGCTGCTCGGGAATTGTATGAAGAAACTGGATATGGAGTTGCTGTTCACTTACTCGATCTAAAGGTCTTCGCACGAATAAAATTTTATTTTCATAATTCTGAGGAACCTGAGTGGGAAGTAGTGTTTTTTCTGGCACCAACGTTTAAAGGTGAAGCAAAAGAGACAAAAGAGATGAGTGATCCTACCTGGTACAAAATTGCAGATCTCGAAGCGCTTTATGCAGATATGTTGCCCGCAGACAAAGAAATTCTTACTCGTATTTTACGCGGTGAAAAATTCGTCGGACACGTCAGGTTTAGTGAAGACAAGAAATCATGCTCCGAATTAGAATTTAATTCTGTCAACGATGAATCCCAGATACTCATTTGAGTAATCTGGGATTTTGTATAGTGGTTTTTAACTAATTGTTGAATCGTGATGAGTATTAATTTGGAGTTTGTTTTTTAGTTAGGAAGAAATATAATGAGAACATGGAACAAATCCAAGGTTTTGATAAAAGTGATAATCGGAAAAAGATTGAAAAGATTATTGAAAAAGCTAAGAGGTATTTAAAGATTGGATCTGTCGCAAGTATAGGATTGTTTTTGCAGGGATGCACAGAACAAGAAAAGGATGCACTTGTCGATAGTATTAAAAATACTATTTCACTCGAAGACAAAAAGAATTTGCATAATAATACTCTTTCTGAGAATGAATCTGCGCAAACATCATTTCCGGAAGATTCTAAATATAGAAATATTTCATATGAAGAATTCCTCAAGTCTGGCTTGTACAGTGATTTTGATAATTCTGAACACGCAGAAATGATACTTGCGGGAGTTGAAATTGAAAAGGAAATCAAAGAGATACAATCTAAAACAGGAAATTACGAAAAATTGAGTGACAAGGAAAGGGAAAGAATATTATCTCACAAGATTGAAAATCTAGAATACTTACGAGATCTTCAGGAGAAGTACTCACCGGAAAGTAAATATAAAGAATTAAAATCTGATATAGAGCATTCTTATGCAATAGGGGATGAACAACGTGCCTGGCTCTTTGATAAAGTGAATAGCAACGAATACAAAGAAAGATTATCTGGTGAGTTTGATGACCCTAAGATCTCAGAGAAAAATTATAAAATCAGGAAAATGAAATTATCTGACAAGGATTATAATGTTCATCCGCAAGACACATTAGAAGGTGACGACAAAGGGACTGCACTAGCGTGGTATACACCCAAAAACGACAATGTGGAAATAACGAGAAGTGCGACAAGTATTGATAGAACTACACCTGTGCATGAATTTACACATGATATGACAATTGGTAACTTTTTGTTGTCAAAAAAAGCAGTTGAGATGTATTCGGAATCATTTGACAAAAGCAGGATGATTCCAGGTGAGCTTGAGCGCATCGAATATTTAAAAGATCCAACTGAACGTGACGCACGAAAAAAACAACTTGAGTTTGAACTTGAAGAACTTGGTGTAAAAAAATATGGAGAAGAATTTACTGATGCTCATTATAATAAAATCATTGAACTACAAAATCTTGGCAAGTTTTCAGAAGGAGCGGATCAATTTATTCGCATGACAAAACCTTCGTATTTTAAAAAAATTATGAATGAAATTGCAGAACGGAAAATGGTAAATACTGATCAGCAAGACAACAACGCATAGTCTTTGAATAAAATTACACCGCTTAGTTGCGGTGTAATTTTATTCAAAGTGAAATGTCTCAAACTTTGAAATTTTTTCTTTCAATACAGGGTATGATTCCAATCCTCTGTCATTTTCGATTATTGTCAGAGCTTCATCTCTTGCAGCCTCGACCATCTTTAGATTTTTGATTGCTTCCATTCCGAGATCTGTGATACCCCATTGTTTTCCACCACCAAGTTCTCCTGCACCGCGAAGTTGCAAGTCGAGCTCAGAAAGTTCAAATCCGTTTTTTGCTGTTTTAAGAGCCTTTAATCTATCAAGAGTTTTTTGAGTTTTTGCGTCTGCAAAAAGATAACAATACGCTTGATGATTTCCTCGAATAACACGCCCGCGAAGCTGGTGAAGTTGAGCGAGTCCAAATCTTTCTGCACCTTCAATAATTATCATCGTCGCATTTGGTACGTTCACTCCTACTTCAACCACTGAAGTTGCAACAAGTATGTCTATTTCATGCCGAGAAAATGATTGCATTATTTCTTCTTTCTTTTCTTTGGTCATTTTTGAATGAAGTATTCCGATTTTTGAACCTTTAAATACTTCCTTAGAAAGTCTTTCGGCTTCACTTGTCACAGATTTCACTTGAAGTGCCATTTCTTGATCTGGATCAGGATCGTTGATTCGAGGGCAGATTACATAGAGTTGTCTGCCATTTTTCATTTCAGTTTTGATATGGTCGTAAGTTTTTTCTCTGTCATCGGCACCAATGATTTCTGTGATAATTGGCTTTCTACCGCTTGGCATTTGATCAATAATACTTACATCAAGGTCTCCATAAATTGTAAGTGCGAGAGTTCGAGGGATAGGTGTGGCTGTCATAGAAAGTAAATGTGGCATGAGTGTTGTTTCTTCTCGTGAAGAAGTGTCCTTCTCTTCAAGTTTTTCAAGAACAACTTTCTGAATATCAATTTTCTGTTCTGTTGGTGTGACAATGATTCCAATATATACACGACTGTGTTTTAATGCGCGAAGCATTTCTTTTTTCTTCTTCTCTATATTCATTACTTTGTCATTTATCATGACAAAAATTTTTTTATCAACAACAAAATCAATAGTAATTGGATGTTGAATTTTTGTTTTTGGAGGAATGATAATGCTTTGTGTGAAAGGAATATGGGTTAATTCAAAAACTTCTCGAATGTCAACACTGTTTGATTTGAATGAATGTGAAATAAGTGTTCTATGACAAGTTTCAAGTACAGATTTTATTCTATAAAGTGTATCCTTGTAATCTAAAAAATTGTACCCAGCTTTGCCTGTAGTTTTAATTTCGTGATCTCGCTCGTGCTTTTTTCCTCGCGCGAGTAGGAAGCGTTGGTTTGTACCAAATCTGTGTTGTTCGTCGATGATGACTAGTGCGAGGTGTTTAAATTTCACACTTTTTTGGATGAGTGCATGAGTACCAATAACGATAGGTATATCTCCAGATGCGATCCACTTCATGAGTTGAGGTTTTGAAATTGCAGTCCAAGAATCGGGATTGACCTTTGAAGGAAATTTTCTACACCCACTTCCGGTCATAAGTGCAATTGATATTCCTGTGTGTCTGAAATAGGTGATGAAGTTTTCGAAAAGTTGTGTCGCAAGTATTTCTGTTGGTGCCATGTATGCAACCTGAAGTGAACCAAATGTTTGATTGTTTGGTCGACTTGAAATAATAGCGTGAGATACCACTGCGGCAACTGCAGTCTTTCCACTACCCACATCACCTTCAAGTAATCGTGCCATCGGATGGTTTTTCTTGAGATCTTTGAGAATGGTATCAATAGATTTTTGTTGTCCAGGTGTTAGTGTGAAAGGGAATCGAGAAATAAATGCATCGGTGTCTTTTGCTGTGGTGGTGACAGAGAATGCGTTGTTTTCTCTGAAAATCTTTTTGTCTTGTTGTTTTTTGAGTTGGATGACAAATACTTCTTCAAATGCAAAACGCTTTCGCGCGACTTCTGCATGCTCTTTTTTCTTTGGAGTGTGGACCCAAACATAGGCAGTTGAGAGTGGTGGAAGATTGTATTTTTTGAGAATTGATTCAGGAATGTATTCCTCAAGCGTGTCGAGAATTCCAGATTTAAATATTCTGTCAATTGCGTGATAAAGCCATTTTGAAGTGATATGTTTTGTTTCTGGATAGATCGGGTATCCAAATACTTCATGCGAGAGTGAATCGTCTCCAAAAAGCGACGAATGTGAATCGATAGGGAGATCTGGAGTTTTTTCAAATTCTGGATTTGTAAGATAAAGTCCACCACTACCTTCCGATACTTTTCCTGTGATTTTTACTGTATCGCCATCCTTTAACATTTTTGCAATGTATGCTTGGTTGAACCACATCACTTTCATTTTTCCTGAAAGGTCTTCAATCCATGCTTCTGCCATTGGAATTTTCGTGCGAAATGATTTTTTTGTTTTTGGTGCAGTGATTGTTCCGTAGATGGTTATCATCTCACCTTTTACTGCATCACTTATTGATTTAATGGTTGAAAGATCGCCATATCGAGTAGGGAAATACCGAAGAATGTCTTCGATAGTGTGAAGCTTGATTCGTGTGAGTGCCTTTTTTTGTTGTTCATCAATTCGAAAATGTTTTTCGATTGGATCATAAAGATTCATACTGTATATTATTTCACTTGAATTGTTCCGGTTGATGATGTTTTTGATTTGTTGAAGAAATCCCAGTTTCCTGATGTTGAAAATGTATACGAGAACATCTCACCAGAGATAAGAGGGCGATTTGAATCAAGTAGTGAAGTATCTGAATCAATCCATAGATCAATATCACTGTTGTTTACAAAGCGCACACTATCTCCTTTTTTTATTGTCAAAGTTTTAGGTGAGAATCCAGTGTTTGAATATGATATTGTCCATGTAGCGTTTTCTTGTGGAAGAGTTATTTCTTTCCCAAGAGAATTTGACGAAGCTTCTCCTTGGTCTTCGTTTAGAATTACAGAGTCATCTCCTTCTGGTGATGGTGTTGCGGGAATTTCGTCTGTGTTTTGGGTCGATTGAGGTGTTGTTTCGTTTTGGATATGCACTGTGGAATCTCGTGTGACATAGTATATTCCTGCGACAATCAGACATATGAGGACTATTTTTAAGAGTGTGTTCATATACACGTATTGTACCTTTTCTTAAACACTTACGCCATTTTGGGTGAGGTGCCCAAATTAACAAAACCGTCCACATTGTTGTGGACGGTTTTGAGTGTGTTACCCGAGAATTTCCTTTATTTTTGAAACGATTTCATCTAGTGTGAAGTTGGACTTTATCATAAAATGATTTGCACCGAGAGCTTTTGCTTGCGCAATATCCTTTTCTTCACTGAGGTTTGAGAAAATGATAACTGGTGTTTGTGTGAGTTTGATGTTTTCTCGTATCTTTTTTAGAATTCCAAACCCGTCTGTCCCTGGCAAGAGAAGATCAAGTAGTATTATGTCTGGTGTGTGGGATTCAATAATCGTATCAAGCTCCTCAACACTTCCTGCTGAGAGGACTTCGAATCCTTCTTTTGTTAGTTTTGTTGAAGCGAGATTTTTCAGAAATGTATCATCTTCAACAATAAGTACTTTTTTGCTCATAGTTTCTTGAAATTATCTTTATATAAGTTGAGTATATCACAAGTGAGATTCAAACGGCAGAGAGACTGAGAATGTTGTACCTTGGCCAGTCATGCTTTCAAATGTCATCGTCCCGCCATGTTTTTCGATAATACGCTTTGAAGTATAAAGTCCAAGCCCTGTTCCAATCTCTTCTTTCTCCTTTGCATTTTTTGAACGGAAAAACTTTTCGAATATTTTTGATTTATCTTCATCAAGGATTCCAATGCCGGTGTCTTTGATTGAGATTATGAGGGTGTCTTGTGTTTCAGAAAGCGTGATGAGGACCCTGTCGCCATCGTTACTATACTTGATCGCGTTTTCTATAAGGTTTTGAATCACAAATCGAATTTTTCCTTGATCTACGTGGAGTACTTTTGGAGGATTCTCAGGTTTGAGAAAAAGTAATTCCACTCCTCGTTTATATGATTCGCCAACAAAATCAAATACGATATTGTCTATAAGTGAAATAATATCGGTAGGCTGGGGGGTGTATGAAAGACTCGCTTCTTCGGTATGGTTTATAGAAAGCATTTCATTTACAAGTCCAATCATTCGGTCGTTACTTTCAAATGCCTTTTTGAGTAGCTTTGATTGATCGGCAGTCAGTACGCCAAGGTCTCCATCTAGACACATTTTAAGTAGCCATTTTGTAGCACCAAGCGAAGTACGAAGTTCGTGTGCACTAATTGAAATAACATCAGACTTAAAAGAATTAAGTTTTTTGAGTTTTTCGTTTTCTTCTTTGAGTTGTTTGATAGTTTCTTCCATTGCGTCTATTCTTTTTTTAGATCAAGCTTCTCAAGCTTGAGTGCTTTGAATCCAAAATATATCACTGCAGCAACTATCACAAAATCAATAATACTTGAAATAAAAGCACCATATTTTAGTGTTGCTGATCCCATTTCAAGTACCTTATCTGCAAGATTTACTTTTCCGAGCAGTGCACCGATGAGTGGGTTGATAATATTTTCCACAAGAGATGAGACGGTTTTTGAAACAGCACCTCCTAAGATGAAGCCGATAGCAAGTCCTATCACACCTTGTTTTCTAATAAATTCTACGAAACCTGCAAGTTGTTGATTCATATAATAAAATTATGATTAAAAATTATGCCCGCTGTTCAGATATGTCATCGGGTAAAATATCAATAAATTCTCCGGTTTTCGGATCAAATGCCTTTGATGGATTGTTGTCAGGAGTCAAAATAACCTTTTGCCCAGATTTGAGTGTAACCAACCTTGATTGTTCTTCTTGTGATAATGATTGATAATCGAAACCTTCAGTGATTTCTTCATTGTGTCGTGGTTCTTGTTCCATGACACCATTATATACTTTCTCCTGGAATAGAAAATAGGAAATATGTATGATATACTTTTAGTATATTAGTCTAATTGATATACATATGGATCAAGAGTCAATGGAAAAAATAGTTTCAAATCCGGACAAGTCTTCCGCACAAGAGCATCTTGCTCATGAGGCTGTGGGGCATGTTGGTGTAGAGGGAGGAGTTTCGCTAGAAAAAGCACAAGATGTCTCCCATGTTATGCATTCAGTAGAAACATCAAAAAATCGTGAACATGAAGAAAAAATTCAAGAAGTAAAAAAAACACTTTTTGAAAAATTTAAGGAGAAGATATTTGGCTCAAATGAGTCAGGAAATATCGACTTGAATACTGTTACTGAAGATATAAAAAGTTTGAATATCAAAGTGAATTTTGATGCAGGGCTTGGAGGATTGGGAAATTTTGGAACAAGTGCATTGGCTGGGTATGAAAAAATGATTTCAAAATACAACCTTGGTGAAAAGGGAAATGAAGTTTTGGGAGAATTGCGATCACTCGCAGATACACTTTCAAAAATGCCAAACAGTCAAGAAAAAGTTGAGAAGACTATGCAATTCAACAATAAGAGATTTGAATTTTTCAATCTCATGAAGCAGCAAGTAGAAATCACTGAATAGAATAAAATAAACCCCTTGAGAAATTCAAGGGGTTTATTGTTTGCGGAGGATGTGAGATTCGAACTCACGGTTCCAATTAAGGAACGACGGTTTAGTAAACCGTTGATTTAAACCACTCATCCAATCCTCCATTTGAAATTGAATATATCATATATTTCAGGATTTTTCTACTGATAAATACTAGAAATTTTTATGGGAAAAATACACAAAATATGATATTGTTCGTATGTTTAATGGAGACGTGTCTGAGTGGTTTAAGGTACCTCCTTGCTAAGGAGGCGGGGTTTAATCGCCCCCGCGAGTTCGAATCTCGCCGTCTCCGCAATACATAAAAACAGGAAATTTTTTTCCTGTTTTTATGTATCAATTGCGAAAATTTGTGAGATGAGAAGTTTTACCACATGGGTATTTCTTAAAATATATTCCTTTCAGTCATTATTTTAAAGTCATACTGGGAGCTTAGATTTGTTATGAGCAGAGCAAATGTACAAATCTTGCGGCGCAGTGAATCTCGCCGTCTCCGCAGCTGGGAAATAAATACGGTGCGACTTGTGTAATTACAATTGTGAGGAGGTTTGTTACCTAAATATTTTATTTAAGTTAAAATATAGTTATGGAGAAACAGCCACAAAGCGGATCAGAGCGGAAAATTCAAGAATACATTGCGCGTATTAAAGGCGGAGAATCAAAAGATTCAGTCCTGCAAGGTTTGCCTCCTTCTTTTATTTCTGGAATTGAAGCGGGTTTGAGTGGATCAGAACATACACCTGAATCAAGGATAGAAGAGGATGAAGTTGCTAAAAATGACGAGGTGCCATCAGTTCCTTCTCAGTATAAAGGTTTGGATGCAGATA
This sequence comes from Minisyncoccota bacterium, assembly GCA_031973235.1. Taxonomy (GTDB): domain Bacteria; phylum Patescibacteriota; class Minisyncoccia; order Phycocordibacterales; family UBA9973; genus JAGOQQ01. The sequence goes on along the minus strand of DALYDM010000005.1, from coordinate 26,941 downwards.
CAATTGAATTTATTTGGACTATTCCTGAATATGTTGACCCGGAAAAAACTAAACAAGAGAAAGAAAGAAAACAAAAAGTTATAGATTATCTCAGGCAAAAAGAATCTGGGGCGAGAGAAATGAAAGAAGGGAAACTTGCGGATGAGTTAAAAGTGGAACAGATTCGAAAAGACCTTGGCATTGGTTCTGAGGAATTACTTTCTGCGAAATTATCAGAACTTAATTCATTTGAAGAAAATGAGAAAGAGAATCATCTCATCGCAGGTTTGGTGAAATATGTTTCGCAAGGTAGAAAGCAGGTTGTTATAGATTTGTATAAAAAACTTTTTGATGCTATTGAAGACCCAGAATCTCGTAAAAAGCTCGTTTCTGCTTTGTTTCAGGATATATATAATAAATATAGAGTCGCGGAATATCCATTTGATCCAGATGAAGATAAAACGTGGGAAAATGCACTTAATAATAAGAAGGTGGATGTTGATAATAAGAAAACTGAATGGATGTATCGAGGAATTTTTCCTAAGAAGGGAGAAGATACAGTCACCCGAGGATCGTTTAATGTCAATGTTACTCCTGATCTGATTGAAAAACTTGATGATCTTATTGCGAGTGGAAAGATAAAAGCTAATTATAAATTCGGCCAACCTGGAACTGCCGCATCACCAACGGAACGTCACGATTCGATTAGTATTTATTTTCTCGAAAAGCCAAGCGATGAAGCACTTCAAGAGCTAGCTGCAACAATAAAACCATATGTTCGTGGCGACAATTTGCTTGGTAAAAAAATAGAGGACGGATTCTTTATTTCCGAGATTGGCTCTGTGGAAACCAAACACATTGAGTCTTTTATTGAAAAACTTAAGCTCATAGACGTTGCTTTTGCTCAAGCAGTTAAAGAGTATACTTCACCGAAGCCAGGTAGAGGAAACTCACTCAATATGTCTGAGGCACAGTATTACGCAATAAAGGATGTAGCAAGAGCGTTTGGATATGATATTTTTTATAGTAAAGATATCGGTTTCGAAATAAAGTAATTCGACTTATGGGTTTAGTTTTAATTACTAAAAATTATGAAATATCATTATGATGTATTGGTGCTTCAGTTTTTTACTCAACATATTTCGCTGAAAATACGAATAATTAAAAATTTCTAGATTACTCTAGAAATTTTTAATTATTTAGTCCATCGTGGAGCGAAGCGTATCATCCAAGTATAAAATGTTGCAGATATTGGATTGATTCCTTTGTCGCGCATCGCTTTATATACAATCTTTTGAAAACCTTTCAAATCTCCTTCATAGCAAAGTTTTCCGTCTTTAAAACAATAACTGCAATATTTTTCATTCTCACGAGGATTTGGATCTTTTGAAAATGGCATAAGACAGCTTTGGCACTGATTTTTACATTGTGATTCGTTCATGTATGTATAGTATCAAAATTTATTTTAGTGTGCGACTGCAATCAAAATCACTTTTTTTGCACCAGATTTTTTCAATACACTTGATGCTTCTTTCATTGTGGCGCCTGTGGTGACAATATCATCAATCAGAATACACGTTTTTCCGATAAGAAGCGGTGAGTTTTTGACAGAAAATACTCCTTGAATATTTGTGAGTCGTTCACGCTTGAGATTGATGGACGATTGTGGTTTTGTGTGTTTGTTTCGCGTGAGAATGTTGGTGGAAAGTAAAAGTGTGGTATCGCGCGAAGCGAAGCTTCGCGCGATAAGTTCTGATTGATTAAACCCGCGCTCATTAAAACGCTTTTTAGAGAGTGGAATCGGTATGACGAGGATTTCTTGATGAAGTGAAAATGCTTTTTCGTCACTTAGGTCTTCTGCGATTCTCTCATAGAGAAGTTCACCCAGTATGTTTGCCAGCTTTCTTCTCTTTTTAAACTTCAAAGCTTTAATTGTGCGTTTTATTATTGGATCTTGATAAGAGAATCCAATATATATGTTTGGAACAGTACGAGGGTATGAGTTTCGAATATGTTCTTTGCATTTTTCACAAAGTTCAAACCCAAATGTGTGACATCCGGCGCATTTAGGTGGAAAAAGATATTCTACGACTTTATCTATCCACTGCATATAACTTTATTGTACAACAATTCATGATATACTTTTTGTATATTCATGGATAATCCTTTTAAGAAAATCTTCAGTGAAGGACTTTCTTTTTTGAACTCTCAAAAATCAGAGAGTGTTATTGGTATTGATATAGGTTCATCTGCAATAAAGGTAGTACAAATAAAAAAGAAAAATGGAAAAGCAGTTCTCGAGACATATGGTGCACTCGCACTTGGTCCATATGGACAGCTAGATGTTGGTCAGGTGACAAATCTTTCTGCAGATATTGTAGGGCAAGCACTAGTTGATGTACTCAAGGAGACAAATGTCACCACAAAAGACGGTGCGGTATCTATTCCATCTGCTGCAAGTCTTATTTTCACAGTTGAACTTCCAAGTATGGTAAGTGATGCAGATATTCCATCTGTGGTTCCCACTGAAGCACGAAAATTTATTCCAGTTCCAATCACAGAAGTTTCGTTGGATTGGTTTGAAGTTCCAAAACGTGAAATGGTATACGAAGATCCTAGTGTTACTGAAGGAAGTGTGAAAGATGACAAGCGCGAAGTACTTGTTGCCGCAATCCACAATGACACAATTGCAAAGTATCGTGATATTATTAAGAGAGCAGATGTGAATGCCGGTTTCTTTGAAATAGAAGTGTTCTCAAGTATCAGATCTACTCTTGGTCGTGAAGTGAGTGCGACGATGATCATGGATCTAGGTGCATCAAAGACGAAGCTCATAATTGTCGATTATGGAGTAGTGCGAAGTTTTCATATCGTCAATCGTGGTGCACAAGATATTACAAGTTCACTTTCAAAATCATTAAACATTTCTTTTACTCAGGCAGAAGATATCAAGCGAGAGTATGGTCTCGGTGGTGGTGCGCCTGATCCAAACGTAACTGAAGTAATACGACTTGGTCTTGATTATATTTTTAATGAAGCCCAAAGTGTATTGCTAAATTACGAAAGGAAGTATAATAGAAATGTAGGTAAAATTATTCTTATAGGTGGAGGTGCTCTAATGAGAGGTATCGAACAGTATGCTCACGAAAGCTTTAGAAGTGAAGTAGTACTCGGACATCCTTTTGGTAGAACAGAAGCTCCAGCATTTCTCGAACAGATTCTTCAAGCAACAGGTCCCGAGTTTGCAGTTGCGGTTGGTCTGGCATTGAGAAAATTACAATAGTTCATTCAATATAGTTCATTCATGGAATCAGAATTTAAAACATCATTTATCCCAAAGAAGCCTATAGTAGAGGAAAAGTTTGAACGTCCTCGTTCTGTAGGATTGCTTTCCTTTTTAGGAACAGTTATTTTTGTTGCATCACTTGTTTCAGCGGGTGCAGTGTATTTCTACAAGGTATCTCTTGGTGCACAAGTGAAATCAAAAGGAAACATGCTCAAGGTTGCAGAAGAGCGTTTTGATTCAAATCTTGTTGAAGAGATGCAAAAACTCGATCGCCGCATCAATAGTTCTCGTGAAATTCTCTCAAGTCACGTGATTATTTCTCCTATTTTTAATGCACTCCAAGAATATACTCTCAAATCTATTAGCTTCACAAAGTTTTCATATTCATTCGATCCAATCGAAAATCGTGTAAATGTTGAAATGTCTGGTAAGGCTACAGGATATGATGCAATTGCGCTTCAGTCTGATGCTTTTATCAAAAATCGCTACATAAAAGATCCAATCTTTTCAAATTTGAACCTAGATGACAAAGGAAAAGTAGCATTTGATTTGGTTTTCTATGTCGATCCGACATTCATCAATTTTGAAGATTCACTTGCACGAGAAGGCACATCAGCGGCTGCTGGGATACGAGAAACAGGAGACACTTCACCACTTAGTAGCGATAATGGCGCAACAGAATAGCTATGTTTAGATATATCACTCCAATAATATTGATTGCGATTTCACTCGGTGTGTTTTTCGCATATACTGATCCAGTATATAAAGATGTAAAAGATCTTCGTGTTCAAGTATCTTCGTATGATGAAGCACTCGCAAACTCGAAAAAGCTCGAAGAGGCGAAAAATGTTCTCAATCAGCAATACAACACATTTACCGAAGATGAACTCGAACGCCTACGAAAACTTCTTCCAGACAATGTAGACAATATTCGTCTTATTCTTGAAATCGAAAGTGTAGCTGTGCGATATGGAATGACAATTAAAAATGTCGAATTCGACGTTGCAACAAAAGACACTACTGGAAAAGAAATTGAAGAAAACTCAAAAGACCTCAAACTCGCACAAAAAGAATATGGAATATTCGACCTTTCATTTTCTACCGAAGGAACATATCCAAATTTTGTAGCATTTCTACAAGATATTGAAAAAAGTTTGAGAATCGTAGATATAAATCAAATCAGCTTTACTTCGCCAGACAATAATCCGATTCAAGGATTCGGAAAGCCAAAAGATCTTTATCAGTATGATATTTCATTGCGTACTTATTGGCTAAAGAATTAATTATGTCTAAAATAAGAAACATCATAATATTTGTAGTCATTTTAGGGGGAATTGTGTATGCGTGGAATTCGTTTTCAAAAAATGACACACCAACAGATCAACTACTTACTGTAGAAAGTGGAAACTCTAATGTTCTCGCTGGAGAAACAGTACCAGGTTCAGCAGAAGATGTAGGACAGGGTTTCCTTGATACGCTCCTTAGTTTGCGAACAATCAAGCTCGATCGTTCTTTGTTGGATAGAGATTCATTTAAAGAACTTCGAGATTTTACAAAAGAATTAATCCCTCAAAACAATCAAGGTAGACCAAATCCGTTTGCACCAATTGGAACTGATATTGAAGTATCACCAAGTGCATCACCGACACCAGAAACTACATCTTCAGCACAGAGTCAAAGTGCGTCTGTAGTAAATTCTGTCCCTACGACTGGTACGACGACGGTTGTTGCTGAGACTGTGGAAGCAAGTGCTATCGCGCGAACATCAGCACTTCTAAATGCAAAATTATTTGCACCATCAGCAACCACTGTACGTTATTTTGAGTGGGGTACAAATCCAGATGCACTTTCAAATAGCACTCCTCAAACAAAACAAACAACACCTGGTGTGTTTAGCAGAGAAATAAGTGGCCTTACTCCTAATACTATATATTACTTTAAGGCTGTTGCTGTGACAGGTGCACTTGTCTCAGAAGGAGATATTGTTGCGTTTACTACGTTACCATAATTGAAATTTTAAGACACAATGACTTTTCTTGAAGATCTTGTTAAGAAAGGCGTAATCGATGAGAGCCAAGTGTCGCTTGTGCTTGAACGTGCGCGCGAAATGCACGCAGGCAATGTTGCTGATGCGCTTGTTGAGCTTGGGATGAATGAAGAGGAGCTCACTAAGATTCGAGGAGAGTATTTCAATATACCAACAAAGAAAATTGATTTAAAATCATTTAATTTTGATGTGCTCAAATATGTTCCTCAGGATTCTTCAGAACACTACAAGTTTGCACCAGTGGGCATGACAGATGGAATTCTAGAGATTGGAGTGATTGATCCAGAAAATATTGAAGCAATGAATGCACTTCAGTTTATTGCATCAAAGCTCAATACACCATTTAAGATTTTTTTGATTTCAAATTCTGACTTTAAGGCGATATTGGGTAACTACAAAGGACTCACTGGTGAGGTGGATCAGGCGTTGTCAGAATTTGATACAAGCATTTCACAAGAAGAAGCAGAAAATGTGCTCAATTCTGCGATCAAACCACAACTTGCCGGAAAAAATGATGAAAACAAAATTACTGAAGATGCTCCGATAATCAAGATTGTGGCAGTTATTTTGAATCATGCGACCGAAGGTAATGCTTCAGATATTCATATCGAAAATACTGGAGACAAGGTCAAAGTTCGTTTTCGAGTTGATGGAATTTTACATACCTCTTTGGTGCTCCCACCAAATGTCTATGCTGGAATTGTTGCCAGAATAAAAATTCTTTCGAAATTGAAACTTGACGAGAAGCGCAAGCCTCAAGACGGTGGATTTTCTGCAAAGATTTCAGGTAGAAAGGTTGATTTTCGTGTTTCAACTTTTCCTGCATATTATGGCGAGAAAGTGGTGATGCGTATTTTGGATTCAGAAAAAGGAGTGAAGCCGCTTTCTGAACTCGGACTTTCTCCAGAGAATGAAAAGTTGGTTCGTGATGCACTTGCTCGACCATATGGATTGATTTTGATTACAGGTCCAACTGGTTCCGGAAAAACCACAACACTTTATTCGATGCTCAAAGAGCTTGATAGAGAGCAATCAAATGTTGTATCACTCGAAGATCCAGTTGAATATCACATCCCAGATATTTCACAATCTCAAGTTATGCCTGAGATTGGATACACATTTGCGTCGGGTATTCGATCAATTTTGAGACAAGACCCAGACATTATTATGGTGGGAGAAATTCGAGATCTTGAAACTGCAAAACTTGCAATTCAAGCAGCACTTACAGGACACTTGGTGTTTTCGACACTTCACACCAACAGTGCGATTGGTGTAGTACCTAGATTGATTGATATGGGAGTTGATCCATATTTGATTGCACCAACACTTACACTTGCAATAGCGCAGCGACTTTCACGAACAGTGTGTCCATCTTCTCGAAAAAAAGTTCCTATGGATGAACCAACGAAAATTATGATAGAGAAGCAGTTTGCAGATTTACCAAAAGAGTATCGAGACAAACTCAATATTGGCGATACGATGTATCAAATGGAGCCATCTTCGGATTGTCCAAGTGGAACACGTGGACGTTCGGCGGTGTTTGAAATGTTTGCAGTCGATAAAGAAATGCAAACGGTAATTTTGAAGAATCCCGTAGAGCAGGAAATTTACAAAGCAGCACGACAAAAAGGAATGCTCACAATGAAGGAAGATGCTCTTATGAAAAACCTTAAAGACGGAGAAATCCCAATTCAAGAGGTCTATGCACTCTAGTCACAGTGTGGATTGTTGATTGATTGCTAGGTGGTATACTAAAAGTACTATGGAAGAACAGAAAAAACTCAAAATATTTATAATTGATGATGACAATTTTTTGCTTGATATGTATGCACTCAAGTTTGGACAGGCTGGATTTGAGGTTGTCACAGCACTTGGTTCACAGATTGCGTACGATCAACTCAAGAATGGTTTGGTCGTAGATGTAATACTTACTGATATTGTTATGCCTGTGATGAGTGGTTTTGAGTTGTTGCAGAAAATAAAAGATGAAAATCTTTCACCTGCATCAATAAAAATTTTGCTCTCAAACAGAGGTCAACAATCAGATATAAATCAAGGCAAAGAGCTCGGTGTGTCAGGATATATCATCAAGGCAAACAATACACCATCTGAGGTTATAGAAAAGGTAAACGATATCATTAAAAAAGCTAATTAATATTTATAGTACACATGGATTACAAAAAAGAACTCGAAGAACTTATTCTTACCGTCTTGCGTGAAGGAGGTTCGGATTTGCATATTTCTGCAGGTCGTTATCCCGCAATCCGTGTGACTGGACAGCTTATTTTTCTTGTAAAGCGATCTATTCTTTCAAATGAAGATGTACTTGGTATTCTCGGACAATTACTCGGAGACAAAGAGAAGATTGAGCGATTTCTTGAGAATCAAGAAGTTGATTTCTCATACAATTTTAGAGGAGAGTCACGCCTAAGAGGTAATGCGTTTTTCCAAAAAGGAATGATCGGCATAGCAATGCGTTTGATTCCTCAGGTTAAAACAATCGCAGATTTGAATTTGCCTCCAATTATTGAAACATATGCTCGAAAGAAGCAAGGGTTTTTCCTTGTGGTAGGTCCTGTCGGTCAAGGTAAGTCTACAACGATGGCTGCAATGATAAATCTTATCAACAATGAACGCGCAGAGCACATCGTCACTATCGAAGATCCGATTGAGTTTATCTTCGAACCAAAGCGCTCGATGATAGATCAACGAGAAGTTGGTATTGATACAAAAGATTTTACCGTTGCATTGAAGTCAGCATTTCGACAGGATGTGAACGTAATCATGATCGGAGAAATGCGTTCACCAGATACTATTGCTACTGCAGTGACAGCAGCTGAGACTGGTCATTTGGTGCTTTCAACACTTCATACCAACAATGCGTCGCAGACAATTGATCGTATTATCGACTCATTTCCACCAGGACAACAAGATCAAATCCGTATCCAGCTTTCGAATTCTCTTCTCGGTATTTTCTCACAGAGACTTATTCCGAGAATCACTGGAGGACTCGTGCCTGCGTTTGAATTTCTCGTAAACAATAATGCAGTCTCAAATCTTATTCGAGAGAAGCGTACACATGAAATTGATGTCGTAATAGAGACTGGATACGAACAAGGAATGATTGATATGAACCGCTCACTACTTGAGCTTGTTCAAAAAGGAGAAATCAGTATCGAAAATGCGTATCTGCATTCATTGAATCCGAAAGGACTCGAGAGACTTATATAATATTTATTAACTACTATTTACTATTATGCAATTTAACTACAAGGCCATCACGGCAACTGGTGAAAAAAAAGAAGGTGTGGTAGAAGCAGTCAATAAAGATTTGGCAATTTCTGCGCTTCAGCGTCGCGGTCTTGTTGTTGCATCAATAAAAACGACAGAGGAATCAAAAGGATTTCTCGAAATAAGTTTGCTTGAGTCAGTACCAATGAAAGATGTCGTGATGTTGTCACGTCAGATCTCTACATTGTTCGAAGCTCAAGTTTCTGCACTCAAAGCATTCTCACTTCTTGGAGGTAATACAGAAAACAAACTTCTTCAAAGAACCCTCAATCAGATTGTGGATGATATTCAAGCGGGATTTTCTATTTCAGGTGCACTTGCAAAACATCCAAAAGTTTTCTCAGAATTTTATGTAAACATGGTAAAAGCCGGTGAAGAGTCTGGAAAACTCGTGCAAACATTTTCGTACCTTGCAGATTATCTTGATAGACAATACGAACTTACCTCAAAGACACGTAATGCACTCATTTACCCAGCGTTTGTTATCTTTGTGTTTATTACTGTGATGATTCTTATGTTCGTAATTGTTATTCCTAAGCTTTCACAAATCATTATTGATTCTGGCCAGCAAATTCCAGTTTACACTAAAGTTGTGATTGGTATATCAAATTTCTTTGTAAATTACGGACTCTTTGTGTTGATTGCTCTTGTGGCGTTTGGTGGATATGTCTGGTGGTATTCACAATCAGATAGAGGAAAGAAATATCTTGATCAAGTAAAACTCTCAATTCCATTTGCAGGAAATCTCTTTACAAAATTGTACCTTTCTCGAATAGCTGACAATATGGAAACAATGCTCACTTCAGGTATCCCAATCGTGCGTTCGATAGAGATCACCGCAGCAGTGGTAGGCAATCGAGTATATAGAGATATCATGCTCATGTCTGCAGAAAAAGTGAAAGCAGGTTCATCGCTTGCGGATTCGGTTGATAGACATGTTGAGATTCCTTCTATTATGGTGCAAATGATTAAAGTCGGGGAAGAAACTGGCTCTGTCGGAATGGTACTTAAAACACTTGGAAAATTCTATAAGCGTGAAGTGGATGATGCGGTTGATACACTTGTTGATTTGATTGAACCATTCATGATCGTACTTCTTGGAGTAGGTGTCGGAATACTTCTGACTTCTGTGCTTGTGCCAATATACAATATTGCATCTGGAATTTCATAGAATCAAAAAAAATCGACGTGAATGCGTCGATTTTTTTGATTCAGTTTTCCACAGTTTGTCATTTTGCATTATAAAATTGAATATGTGTTAAAATATAAGCATTACAAGGTCGTGTCTTTATTGATAAAGACAAGAAGTAATTTAGATTAATAAATAATTTTTTAATATGGTTAATAAAGAAAAAGGTTTTACACTTATTGAATTGCTCGTTGTTATCGCAATCATCGGTATTTTGGCATCAGTTGTGCTCGCATCACTTAACTCAGCTCGATCAAAAGGAGCAGATGCATCAATCAAGTCAAACATGGCAAACATTCGTGCACAAGCAGAACTATGGTATGACAACAATGGTCAAACATATGGAACATCTGTTTCAGCATGTACAGGTGGAGCATTCGCAGATTCAGTTATTACATCAGCGATTAGTCAAATCGATACACAAAACGGTACAGGTTCAGTAACTTGTAACACAAGTTCAGATGGACAATCATGGGCGATCTCAAGTCCACTTAAGAGTTCAGGAACATGGTGTGTAGACAATACTGGATCAGCAGGATCAGGTACAGCAACAGCAGGAGTATGTGCTTAATAGTTTAAAACTATATAAAAATACTCACACATTTGTGTGAGTATTTTTATATTTGCGTGATATACTTTTTGTATGAATGCATTTTCTTGGAGACATTCTGTTTTGAACAAAAAATATTTATCAAAAGGGTTTACACTGATTGAGCTTCTTGTGGTGATTGCAATCATTGGTGGACTTGCATCGATTATACTTGCCTCACTATCATCCGCAAAGAACAAATCAATTGATGCACGTACGAAAGGGAATCTTTCAAATCTTCGATCGCAAGCTGAGCTATATCATACTGTATCTGGTTCGTATCGTGGTGATGTGAATGCGATTGCTGCTACGTCATCGGCGCTAGTGTGTCAGACAGATGGAACAGTGTTTAATACTACAGATGGAATTGGTGGTAAAATTACTATGATCTCAGATCAATATGACCCAGAGACATGGTCAGCAACATGTGCATTGGGAGACAATCCAGATAGTTGGGCAGTGTCAATGCCATTGAAAGCTGGAGGTGAGTGGTGTGTAAATTATCAAGGAATCGCAAAGGAAGGTGCTGCTTCGGGCGGGGGTTCTGGTGCGGAAGCAACATGTATATAAATTATAAAAATTATAAATAAATTGTACTTGTATGAAAACTAATAATAAAAAAGGGTTTACTATTCTCGAGCTTCTTGTGGTGATTGCAATCATTGGAATTCTCTCAGCAATTATACTTTCTGCACTTAACTCTTCACGAAGTAAAAGTAGAGATGCAAAACGTATCGAAGAGCTCCGTCAAATGGTAAATGCACTTGAAATGTACTACAACGTAAACGGTGTGTACCCAAGTCGTGCACAGTTGTATTCTGCCACAAATCAAAATCAAGCAAATAACCCTCTCGCACCATATCTTTGGCCACTTCCTCGTGATCCAAAAACTGGCGCATTTTATAATTACTCAGGAATCCGACAGTCATTAACACCTACTGGATCTGCATGTGTCGGATATCATCTGGGTGCATCACTCGAAAATAACAATCAAGTTCTTCAAAACGATAGTGATTTTGTAAGTACAAATTCTACAAATTGCAGACAGGGCCCAAATGGTACTGGTACTACATTTACTGACAACTCTGTGTTTAGTGGTGCAGATAATCAAACAGGAAACAATAAGTATAAATATGATATTCGAAGGTAGTATTGTTCCATTTCTAATCATCAGTTCATTTATTCTCGGTACAATTATCGGAAGTTTTTTGAACGTAGTAATCCTTCGACACAATTCAGGGCGAACAGTAGGGGGAAGATCAATGTGTTTTTCGTGTGGTAAGACACTGCATTGGCATGAGCTTGTGCCTGTGTTTAGCTATCTGTTTCAACGAGGAAAATGTACAAAATGTAAAAGTAAAATTTCTCCGCAGTATCCGATTGTTGAATTTTTGACAGGAGTGATTTTTGCATTACTTGCATGGAAGCTCTCATTTTTATTGATGCTTTCACCTCTGACATATATCACTAAAACACTTTTTTATGGATACTTACTTTCACTGTTGGTGGTGATTGCTGTATATGACCTAAAGCATGGAATTATTCCTGATCAGTTTTCGTACTTGTTTTCTATTATGTCATTCTTGCTTCTGTTTTTTGAAACAGGGAATATCATGATGGCACATGTCCCAACACTTCTTCAGGTGTTGGCAGGTCCGATTATTGCATCGCCATTTTTGTTTTTGTGGTGGGTTTCAAAAGGAAAATGGATGGGATTTGGCGATGTGAAGCTCGCACTTGGTATGGGATTTTTGCTCGGAGTTGCACAAGGTATTACTGCGCTGTTGATTGCATTTTGGTTGGGAGCATTGGTGTCGATATTCTTATTGCTTTTGAAGCGATACAGGTTTACAATGAAAAGTGAGATTCCATTCGGACCATTCCTTGTGTGCGCAACATGTGTCACATTTATTTTTAGTTTGAACTGGATCGCATTCCTCTCATAAAATAATCATGAAAAGTACCTATACACACAACAGAAGAAAATCTATTTCGTATTCTGCACAAAAAGGTCTCACATTCATTGAGCTTATTGTGGTAATGAGTATTTTTTCTATCATCGCCTCTGTTGTACTTTTCAACTTTTCTTCTTTTAGCACAAATATCACCTCACAAAATCTTGCACAAGAGATTGCACTCCAGATTAAACAAGCACAAACTAGTGCTCTTTCAGGTATTGATCCAACAATTTTCCAAACTGATCCAGATTTAAATAAAGAAGGTGCACCTACATACGGAGTTCGATTCAACATTGATCCGAGTAACACAGAAGAATTGGATGGAAGAAGTATGGTGTTTTTTGCCGACAGAAATGGAAATGATTTCTATGATACATCTGGAACAGGGTGTGATTATTCAATTACTGGCACAGAGTGTCTTGCAATGATTCGAATGAATACAAGTGACACTATCGTTGGAATCTGTAAAGATGCAGAATGTGATGGTGGGTTATATACAGAATCAAAAGCAACATTGTTGTTCCGACGCCCATTTCCAGAAGGAAGACTATATGTAGCAGACGATGGAACACCGAGATCAAAAGTTGGAATAAAGATTCGTTCAGTCAAAGGTGACGAGCGTGCAATAATTACCACAATTCTCGGACAAATTTTTGTTACAAATATTCAAGATATCGGTGTCGATAATCCAAATGATATTCCAATAGATTAGTATGAAAAAACTTTTACTTGAAAAACAAAAAGGATTTACGCTCATTGAAGTCATGATTGCAGTCGGGTTGTTTGTTGTGATTATGGTCTTTGGAATCGGGTCTGTGCTCTCAACCAACAATGCACACAAGAAGAGTCAGTCACAGCGCGCAATCAATGACAATTTGAGCTTTGTTATCGAAGACATGTCTCGAAACATTCGCCTTGGAAGTAATTATCGTTGTCCAATCAATCCTGGAAGTGTAAGTAATTCTGATGGATACACCTTCTCAATTTCCAACGTTGATTTTCTCACACAAGATTGCGTGCCTGGAGACGAATCATTTAGTCTTTCATTTGATCCGATGAATGCAAATACGCAAGATGTGACAGACATTTCTGAGCAAATGGGATATTTTATTTTTGACGATGGTGGGATCTATAAGATGTCACAAAATACCTATGGAGGAAGTATTCACAATTTTATTCGCATAACGTCTCCTGAAATAGTCATTGATAGGTCAAAATCTGGATTTACTGTTATTGGAACACAGACAATCGGTGTTCAACCTAGAGTTATTATTCGACTTTCTGGTACTGTTACATATAAAAATATCGTAACACCGTTTGATATTCAAACAACAGTATCACAACGAGTATTGGAACAATAATCTATATGAATTTATCTATATTTAAAAATCAAAAAGGATTTACCCTCGTTGAAACACTTGTTTCGCTCGCGATTTTTACGTCTGCCGTGGTGGGAATGATTGTGATAACTTCTCAAGGTATAAATGATACTGTGTATGCAAAAAACAAACTTGTTGCAACTGCCCTTTCGCAAGAAGGAATTGAGATTGTTCGAAATATTCGAGACAGTGCACTTCTCACAAATTCAACTGATGGCTGGAATGATTTTTTGTCAGCACTCACTCCGTGTATGTCAGGTATGTGTGATATAAATCCACTATACGAAGATCTCGGAAGTGTTGATATTGTCTCATGTCCTGCACAAGATGATTGTCGGCTAAAAAGAGATACCACACTGGGTGATCCCGCATATTACCTCAATCAAGGTTCAGGAGATGATTCACCATTTAGTAGAACAATTCAAATAAATGGTATAGATGCTGATAGTGTTGAAATTATTTCGACAGTGTCATGGATACAAGGAAGTGGTGGAGTAAAAGAGGTCGTATCAAAAGAATATCTCACGAATTGGTTTACTAACACAATCACACCGTAATATATGAATTATTCAACTCACAATTCTCAAAAAGGTTTTGTTGCGGTGTTTGCCGTATTACTTGCGGTGATTGTTCTTGCGATTTCCATCGGTATTGCAAATATTTCATACAAAGAAGTTGTACTGTCATCATCTGCACGAGAAGCAAACAGTGCATTCTTTGCAGCTGATAGTGGGGCTGAATGTCTATTGTATTGGGATATAAAAAAGCAGGTATTTCCACGTACCGCAGGTGGTGCGCAGATTGATTGTTTTGGAATGACACAAAATAATTCTTTTAGTCCAATACCTTATGACAATGAAGGTTTAACACCAAGCTACGCATTCGGATATGAGTTTGATTTAGGTGATAGTTGTGCACGAATTGAGGTCCATAAGTACGTAGAAGAAAGCGGAGTGTATTATACAAAGATTGAATCAAAGGGATACAATATGTCATGTGTCGCACGAGATTCGATTATACCTGGGACAACAGCAGCTTCTCGGCTCGTTGAGCGTGCAGTGCGTGCATCATATGTCGAAGCAGTAGCGACTCCTACTCCGTAAAAACTATCAAAATATGGTATTCTAAAGAGGCAGAAATGCCTCTTTTTATATGGAGCAAAACCCCGCAATAATCAAAAGAATACAAAATTTGGTAGACGAAATCAGAGAATTACGCTATCGATATCACGTTATAAATGACCCCTCGGTTACCGATGAGGTCTATGATTCGTTGCGCAAAGAACTAGACATTATTTTAAAAAAGCACCCAGAATATGAATCAATGAAAAGCGATCTCGACAGAGTCGCGGGAAAGCCACTTGATGCATTTCAAAAAGTAACACATCGAGTACGCATGCTTTCATTAAACGACGCTTTTTCTATTGAAGAAATTGATGAATGGATAACTCGCATACGTAAGATTGCTCCGCATGCACAATTTGAATATTTTGCTGAACTTAAATTTGATGGACTTGCAGTGTCATTGATGTATGAGAATGGAATATTCGTTAAAGGTGCAACACGTGGTGATGGATTTATTGGGGAAGATATTACCGAAAATCTTAAAATGATAAAAAGCATTCCACTTTCACTCCCGAAGCCATTCCCTCAGTATGTTGAAATTCGTGGTGAAGCAGTCATGTCAAAAAAAGTATGGCGTACATTAAACACCAGAAATCAAAAAGAAGGAAAGCCAGCTTTTGCAAATACTCGAAATGCTGCAGCAGGAAGTTTGCGTCAACTTGATCCACGTCTTACACAAGAGCGTGACCTTGATTTTTTTGCGTATGACATTGCTGAGATTGATGGTTGGAAAAATGTTCCGCGTACTCATAGCCAAAAGCATGCATTACTTCGAGAGCTGGGTTTTGTGGTAGATGACCATGAAAAGAAATTTAAAACATTAGAAGAAGTAATTCCCTATATTGAAAAGATAGGAAAAATGCGTGAAGATTTTCCTTACGGTACAGATGGGCTTGTCATTGCCGTAGATTCACTCGCGTTACAGGAAGAACTTGGTGTTGTGGGAAAGGCACCTCGATATGCAATTGCATATAAATATCCAGCAGAAAAGGCAACTACAATCGTGAAGGATATTACTGTAAATGTAGGTCGTACAGGAGTGCTCACTCCACTCGCACATTTCGTACCGACACTTGTGGCTGGTTCAACTGTGTCGAAGTCCACACTTCACAACATGGACCAAATTCATCGTCTCGATATTCGCGTCGGTGATACTGTTGTCATACAAAAAGCAGGCGATGTGATTCCTGAAGTCGTAGAAGTTCTTACACGATTTCGTACAGGCAAAGAGAAAAAATTCATCATGCCCAAGAAATGTCCTGTGTGTAATGCAGATGTAGAAAAACGTGAAGGAGGTACAGACAAGACAGTGGCGTATTATTGTACAAACAATGATTGTGAAGCACGAAATCGACGAGGATTACAACACTTCGTTAATGCATTTGAAATATACGAGATAGGTCCAAAAATTCTCGATAGGCTTCAAGAAGAAGGGCTTATTACCGATGCGAGTGATTTGTTTGTATTAGAAGAATCAGACTTGTCTGGACTTGAAAGATTTGGAGAAAAATCTGCAAAAAATATTATTGATTCTATTTCAATACACAAGAAGATTTCTCTGTGGCGGTTTTTGGTATCACTTGGAATACTTCATGTTGGAGAAGAGACAGCCAAAGACATAGCAAATCACTTTGGATCACTTGAAAAAATACTCAATGCAAAAGAAGACGAATTCAATGCACTTCCAAATATTGGTCCAGTAGTTGCAAAAAGTCTAGTAAAGTATTTTGCACAAAGTAAACATAGGAATTTTGTCGAAAGACTTCTTGAAAACGGAGTCTCGATTGTAAAGCCCGACACCAAAAACAAAAAGTTTACAGGTATGACATTTGTTCTTACTGGCACACTTCCTACACTTGAAAGAAATGATGCAAAAAAGCTTATCGAAGAAAGAGGAGGAAAAGTATCGAGTAGTGTTTCAAAAAATACCACATATGTGCTGGTAGGTGAGAATCCAGGGTCGAAATTTGATGATGCGCAAAAACTCGGCGTGCCAATTCTTGATGAAAAGGTATTTGCAGGTATTTTATAATGAGATATAATATGGTTATTAGTAATTTATTATTAAAAGATGGAAGATAATATAAAAATCTCAAAATCTCCAGATTTAAAATTAGCATTTAGTGTCACTTTGGCATTAATAACTGGTTTTATATTAGGTGGATTGTTTCCAGTAAATAATTATTTGAATTTGCAAAAGGCAACAAGTCTTGATTCAGAGTTTGCAGAAAAATCGCTAAATGAAAATGGTCGTGTAGGTTTGAGTGATGATTCTTTGGATAATAATGGTCAAATTCTAAATAGGCCGTACTTATACAATTGCACAGATTCATTAGGTTCTAGTAACATTATTTTTGATTTACCTACTGATAACCCCCCTCAAAATTTTCAAATATGGACAAGTGCTAACTGTAATTTGGTTGTTGCAAAAATGCCAAGTGAGGGTGAATTGTCAAAAGTATTAAATTTGAACAACGCGATAGATCAGAAAAAAAATACTTTAAATCAAAATGATAATTCTGTGTCCAATTACCCATCGCAGTTGATTGATAGAAAATATTCATGTAAATTTGAAGGTAATATTGGTGATGCGTGGATTACTGATTTTCCTGATCCACCATTTAATTACCCGTCATTTTCATTTAACTATTCTGGTGGCACTGTAGTAAATTGTAAAATGGTTTCAGGGTTATAAAAAAATAGCACAACTAGATTATTTATTCTGGTTGTGCTATTTTTTTGTTATGAACACACCAGAATTTATTGTAAAAGCGTCAGATAATTCTCGATTTGATACTCCAGAGAATGACTATATGTATGGTGCTTTTGCGACATACGAAGAAGCATATGCAAAGTGCGAAGAGATTGTGGAGGATTTTTTGCTGAGCAATAAAACTGAAGGCATGAGTGCCGAAGAATTGTACCATCATTATATTTCGTTTGGCGAAGAACCATATATTGTCTCAGTGGATGGAAGTGAGTGCCTGCCATTTCAGGCAATCGAATACGCAAAACAACAGGTAAATCATATCTGTCAAAAGTAGACTGTTCGTGTCTATTTGGGTATACTCACACTATGGAAATAAAAGACATTGAGCATCTCGCTCACCTCGCTCGTATAGATATTGATGCATCTGAAAAAGAGGCACTTCTTTCTGATATGAAATCAATTCTCGGATATATCGATACTATTTCAGAGGTTGATACAAGTAATGTTGACCTCACTCTTCCTGACCATAGAAACATTATGAGAGATGATGTTGTCATGAATGAGACAGGTACCAATACCGATGCGATTATGAAAAATGCTCCAGATTCTCAGGATGGATTTGTTAAGGTAAAGAAAATTCTCTAATTCTATGTCTATTGATTTAAAAAATCTCACAATAAAAAAAGCGCATGAATCTTTGAAAAATGGTGAGTTCACCGTGCGTGAACTTGTCGATGCATATCTTTCAGTGATTCAAGACAAAGACAAAGAAATCCATGCATACATTGAAATTTTTTCTGACATTGATGCATCAGTAGCACGTGCGCAGAAAATGTTTGACGATGGTACTGCGACACTTTTGACTGGTATTCCTTGTTCGATCAAAGACAATATGTTGTACAAGGGACACATCACTTCTTCTGGTTCAAAAATTCTCGAACATTATGTTGCTACATACAATGGTACTGCAATTCAAAAGATTCTCGAGGCAGGAGCAGTGATTCTTGGTCGTACAAATATGGACGAATTTGCGATGGGTTCTTCGACTGAGCATTCATATTATGGTCCAACAAAAAATCCGCTTGATACATCACGTGTACCAGGTGGTTCTTCAGGTGGAGCAGCTGCATCTGTGGCTATGGATGGTGCACTGTTTGCACTCGGTTCAGATACAGGAGGATCTATTTGTCAGCCTGCATCGCTTTGTGGAATTGTAGGATTCAAGCCGACATATGGCGGCGTGTCTCGCTACGGAGTTGGTGCACTTGCATCATCTCTCGATCAGATTGGTCCATTCACAAAAAATACTGAAGATGCTGAAATTGTGCATTCATTTATTTCAGGATTTGATCCTATGGACTCAACAACAATCACTGAAGATGTCAGAGTTGAAGGAAAATCACGCGCACTCAAAAAGAAAATTGGTGTACCTTGGCATTTGTTCAAAGATGGACTTCGCGATGACATGAAAGCAAATTTTGAAAAATCTCTCGATGAACTCAAAAAAGCAGGATATGAAATTGTCGACGTAGAGCTCCCTCATGCCAAATACGCACTCGCGGTGTATTATATTTTGCTTCCTGCAGAAGCGTCTTCAAACCTTGCTCGTTATGATGGAGTTCGATATGGACTTCGCGAAGAGGGAAAGGATTTGATCGACACTTATATGAAGACTCGTGGAAAAGGATTTGGCAAAGAAGTACGCCGAAGAATCATGCTTGGAACATATGTTCTCTCGCATGGATATTATGATGCGTACTACAACAAAGCGCGCAAACTCCAAAAGGTAATCACTGAAGAATTCCAAAATGTATTTGAAAAAGTAGACGCTGTCATCACTCCCACCACTCCATCACCCGCATTTAAATTTGGTGAAAAAACAAATGATCCAGTAGCGATGTATCTTTCTGATGTATTCACTGTGCCTGCAAATATTGCAGGAATTCCTGCACTCACTATTCCATTTGGAAAATCTGAAGAAGGTCTTCCGCTTGATATTCATCTCATGGGGCCAGCCTGTGGAGAACACATACTTTTTTCCATTGGAAAAGACTTCGAAAACGTGGAATAATAGAGAAGTATGCAACCACAGGTCTTTGAACCTAACTTTTTAAATCTCGAATATATTTTCGGAGCAATTTATACATTCTTCGGAAATCTTTTTTCTGGTGGCGCAATTGATTTTTCTCAAATCATAAATGTCATCGCAGCAATATTTTCTATTATTGCGATTTTACTTATTGCAGTGATTGTCTATACATGGGTTAGAATATTTGAAATCAACAAAAAGGAGCACGAGGCACATAAGGCACTCTTTGCGGAAGCGAATGTATCCGAAGATCCTGTACCGATGCCAATAGTCAATCCACGATGGGAACAAGTACAAAAGCATATCAAGTCAGACACTCCCGCAGATTGGCGACTCGCAATACTTGAAGCCGATTTGATGCTCGAAGATTTGCTTGTAACACTCGGATACAAAGAGGGAACTATTGGAGAGAAGTTGAAGGCGATTGAACCAAGTGATTTTCCGGGACACGACAGAGCATGGTGGGCACACAGAGTGAGAAACAACATCGCACACCAAGGTTCTACCTACATCCTCGGCAAAGCAGAAGCACGAAACACCATCGCAATTTTTGAAGAAGTATTTAGAGCGAATAATTATATATAAGTAACAACACCGTATTTTGATTTTCAAAATACGGTGTTACAAATTGTATGAATAGAATACAAAAAATAATTATAAAAATATGTATTGTGTTATTGTGTAGTTTTTTTGCGAAGCACGCATTGGCGTTTACTGATTTAAGTGGATCGAATGTGTATATAACAACAAATACAACCCTTCCACTTTCAGGAAGCCCGTATGTTGTAGATCTGATTCAAGTCGAATCAGGCGCAACTCTTACAATAGAACCAGGAGTTATTATTAAATTTACTTTTGCAGGTGCGGGTCAACTAGCACAAATTGACGTCATTGATGGAGCTATTATTGCGAATGGAACAGAGAGTCAGCCTATAATTTTTACATCATACAAGGATGATGTTGGTGGTGATACGAATGGAGATGGAAATATGACAGTACCAGAAATGTTTGACTGGGAGGGTTTGTTTGTAGATCCTCAGCAGTCTCTATCATCTGAATTTAATCATATTAAATTTTCTTATTCTGGTAATGGATTAATTATAAATCGTGGGTATGTTAAGAATTCTTATTTTTCATATAATAACGAAGCTTTGTTTGTAGGGGGAGGAAATTTTGGACCTGAGCCAATGGTAGTTGAAAATATTGAATATAAGCACAACGGGGTAGCCTTTGCGATGTCAGACGGGAGAATTCTTAGTTTTACAAATGCAGTGTTTGACTCAACAAATGAAGTCGGTGTTTCGCTTTATGAATATGCAATATTTTCTTGTGATGGATGTGTATTTTCTGGTGGATATATTGGTATTTCAGTAAAAGCTCATTCTAATCTTACTTTGACAAATTCACTTGTCGAAAATTATCAAAATTATGGAATTTTCAACCAATATATTTCTCAATCGCTTCTACCTGATGCTGAAGATAGTGAAATTTATATATCAAATTCAGAAATAAGAAATAATAATATCGGAATGCAGATTGGTTCAAATGCATATGGTGTGATATCGAATAACTCAATTCATGACAATACAGAGTTTGGAGTTAAGGTTGAACAATTTGTCGAACCAGCACCGGTGGATTTGAGAAATAATTGGTGGGGCCATGAAAGTGGTCCACATGAACTTATTCTTAATCCAAACGGACAAGGCGATAATTTAAGCTTGGTGAATACGCCGTATATTCCGTGGACTACTAGTGTTTCTGCACCAGAATTATTTCAAATGAAAATGGATGAATTGACTCAAATTGATATTGGCGGTGTTAATACAAGTGATAGATTTTCATTTGCAATAGAAACACAAAATAGTAGTGTGCAAAAGAAAATCGAAGTAGAAATAAAACACTACAATGAAGTATTTGATGGTACATCTACACATGTGTCTGAATTTCAATCTAATACAGAAAAACTGGTTATAGCTGTAAATCCAATACTAAAGGGTTCATATAAATGGCGTGCGAGAATTGTAAACTTTGATGGTTCGGTCGGTCAATGGTATCAATTCGGAAATAATTCTGAAAATGATATAGATTTTATTTCAAAACCAGTTCCGCACTTTACACAAAACCAGTCACCTTTCCCTGATATTGATCTAACATTAGGTTGGTCTGGTTTTATTTATGCAAATGGTCGCGGAGATTATATAGATTCTACAACAGGGAAAAAGGGTTGTGGTAAGAGTATAGGTGCATGTGGTTGTGCGCTCACTTCTGCCGTTATGGTATTAAATTATTATGAAGTTGATAATGTTGATAATCAGAGTGATGGAATAAATCCATTTTCATTAAATGATTGGTTAAATGAAAATAACGGATACGGTCATCGAGGTGATGTTGATTGGTATAAAGTTGGAACTTATTCAGGTAATCAAATTAAATTTGCAGATCGAACAGAAGGTATGGATAATGCAAAATTGGATCAGTATTTAAACCAAGATCGTCCAGCAATTGCATATATGAAAAAAGAAAGGAAGCAACCAAACTCAAAAGGCGGAGGTCATTTTGTTGTGATTGGTAATAAGCTTCAAGATACGTACGAGATTCGTGACCCAGCAAATTATGATACATACACCTTAAATGATCAGCCTGTCGAAGGTAAAAAAATTCGAACCTATTTTAATGGATATGATGGACTTAGACTGTTCCGGCCTTCTAATGGTATTGCGCAGAATTACACAAAAATCCACATGGCTTCACCTGCTGATATATTAGTAACCGATTCACTTGGTAGAAGTGTTGGAAAAAATCCTTTAACTGGAAAAATTTTTGAACAAATTCCTGGGGCGCTATATATTTCAGAGTCAATTGGAAATCCTGAGTCTGATGATGAATATATAGATAACCATGAATGGAAAACAGCATATGTTCCAAATCTTGGCAGCAATTATGATGTTGATATTTTTGGAACAGGGAATGGTGAATATAGACTTGATATCGAAAATATAAGCACTAATGGTGCCGAGATTGCAACTTTTTATGAAGGCGATGTCTTGGAAAATGACATTCAACCATTTTCTGTTACGAGCACAACATCAACGATTAAATTGAAAGACGAAAAAGTAGATATGATATCTCCGAAGCTCAAACTTTCTTTGAACCCAGATGAAAAGAAAAGTTGGAATTTAAGTGGAGTTGATGAAAACATGCCAATTGTTATTAATACACTAAACAGCAGTGACTATATTTTTGAAGTATCTGACAGATATGGAAATTCAACAAAAGCTGATTTTGATATCGTGCCCGGATACAGAGTTCCTGCAATAGGGAAAATCAATCTTGAGTTAAATCATGTTACTATAAATAATGAAGAAAAAGATATTCCATATGTATGGATCAGTTATGATTGGAGTACAAATGGTGGACCTTCCGTATGGTTTAAACAAGTGATCTCTGTAGGTAACATGATGGTAAATGCGGAGTATTCTCAATCAACCAACCAAACAATTGTCACTATCACAAACAATGACACCCTTCCGGTTGTATATACATTTCCTAAGTTAAAAATTATTAATTTTACAATTTCCTCAAATGGAGAACCAGGATATCAACTATAAAAAATATTTACTACACGTGGTGCTCGTCGGGTTTGTGGCACATGGAGCGTTGTGTTATTTGAACTATACATATGAGGCTGTGAGTAATGATGTTGTTGGTTATACTAAGACCAATGCAAAAAGTAATACTGATAATTCTTTAAAGTGCTTAGGAGAAGTTACACTCCTGGATGTTGATGACACGATCAATGAATATCCTGTTGGATATGTTGGTGACATGCAGGTTGATGTACTTGTTGATTCTGAGAAGAAATCTATTATAGTAAACGATGTAAAACTCAATTCTCTTGGTAATACGTTTACTAAAACAAAATGCCATTTTTACACTACGAAATTTAAAAATGTAGAAAGAAAGCCGAACGATGTAGGATATGATGCTTCATTATGGAGATATGACTATATGGGAGAAGGTGAGAAAATTTTGGATTTTACTCGGCGAATAGACCAATATAATTCTTATTTCATTTATAATCTTGGATATTCCATAGATCCAAACGAGCGTTTTGTTGTCCTTTCTCATGGATTTATGTCAGGAGGAAAAGATTATAAGGATATCTTACTTTATGTTAAAGATATTGAAACATTAAAAGATGTTGCAGTAATTGATTTGAAGAATGACGTTTTTGGAGAAAATTCTGATATTTATGGAGATATATTATTTGAAAATGCACATTGGTCTGATGATGGAAAATATTTTCTTGTACCATTTAATGATCAAGCTGACGTGACAGGATATATTCGAGTAAATTTGATTGATGGATCGTACAATGTATATGATTCATATCTTGGAACAATGGGTGGTGATCAGATAAACATAAATACTGGCTGGACCACATTTGATGATGGACCAGAGTGGTCTGGATGGAAGGATATCGAGGAACAAACTCGCGATGAATGGAGAAAAGAAGAGGTGAAGGTCAATTTTGGTATATACAATATATATACAAAAGAAAAACGAATTATTGAACAAGTGGACGACACTACTCATTGGCACGAACCACGATGGATTGATGACAACACCCTCGAATACCTAGCAATCACCGGCGATAGAAAAGTATACAAAATACAATAAACACCCACTTTGGTGGGTGTTTATTGTATTTTGACATAATCAAAAATTTGATGTAGTGTAGGGCAAAACCTTAGAACCATGTCAAAAAAAGAAAGCCATGAAGTGCATCGTATTCTACGAAAGATTCGCGATGAAATAATCAGTAATCTTACTG
Organism: Minisyncoccota bacterium; assembly: GCA_031973235.1. Classification (GTDB taxonomy): domain Bacteria; phylum Patescibacteriota; class Minisyncoccia; order Phycocordibacterales; family UBA9973; genus JAGOQQ01. Next base: position 2,466 of record DALYDM010000005.1, on the reverse strand, counting down.
CGAATAGAATTAATCATATAAGTACATATGATATAAGCAGTACCAATGTCACCAAGTCGTTTACTATCAATTTTGATGAAGTAAATCAAAAACTTCAAGACAGAATTGTTAATGTGCTTGAGCGAAACTATGGTCAAGATATGAAGTACGGAAAGAGTTCGGATGGCAAAAGAGTTATTATTTCTGTTACTGAGCGCTATTATAAGCAGTGTGCACAAGAGAAAAATAAAACGGTTGCGAATGCTCCCAAAAGCGATGATCAAAAATCTTCCGCAGGTAGAAAAGTATCAGAGTTTGGGAATTTCCGAAATGCGGTTGTCGCTTATATTGAATCTTCAACAAAGCTTGTGGCAGGTGGAAAAAGAAGCTTCTATGTCCTCACTGGCACAAACAATGCAGGAGTAAAAAATCTTGATATACGGTGCTCTGATTACTCGATTGTCGTAAAGATACTTTCTGTTCTTGAAAAGGAAGAAAATTATATGACGAGAATTGTTTCGTACGACAAGAAAAAGATTATCGTATCGCAGAATCCATCATCAGGAGAAGTGTTGTCTGTACGCAAAAACCTTCTAAAGTATATGGAGAGAATTGAAAAAGAATCATCTCATGCGAAGTATGCAATATGTGCAGTGCGAAATTCATCTGCTGTTGTCGCCGCAACAAATCTTGAGGAAATTACTTTTGAATTTGTTATGGATGACTTCGATAAGTCATTGAAACTTAGTCAGATTCTTAATCAGGAATTCAAAATCAGAAAGCAAGGTAAGCTCTTGAGAGTCACTGGTACATATGAACAATTTGTGAATGAGTTGAACAAAAAATCTCTTTTGGAAATAGATTCTGTTACGCAAACTACTCAAACTACTTCTTCAAAAAAGGAGAAGGGTCCTATAGGAGTGGTTTCAGAAAAAAGTACAAAGTCCAAAGGGTTGGTGTTTAAGAAGGGTGCGGATGGATCCGCATCATATGTGCGAATTTCGAAGAATTATAATGAGTTCAACTTTCTGCATTTTAATCGAAAGGTGGAAATGCGACATGTAATGGAAATCGTTGATTCAATTCAAAGACATGGAGTGTTGTCGTTTGTAAATGTTGTGATCACTGATTGTATTGATGGTGTGAAGCAAATGTACATCGTGGATGGACAGCACAGGTTCGAAGCATTTCGATATCTGGGGCTTCCGATACTTTATACTGTGGTAGAAGCAAACAGCAAGAAAGAAATTGTGAGGTTGATTGCTGATCTCAACAAAACATCTCGACGTTGGTCTACGCGCAACTTCATGACTGCATGGTCTTCACTTAAAATCGAAGACTATACTGAAATTGATACAGCTCTTTCAAATACAAAGCTTCCAATTACCTTAATTCTGGAAGTCTTCTCTGAGAAGGATCGAAAAACCGCAACGAAAATGTTCCAGGATGGTGATTTCGAAATCGTGAATGTTAAGAAAAACAAAACTATTTTGAATGATATTAATTCACTAAAAAATAAGTTACCTCGTTCGCGAGAATTGTTTTCTTGTGTCGCAAGCGCCATGAGGAAGATCGGAAATTACACTGTAGATTCTGTTGCTCAGGTTTTGCTTAGTGATACAATTACAAAGCTTCGAGCATTGTCTCCAGGACGTGAAAAGATTGTGTCTGAAATTGTGAAAGAATATCAAAAATTAGCTGCATAGCAGTGTTTGCCCCGTGTTTAACGGGGCTTTTTATTTAGATAGGATTTTGTTATTATGACCAAAACCTTAGACTATGGACTTTAAAAAAATGACTGATGAAGAACTAGAAATGGAGCTTCTTTCTGGCAACTTGAGTGCTTTTGATGAAATATATCGAAGATACTATAGTCTGCACTTACTTATGCACTATTCTTGGTGAAAGATACAGCTAACGCAAAAGATATTGTGCAAGAAACTTTTTTGAAACTTTATAATAGAGTTTGCAATAATAGGGTGGTGGCATCTGGATCCGATAAGTTGTCTATTAAACCTTTGCTTTCGACAATGGTTCACAATGAATCAATTAATTTCTTTAGAAGAAAAAAGAAAATGACCTTTGTTTCTGTTGAAAATACTAATCATCTTGAGTCGATATTGTTTTTGTGTGGTGAAGAACAATTTGATTCGAGTAAGATGGAAATCAATATGAAGCGTGAAGAGTATAAAAGAGTTGCTCAAGCAGTATCATGTCTTCCTGAAGAACAACAGTTACTTTTAAAGTTAAGATTTGAATGCGGGCTAAGTTTTCTCGAGATTTCAGAATTGGAAGGCGGGAGTATAAATACATGGTTGGGAAGAATGAGGTATGCACTAAAAAACTTACGAAAATTACTCAACATTCAAATAAAAGAATCGGAAGAAGAATAATTTGTATCAATGCGCAAGTCTGACAGACTCGCGCATTTTTTTGATATACTGGTGTCATGGATACAAACGAAAAGCAAAGATTGGCAGAACAAAT
>DALYDM010000004.1:38154-38604 GCA_031973235.1 Minisyncoccota bacterium | reverse complement strand
AACAGGAGACGGTGAAAGCTGTCCGTGAGTTCGAATCTCACCGCCTCCGCAAAAAATAAAAATTCAACATAGCTCAAACATACAGAGAAAGTTAAGCATTTGAAAATTTGATGAAATAAAAATTAATAATTGCTTTACAAAATAAATGAATAAGAAAAATATTATCATCACCCTTTTTGTTGCATTGTTTATACCACAAGTAGTTTTGGCTGTATGGTGGAATCCCCTTACTTGGCGTTGGCCATGGAGCAAAAAAGATGTAGCTCAAGAACAAATACAACAAACTATCAGTATACGAGATGAAAAGGAATCTCAGACCGAAATAAGTTCGCAGGAGGATAAAGCAATTATTTCTACCCCAATAAAAAGTGAGCCTCAGAAACCAACAATACAAGTTGTAAAAGTGCCTACACATATTCCACCCACAACTCCAACAACCACAAATCCTTC
>DALYDM010000004.1:0-38144 GCA_031973235.1 Minisyncoccota bacterium | reverse complement strand
TATGAAATTTCAACAGATATCGAATCAAACTCAACAAGAGTAAACTGGAAAACAAGTATATCAAGTGAATCAAAAATAATTCTTGATGGTAAGATTTATTTTTCAAAAGGCGGTGTAGGAAAAACACACTATACAGATATTGATGGACTGGAAAGTAATTTATATTATAGTGGTACTATTACAGCCATAGCAAACAATGAATGGAAAAGTCAAAATTTTAATTTTACTACAAAATCCACTCCTCTAAAAATTACGGTAACAAAACAAAATTGCCCATCCGATAAATGCACAATCAGCTGGGAAACAAATTACAAATCAAACAGCAGAATAAAAATATATAAAACTGGCACTAATCAAACCATAAAATCATTAAATTCACCTAGTGAAAATAGCCGCGAGCATGTTTTAGAATTCAAACTTGAACCAAGTACAAAATATACTTTTGAAATATTTGCCTCAACCGAGAGTGAGTCAGCAGAAACAACAGGACAAATTGAAACCATTTCTCAAGCTACTCCATGTACTAGTAAGGTGTGTCCATAATAAATAAATTATATAGATTTCTTAAAAACTATCAGTGTGTTAAATAATTCAAGTACATTTGGATTTAACAGGCTCAATGAAAGCTGTCCGTGAGTTCGAATCTCACCGCCTCCGCAAACAAAAATGAGTTCGACTTTGGTCGGGCCATTTTTTTTGCAGAGGCGGGTTTGATATTTTGATATATAGTTTTATGAATTTTTTTATTCTGTTAAACTAATCTTATGACTGACTTATCTTCGAACATACTTGCACTCGCAAGCACGCTTACACTCCCCACTCAGATATTATTTTTATCATTATTTTCATTTCTTGAAGGACTACCTGTTGTAGGATCAATTCTTCCGGGAGGAACAATTGCTCTACTTGCAGGAAGTATCGCAACCGAAGGTTTTCTTTCTCCTCTTGTTGCAGCCCTTGTTGTAGGCACATCAAGTTTTCTCGGTGACATGACGGGTTTTTTCTTGGCAAAAAAATTTCGTCACACCCCTTGGATAATACGAATTACATCTCACGAAAAACATCAAAAATCATGGGATTTATTTGATAGACACCTTGCACTGGTCTCAATTTTTGGAAAATTATTGCCTGTTATTCGCTCAACTCCTTCGCTTTTTGCCGGAATAAGAGGTGTGCGCACAAAACGATATGTAATTTACAGTTTTATAGGTTCATACTTATGGGGGTTTATAGGGGTGTATTCAGGAAATGCTATAAGATCATTCTTTGGACCAAAAGCAATCACTGTGATATTTGGAATACTGGTTATTTCTATTTTTATAATGATTTTTCGAATGGTGTTAGAAAAATACAATAAAAAAAAATAATTATTGATTCTGTTTATATAATTACACTTGAGTGTTTATAAAAAATAGCCCTTACATGGGCTATTTTTTATAACTTTACTTCAAACACTGAGAACAAAAGATTCTCACCTACTTGAAAATCAGAAATTTTTTCTGTATCAATTCCAATTTCGTTCAATTTTTCATTAAGTGCCTCACCTACCACAAATCCATTTTCAGGAGCGTACTTATTCATTTTTGCACATGTGTTGACTGTTGCACCAAACAAATCAATCACCTCCCCACTTTCATCACACATGGCACTCACTAATCCAAAACTCATACTGATTCTATATGACACTGTTGGAAGCCCTTGTTCTGCGAGCTCTTTGTTGATTTCGTCTCTTTTCTGAAGTAGCGCATGACCGCATTTTGTAACTACAGAAAACGACTCATTGTTTTCCGTGGTAACTTCTGGAAAATACCACAACACACCATCTCCAGTATTTTTCAAAACTCGTCCACCATTTTCATAAATTATCCTAGACACATGTGTGAGAAATAATGAGTAAAAATTATCAATTGCCTCACCGGAAAGCGAAAAGGTGGATTCAGTTGAATGTACTATATCAAGGACTGCCACAGCCATACGATTGTGATGTTTTGAAAAGACAACATCTCTTTGTTTGTTCATATATAGGTTATACCATGCCTTCATTCGACCTTTCAAAACCCATCACAAACGCGGTATACTATACGTTATATATGACAGGAGAAGATCCTAAAATACTAGTGTTACGAGCCAAAGCCGGAGACGTTGGTGCATTTGAGGAGCTTTACACCCTTTTTTATACACCTGTTTTCAGATACATTTACCTCCGAACAAAAAACAAGGAGGAAGCAGAAGACCTAGCTCAGACTGTATTTCTAAAAACCTACAAATCTATTTCAAGGTTTGAATCCGGCAATAGTGCTCCACTCGCCTACTTCTTTACCGTCGCACGAAATACCATCATCGACCACTGGAGGAAACAAGGACGCGTGATTTATGACGATGAAATTATTTCAAAAAAGTCCGAGGAACTTGTGGAGGAAAAAAGTGATTCGAGCACTCGTGAGGCACAAGAAATAATTTCGCAGGCAATGGAAGCGCTGACGGAAGACCAGAAAGAAATAATTACGTATAGATTTATTCACGACCTAGAAACGAAAGAGATTTGTGAAATTACGGGAAAGAAAGAAGAAGCAGTACGGCAACTCCAATCACGAGGACTAAAGGCAATGCGAGAGTATTTAAGGAAACACAACATCACACTATGATCAACGATTACGAAACAATAATAGAACACATCCTAGAAGCAAAAGACAAAGGTATTAGTCTTGCAAGCCTTCTCGAAAAACATCCAGAACAAAAGGGTGAGTATTTTGATGCATGGAAATTTGTTGATGGTATTGGCAAACATTTAAACTCTGATACACATCCAGACAAAAAGAGTTTCTATATGCTTATCCAATCACTCCCAGAACAAAAACCTATCGTATCAAAGTACATGCCTTATATTGCATTTGCAACACCCGTGTTTATTGTGCTATTTGTTGTGCTTTCGTATTCTTCATCAAAAAATTCAAACATCACACCAGTGGCACTCGTCACAGAAAATACACCTCAAACACCTGAACTATTTGATGCATCAACTCAGACAGAAATCACCGCTCCAGAAAATTCATCCTTTATGGCGAAAAGTGTATCACCTATCCAATCACCACTAGAATCATCAATCGCCTCTCTTGAAAATGCCTACAATGAAGATTTTTCTTCTGAGCAAGATAGTAGTATTCGCTTCGCAAGTACTTCTGATTACAGTAATCTTTCATCACTCTATGAATAAATTATCACGAACAACTTCATATCTGGTGGTTATAATCATAAGCGTAATCACGCCGGTTATTACTCATGCAAGTTCACGTTCTTCCTGCAACGAACTTAGACAAAAAGAATTCAACGCTGAAGCACTCTTTAGCCAACACGATAGCAAACTTGATGATGTTGAAAAAGAATTTATAAGAGAATTAGGAAGTGAAATATCAGATTTCGAATCTAGACGTGCGTTACAAAAGAAAAGCACAGAAGATAAATTCAAAAAACACACTGATTCAATCCTGACACTTGCAACAACCCCAGAACAAAAGAAAATAGTGCACACATATATTGCAAATGTGAAAAACATCTCGCAAGCACGAGCGGTGGCAATTGAAAATGCACAGCAAGAATACAAAGATGGAATAAAAAAACTATTCAACCAGAGAAAATCAATTGAAAAAGTACTCCTTAGCGAATACAAAGAATCGTCAAAAAAGGTATTTGAGAAAACTATCAACGACTGCGAAAAAGGTCGTTCTGTGTTGCTTTTCAAAAATGAATTGAGAAAATCGATGGAAGAAAATCATCGAAAGTTCAACCAGCAAATTTCTGCAACAACATTTGGAGAAAGTGTCGCGCAGCTCAAAATCGTGCGTGACAAAAAAATCCAACAAGCACAAGACACCTTCACTCAAAAATATTCAACACTTGCCAACTCGCTCCGCACATCATTCTCTCAATAAATTTGGTACAATATTTTCATGAATACTACACCTCTCATCGAATGGGATGCACCAGAATTTTTTTATCACAAAAAATCAAATGATTGGTATTGGGCAATCATCATAAGCACCCTTTCTATCACAATCACATCGTTTATATTCAAAAATTATCTGTTTTCATTTCTAGTGCTTATTGCGGGAAGTGCGATGTGCTATTTCGGAACAAAAAGACCTGATACTATCCATTGCTCAATAAAAAATGATGGAATTCGCGCAAAAAACATTGTCTTTCCATTCGAAAGCATCAAGTACTATGATATTCAGACCAACGAACGAGAGTCAAAAATTCTTCTTCTAACAAACAGAACATTCATGCCACTTATTTCAATACCTGCACACGAAGACATGCTTTCAGAAATAAATCACATACTTAGTGAAAAGATTGAGCACACTGAACTTCGTGAACCTGGCATCTACAAACTTCTTGACATGTTTGGCTTCTAATACTTGAAATTATCCTATTTTCGTGTACATTAGGAATACTTCAAATGAAGCAACTGATCTCGTCGTTCAACGGATAGGACACTCCCCTGCGAAGGGAGAAATGCAGGTTCGATTCCCGCCGAGATCACCAATAATAAAAAGCACCTCTTGGTGCTTTTTATTATTCCTCCCCCTTCGCCCACTTCTTCAATTCATCATAATCTGCTTCACCGCACACAAACTTTTTTGTTTCAGTATTGAAAAAGAAAGGAACGCCTCCACACAAATCTTTATCGTACTCTTCTTGTTTCTTGAGATTTTCTTCGTTGTGCCACACCTCAAAACTCTCTACTTTGACCCCTTCTTCATTTTCGAGTTTTGTAACCAATTCTTTCATTCGAACACAATGCGGACACTCTTCTCCATAAAATTCCAGTAAATGTGACATATATTTTTAATAACTACTAATACTCATTTAGTATAACAAAAAATCGCCTTTCGGCGATTCTTTGTTATTTTGTAATTCGTGACATTCGTGACTTCTTTCGTGAGGCGTTGTTTTTCTTGATGATTCCCTTCTTTGCTGTCTTATCAATGACTTGATAGACAGTTGGAAGAAGTTTTTTTGCTTCATCAACCTTCTTTTCTTTTACAAGACGTTCTACTTTTTTGATAGTATCTTTCATCGCTTTCTTTTGGCGATCATTTGATGCTTTCTTTCGAAGTGAACCTCGAAGTGCACGTTTTGCTGATTTTGTTATTGGCATAATTTGCTATAGCTAACGATAATGAGATGTTTTTCCGGGAAACATACTCACCTAAAGTCTCGGTTTGGGTGAGACACACTCAAATCCAAGTGAGCACACTATACAAGAAAATAATCATTTTTGCAAATCCATCTCAACTCAAATATAAGGTATACTAGTATCATGATTTCATACTTAAAAGGGATACCTCTACACACAACAGACAAATCGGTAATACTTGATGTAGGAGGAGTTGGCTATCTCGTCTATACCACCACAGATGCACTTTCTCGAATCAACTCACTCGATGGTGAGAGTATCAATCTATGGACACACATGTCAGTACGAGAGAATGCAATTGAACTTTTTGGATTTTTTAATCTTGAAGAATTAGATTTTTTTCAAATGCTTATAGAAATATCAGGAATCGGGCCACGTGGTGCACTTGGAATAATCGGCATGGGATCTGTCGACACACTTAAAAACGCAATCGCAAGTGGTGACACTGGCTACCTCACAAAAGTTTCAGGTATCGGAAGAAAGACAGCTGAGAAAATTGTTCTTGAACTCAAAGACAAACTCACTCTTCGTGGGCACAGTGCAGAAAGTGGAACACTTCGATCTGAAAGTGATGTAGCACAAGCACTTATGGCGCTTGGCTATCAACAACATGAAATTCGTGATGCACTCAAAGATATTCCAGATACAGCCATGGATACAAATGCTCGAATCAAAGAGGCACTCAAGATTTTGGGTAAAAAATAATTTCCTTTTATATGCCTGAATTGCCTGAAGTTCAAACCACAGTCACAGGACTTCAAAAGGTTCTGCCACGACTGACGATAGTAGATGTATGGACTGATCTTGCGAAAAAGAATCAGACTATTTCGCATTTTAAAAATACACTTAAAGACGAGGCATTTTATAAAAAATTTAAAAAAATTATATCCGGACAAAAAGTACTCTCGGTTGAAAGACGTGCAAAAAATATTCTTGTTCACATTTCAGGCGGCCACACAATACTTATCCATATGAAAATGACCGGGCACTTGCTCTATGGTACATATTCATACAACAAAAAAACTAATTCATGGTCTGTTCATAGCAATGAAAAGAACGAAGCACTACGAGATCCATATAACAGATTTATCCATGTTGTGTTCACACTTTCAAACGGAAAACATCTTGTCTTTTGTGATTCAAGAAAATTTGGCAAAATCACACTACTTCCAACAAACGACGCACACAACTCAATTCATCTAAAAAATCTCGGACCAGAACCCTTAGAGGAAACATTTAGTGAAAAGAATTTTATTGAGCGTCTGTCTACGCGTCCATCAATGAAAATAAAAACTGCACTTATGGATCAGACTCTACTATCTGGTATTGGAAATATTTATTCTGATGAGCTGCTTTGGCTTGCAAATGTACGACCCGACAGAGAAGTTTCTTCCCTTTCAAAAAATGAGTTTACTCAACTATACAATTCAATGAAAAAAATTCTTCTAAAAGGAATCGATTTTGGCGGAGATTCAACAAGTGATTATAGACAAATAGATGGTGCACGTGGAAATTTTCACCACAACCACAATGTGTACAGAAAAAGAGATGAAAAGTGTGGGAAACGTGGGTGTACTGGTGTTATACTTCGTAATGTAATCGGTGGACGAAGTGCGCATTATTGTAGTGTCCACCAAAAATAACATGGCAGACGCACCAAAAGGACCCGATGCAACAAAAGATTTAATGTGGCTTGGCAAAGGCTTGCTTATTATATTTATTGTATGGATTATTACCGGTGGACCTGCACGCATCTCTCAACAAAAAGCATTTCTAAAACCCCCTTCTCCCATTGATACCGGTGAGCAATACGGTGGAGAGATAGGAAAACCAAACTGGAAAGGACCATTCGTTCCACCAAAAAACTATCACGGTGAAAATGCAAAATATTTTACCGTATCACTCCCTCCAGGCTGGGAGCTTCGTGAAATCCCTGCACGAGATGGATATTATTCTGGAGAATTTACAAACAACATCACAACACTCACATTTGACTACGGAACAACACCAGGAGACTTGCCTGTATCGAAAGACCTGTACACTATTGCATACGAAGCAGTCGACGGAGTCAGCACGAAATTTGTAACACCAAAGAAAGTCGGCAACGGAGTAACAGGTGCGTACTATCACAGATGGTTTGGAAAAGATCTCACAATTGCAGGAGACAATCTTTCGACTGCAGAAAAAAACACTGCATACACAATAATGCGAAGTATTGATTTTAAGTAACACATCTATAAAAACAGCACAACATGTGCTGTTTTTTAACGAACAAGCTGAAATAATGCTACACCTGTTGCGACTGATACGTTAAGCGACTCTTTATTTCCCTTCATTGGTATTTCGATTATCACATCAGAGCAAGAGAGTGTTTTTTTTGAAACACCTTCAACCTCATTCCCAACAACAAGAGCACATTTTTGGGTTTTATATTTTGTGTACAAAACTGAGCGTGGTGATTGTTCAAGTGATACAATTTCGAAATTATCTTTTTTAAGTTTTTTTAGTAGTGGAAGAATTGACACAGAGTGTTCCCATGGAATCGACTTCTCAGCACCAAGCGAAGCTTTTACAACACCTTTTTGTGGTTTACCAAATCGATCCAAAGGATCTGGGGTGTAGCCGACAAGGTATATCTTAGTCACACCGACTGCATCCGCGGTACGAAAAATCGAACCGACGTTTTCTGCACTTCGGATATTTTCGAGTATAAGCACTATTTCCTTTTTCTTGATTTTAATCATATTATGTGTTATTTTTGAATGTACCAGAAAAGTATTTTTTATGCGAGTTTTGGTAAAAATATATGTGCCCACAACTCAGTTGTAGCGGCTTCAACAGATAACAAAAAATTAAATAAACATATGCGCCCGTAGCTCAGTCGGTAGAGCAGCTCCCTTTTAAGGAGATGGTCGTAGGTTCGATTCCTACCGGGCGCACAAATTAAAAAACCCTGAATGGGGTTTTTTAATTTGTGCGCCCGAGCAAGTCAACTGTTTGGCTTGTGTGTAGGAATCGAAAAGGTACGCTGTTCGTGTAACGAAAGATTCCTACCCAGCACTTATTGAGCATCTCGACCAAAGGGAGAGGTGATTCCGAGAATATATTTTAATTAAGAAATATATATTGGTACCAATAAAAAAATCCTTACATTTCTGTAAGGATTCCACTATTCATGTCCACCCAAGCCGCCAACAATATACGCAATCACCATTCCTGACATCACTGGTACAATCCTCACCTTTCCATAATGATATCTTATGTAGTAGTACAAATCAGTTGTCACTGCGACAAACATTCCTCCAGATATAAGATGTGCAATACTTTCATATTCATGGAACCGTGAAATAAATCCACCTAATGCATATCCTCCGGCAACACCGAGAAATGAAACACCGAACACAGAGAGAAGTGCAAGAGATTTTTTGAATCCCATCAATCGTATAATACGGTACAAAATGCTCGTTCGAACAATCTCATGAAATAAAATTGCTGCGAGCACACCAACTCCTTCAGCTACACCACTAGAAAAAGATTCGTGGATCACCGATCCATCAAAGATGGTGTGAATAAGAGACCCGATCACTAGTAACAGAATAAATGTAATATCAACATCATCTGTGTGTTCGTGTGTACACACAGAAAGATGTTTCGCGAGAATTCGTCCGACACCCACAGAAAATATCAGCACAGACAATCCTAGGATTATTGACTCCAGACTAAAATTTGATTCGTGTACAAAGTGATACATCTGACTTAAAGACAAAAAAACCAAGAACCCAAGTCCCAAAGAAGCACTTTTTGTCATGTAACTTTTTGCTTTATTTTCCTCTTTGATCATAGTTTTATTACGTATTTGATACTGTATCATAGTATTAATTTTAAATGCAACTTGTTTGCATTTATATTACTTGAAAAAATACTCAAATGCAAATACTTTGCAATTGCAAATTCTCGTAATTTATCCTATAGTTTCTGTATGGATACACCTCATTCCATTCTCAAACAATTTAGATTAAAGAGCACGCCGGGAAGAATTCGAGTATTACAGGCACTTATTTCTACCACTCACCCACTTTCGGCAGAATCACTTTTTGTTTCCACTGAAAAAGTCGTTGATCTTTCCACCATTTACAGAACACTCAACGAATTCGCAGACAAAGGAATTGTTGACACGCTTCATATCGAAAAAAACAAAGTACTTTTTGAAATTCATCACGGCAGAACTCATCACCATCACATTATCTGCACGAAGTGTAACAAAATCGAAGACATTGAATCATGTGGGCTTGATGAGTTAAGTAAAAAAATACTCACAAAATCGCAGACATTTAAAACCATTACAAAGCATTCATTAGAATTTTTTGGTGTATGTAACAACTGCTCAAAAAAATCGTTATAATAATTAATATATTTTATATGACAAAAGGAACAATTATAGTGCTTTCAATAACAATCGCAGTAATAGCTGGTCTTGGATTCATTATTCATAAAGAAAACACAACCCCTGGAAAGCTCGACGGTTTTGCACAATGTCTCAAAGATAAAGGTGCAGTTTTTTATGGTGCATTTTGGTGTCCTCACTGCCAAAACCAAAAAAAGGCTTTTGGGAAATCAGAAAAGCTACTCCCTTATGTTGAGTGTTCTACTCCGGACGGACAAGGACAACTTGCAACTTGTACAGAGAAAGGTGTGAAGTCTTACCCGACATGGATTTTTGCAGATGGAACCACACTAAACGGAGAAGTAGAATTGAGTGTTCTTGCAGAAAAAACACAGTGCGTATTACCAACAAACACACAATAATTCAATGACTGAATTTATAAACACACTACTTTCAATTGGAGGAATCGTTTTGTTTGGATTATCATTGTTTGTCCTAATAAAAGCAATACGGAACAAAAATGAAGACAAGGTGCTTCACTTTGTCTCAAGCCGTATGCTTGAAATTGGTTTTGTGGTTTCCTTTGTATCAATACTTGCAAGTCTTTATTATTCTGAAATTGTAGGTTTTGTACCATGTACACTTTGCTGGATTCAGCGAATCTTTATTTATCCTCAGGCAATTCTTTTCGGGGTGGCATTAAAAAAGAAAGATGTAAATATTCTTCCCTATTCATTTGCTCTTTCACTGATTGGAGGTCTCTTTTCGCTCTATCACAACTATCTCTATTTTGGTGGAACACCAGCAATTCCATGTGACGCAAATGCATCCTGCACACAAAGATTTGTGTTTGAATTTGGATTTATGACAATACCACTAATGGCATTCATCCTTTTCTTTACACTTAGTGTCATCTATTTTGTATCAAAAAAAGTATCTAAGTAATAGCATGAAAAAGAAATTTTTATTTGCAGCGATCCTATTGCACTTTATCTTCCCTCATACCATTCACTCGCAAGAAATTGTTGAAGACGTTACAACGACATACAAAGCACAAGTACTAAAAGTTATTTCAACTGACTCACAAGAAATAGCCGCAACAAAAGTTACTAATCCAACTCAGGAAATACAGGTAAAAATTATCAGTGGTGATAAAAAAAATGTTATTACCACTTTTTCAAATGACTATATCCAACTCGCTGAAGGTGAAACTTTTTTCCTAAATCACACAGTCCGCACAGACGGAAGCGACTTTTTTTCAGTTGCTGATCCATACAGACTTAACTCACTATTAATTTTTGTTGGACTCTTTGTGTTGGTCACAATTATTTTTGGAGGAAAACAAGGAGTTCGCGGACTCGTAAGTTTGATTGGGAGTCTTGCACTTATTTTCTACATACTTCTTCCTGGACTTTTAAATGGAATATCTCCAGTACTTTTATCGATTGGTGTATCATCACTTATCATCATTCTTGGTTCATATATTACACACGGATTTAATCGAACAACAACCACTGCGGTTATCGGAATGATTTCAACAATTGTAATCACAGGAATTCTTGCAACCATTGCTGTTCAGTCAACGCGACTTACCGGATTCGCAGAAGAAGAAGCAATATACCTAAACTTCAACACAGGTGGAACACTCGATTTTTCTGGATTACTTCTTGGTGCAATTTTGATCGGATTACTTGGAACGCTTTATGATGCAGCAATTAGTCAAGCGATTGCGGTTGAAGAAATTCACCACACAAACCCATCACTCTCAAAAAAAGAAGTATACAAAAAAGTTTTAAGAATTGGACGAGAACACATCGGCGCACTTGTAGACACACTTGCTATCGCATATGTAGGGGCAGCATTGCCATTACTTTTGTTTTTTGTTCATGCTACAAATCTTCCATTTACCATGATTGTAAACCGTGAAATTTTTGCAACCGAAATAATCAGAATTGTTATTGGTTCAATTGGTGTCATACTGGCGGTTCCCTTTACTACATTTATTTCAACGATGATGCTTGTAGGAAAAATTGATTTACACGCACACAGACCTCATTCACATCACCACCATCACTAATTAGCCTTATATTATAAGCTTCTTTAGTCTTTCTTATAAAGGTGTTTGTTTTCCACACGAGACTACTTGCGTCCTATCTGGGATATGTAATACTTAAATTAAGCGGATCTTAGAAAACACTTTTCAACTCTCGATCAAGAGATAATTTGATCATTTAAACGAAAAGATATTTTCAAGCCATTAGTTCTTTCTGATGACCACATCGTCATCGTTACCCTGTTCTTTTGTGAACACAACTTAAAATAAAACACCAACTCGCATTCTCGTCTCTACTAAGGAGACACACCATAAGGCTCTGCCTGCACCACACAAAAAACTCTCGTGATGCACGCAGGGTCTTTTTTTATATGCATGTAAAAACGCACCAATTTTTTGGCGCGCTTTTAATAAGTAAGAATAAATAATTCTAATTGATGAAACAAATTACTTACACCACGTCGAGACTCTTGAAACATGCTCATCAACATATGTATATTGTTTAGTACTTCTTCTTGTGAAAACAATTTCATTGCTGATTCACTTTTTGAAAACACATACGGTGATATTGTTTTTTTTGCCAATACTTTTTCTTTGCCCGACACCAGTGCTAGAGTTTTCCATTGCCACCATAGTGTTCCATGAATTTCTTCAGCGGATACATTTTGATTTTTTAGACGCTGAAAAATTATCCATGCGTTCTTTTTATCTTTTCTTATAAGTGCGTCAGTCAATGCAAACACAAGTGGTGATTCCTTTTTTTTGATAATACTATACTCCTTTATCACTGCATTGTATTTTTCAAAAAAAGTCTTTTCAGGTTTTGTGAGCGACGAGGCGATGACTACACACACATCGTTTGAATCTCTAAATCGACTAAGTGGATTTTTTAATTCATCAATGTATTTTTTTATATCCTCAACAGTAATTTTTAGAAACAATGGTTTTCCAAAAATATCTTCGGAGCGAAGTGCTTCTTGTAATACATTAAGTGGTTGCTCTTCATCAAACGACATTACAAAAAAAGAATTACTTCCTCCGTGTGTTGAAATAATGGATTCTAATTCTTTATGCTTAAGTTGATGATTGTTTCCTGTGAGTACAAAAATCATACAATTACATTCTTACTTTTTTCTTATATTCAGAATATGAGTTGCCGTATTTTTCTTCAAGAATTTTTTCTTCTTTTTTAACATATACAAACCTACTCACAACTGCAAATATCAAAGTTGTAACAACAACAAAGAGAGCGTTTGAAATAAGTCCATATCCAAAGACAAGCAATGTGAGCCCAATATGTGTTGGGCTTCTAAAATATTTATACGGACCTCTCAAGAAATGTTCGTGTGTTAAAGAATGTATTTCTCGTCTTTCTGATGTTCCCTTTCGTGAAGTTTGCTGTGCCCAAATTATTAAATACGTACCAACAAGCAAAAAGGCAATGCCGTACATTTGCGGTGGGTGTGTATTGCTGATTTCAATCGGAAAAATCATATTCAAAAACAGCCCAGATATGACTGCAATAAAAAACAAAAAATACGACTGAGCTAACACATGGTGTACGCTTGCTTTTTTAATAGCTTTGTTATTTTGAGATAGTTCGTTGGTATGTTCCATATGGTTATAGTATACCCCGATGACACAAAGGAGTACACACACCAAAATACTACTTTAACTCCCCCCAATTTCGACCATGCGCAACATGTACCTCAAGTGGTACTTTGACCAAATCAGACACATACTCGTCGGGGATACATTCTTGCATTATTGTTTCAATCATTTTTAACACTTTTTGATCACATCCATTTTTCACCTCAAACACAAGCTCATCATGAACCTGCAGAACAAGACGCACATCATCCAATAGTTTCTCATTTTGTAAGTAGTCATGAACTTTCACAATTGCGATCTTGATCAGGTCTGCACTTGTGCCTTGAATAGGAGCATTGATAGCCATTCTCTCAGCCATCGCCTTAATAAAAGGCAGTGGAGATTTGATTCCAGGAAAATATCTTCTTCTACCGAACAGTGTTGTAGAGTAACCATTTTTCTTAACTCCTTCAATCACAGAATCGAGATATCCTTGTATTCTAGGAAATTGCACAAAATAATTATCATAAAAAACCTGAGCTTCTTTTCTGTCTGTTCCGAGTGCATCTTTCAGGGCGTTTACTCCCATTCCATAAAGAATTCCGAAGTTTATAACCTTTGCACGACGTCTCATTTCTTGAGTAACCTCCCCTTCCCCAACACCAAACACTTTCATTGCAACAGCCGAGTGGACATCCTTTCCTTCGACAAACACACGAGTCAAGAATTCATCTTGAGACAATAGTGCTGCGATTCTAAGTTCAATTTGAGAATAATCAAATGACACAAGACTGTATCCATCTTTTGCAATAAATGCATCTCTGATTTTTTTACCGAGCTCTGTTTTTACTGGAATATTTTGCAGGTTTGGATCCGAAGATGAAAAGCGTCCAGTTGTTGTACCTGCTTGATTGAAGCGTGCATGGAGACGACTGTCTTCACCAACCAAAAGTGGCAAAGTATCAATATATGTCGAAAGAAGTTTTTGAAGTTCGCGATATCGAAAAATCTCTTCTATAATCGGATGACTTTCTTTCAATTTTTCTAGCTCACTTTCTCTTGTAGAGCGAGCACCGCCTTCGGTTTTCTTCAGTCCTTTTGCGGTCAACTTCATCTCATCAAAAAGTATTTCTCCTAATTGTTTTGGAGAGTTTATATTAAACTCTCTTCCGGCAAATTCCCAGATTTTTTTCTCGTACCGTGAAAGCTCAGCATGATACTGTGAACCGAGTTGTTTCAAATACGAAACATCAAGCGCAATACCAGTAGTTTCCATTTCTTTAATCACTGGCATAAGTGGCATTTCAATTTTTTCGTACACGTACGTCATTTTTGCTTCGTCGATTTCCTTTTGTAACACACTTCGAGCAGATTCGAGCGAGTGAGTGTTTGTGTATGCAAAAATATCAGCTGGTGTAATTTGGGTTTTGTCTGAATTAAGCAACCACATCATTATCGACAAATGAGCCAATTCAGAATCAGTCATTTCTGGCACAGTACTCGATTTTGAATCTTCATATATTAATCCGACTTCGCCACCTTTCCCATTTTTTATCAATGATACTTTTGGTATGAGACTCTTAAATTCATACTCTCGAAAAAGTGCTTCGACTTTTGAAACATCAAGGTGCTCTCTAAATGGTGTAGGCAACACAAACGAAATAGGTGCATCACGACGAATTGTTGCAAGAGTTTTTGAAAAGAGTGCTTCTTCCTCATTTTCTAAAAGAAGATTTTTGATTCGATCAGTAATACCAACTTCTTTGAGTTTTGGGTTGTTTGACTTTAGTGCCTTAAAAATATTTTCTATTGTGCCAAACTCTGTGATGAGTGTCGTCGCCGTCTTTTCACCAATACCTTTTACACCAATAATGTTATCTGAGGGATCACCACGAAGACCTTTGTAATCGACAAGAAGTTTTGGTGAAAATCCGAAACGTTCTATTACACCTTTTTCATCATATAAAATTGTGTCATTTATGCCCTTTTTCAAAGTGAACACTTTCACTCGCTCACCAACAACAAGCTGAAGTGTGTCCATATCTCCTGATGCAATAATTATGTCGACATTCTTTTCATTCTCTAAAACTTGAGACACAATTGTCCCAAGCATGTCATCTGCTTCAAAACCAGGTGCATCATACATTGGAACATGAAAAGCATTAAAAATATTTCTTGATTCCTTTAATTGTGAAATAAGCGCATCGTCTGCCTGCACTCGTCCTGCTTTATATCCATCATATGCCTCATGCCGAAATGTCTTTTGTGGTAAGTCATAACACGCAACAATATACTCAGGCGAGAGATCTGTAATTATTTTCATCAACATTGTAGAAACTCCATACAGTGCACCTGTAGGAATTCCTTTTGATGAAACAAACTGAGGGAGTGCATGATATGCACGATGAATTATTGCATGTGAATCTAATAGTACTAATGTTTTTCGTTCTTTGTTTGCCATTACTCTTTAGTATACCTAACCATGACCATCTTGCGCGAATCATCATTGTGATGTGTAAGGGATATCGAAAAATCCGGGTTTCTTGTAATTCCTGGAACTTTTTCTGGCCACTCCACCATGACAATACTATGTGGATCTTCAACAAAATCACTCCACCCTAGTCGAGAAAGCTCTTCATCTCCACCAAGTCTATACGCATCGATATGAATAAGTTTTTTGAATGTATCATCATTTTCAATATTGTATTTTTTCATAATGACATAGGTTGGAGAAACAACTGTTTCTTTAATTCCAAGAATTTTAGAAATCTCTTGTACAAGTGTTGTTTTCCCAGCACCAAGATCACCAGAGAGGCTCACCAATATTGCACGAGACCGATCAAACGAACGAAGTTCGCGAACAATATTTTGTGCAACTACATGCAACTCATTTTCTTTATAGATTTGCTCCATCTCACGACTCTATCACAAATAAAAAAACCTCGCACATGTGCGAGGTTTTTTTATTTAGAGTGAATTACACTCGTGGCCCAAACGCTCTTCGAATAATAACGATAATCGCTACGATAAGAAGTATAAGGATAAGCCATCCAATAAGTGTTCCTGGGAGAAACCCATCGAACCCAAAGAGTGCAAGTCCTGCAAGTGCACTTCTTCCACTTACCACATCATGAAGTGCATACGCAACAGCATCTTCTTGTGCTCCTGAAGGAGTAGTGAATGCCATTGTTGCACTCGTAGTAAGCAAGTCGCCAATCACTGCAGCACTAGAAACTCGTGCGTCAATTCTGAATTCATCTTCTTCGTTTGCTTCAAGTGTTCCTAGGTCAAGCGTAAGTGCATTATCTCTTACAGAATAATCACCTTCTGTACTGTCGATATATTCAATATCTTGTGGAAATTGAATACTTAGAACAGTATCTTTTAGTGTCTTACCACTAATGTTCTTATAACGAACTTCGTACGAAACGAGATCACCTGGAACTACTGATGAGTCACGTGAAGTGATTTCAAGCATAACAAGAGATTGACCTACTCCACTTCCTCCACCAACTACAGTGTTGTACACGATTGTTGGTTGAACAGGTACAGATTCTGCAAGTGTTCGGAATGAGTAAATATTTCCTGTATCATCGCCTTCATCATTCTCAGCAACTGCTCGGAAATAATAAAGTGTGTTTGGTGCAAGATTTGTAATAGTGATTCCGTATGAATACGTATCGTCTCCGATTCGTGATCCATCTATTGCATCAATCTTGTTTGTGTTAAATGAAGTACTTGTATTTGTTCCCCATTCAAACCATGCTTCTGTGTCGTCATCAGAACCTGTATCAACAATTCCATTTAGGCGTGCGTATGTTGACCCAACCGAAGTAGCGGGAGTCGTAGAAACAGATGGATCATTTGAATTATTATTACTTCCACCATTATCATCTGTAGTAAATGATCTAATAGAACCACAATCTTCTCCTTCAGAGTTTTCTGCACATGCTCGGAAGTAGTATCTTGTATCATTATCAAGTCCAGTAATCTTCTTATCGAAGTCTACTGTATCTGTATCTTCATTATCATCATAGTTAGATGATGAGACATAGACTGTTTCGTCTAAATCATCTTCATCTTCTCCATATTCAAACCATACTGAAGTAAGTGCATCACCATTTGGATCTGCTTCACCTTGAAGAAGCGCTTCGTCTTCTTCAACATCGTCTGCAGAGAGTGTGGTGACTGAGGGTTCACCATCTGATGATGATCCTCCACCATTTCCATTGTCATCAATAGTTGTGAAATATTCTACTCCACCACACACACGTGAAGTGTTAGAATTTTTTGCGCACAATTGATATTTGTATTCTGTGTCATCATTTAGTCCAGTCAAATAATATGATGGGTATGATGTTCCATATGCAGCTGAGGAATCAGCGGTGCGGTTTGAAAATGAATTTTCTCCGTACTCAAACCAGTAATATGCATATGTGTTGTTTGCATCAATATAACCATTCATGCGTGCTGTGTACTTATTTACATCAGTCGCAGGTCGAGTGTCTACGTCGGGAGACGAACTGTTGTTTACGTCAGAATTTTCTGAATTATCAGATGATGAAGAACAACCTGCATCAGATGGATAGTCGGTATCACCATCTCCATCATTATCTTGTCCATCGTTACATTCGTAGGTAGTTGGGTTTGTGGTATTGTTACTTACTCGAAAACGGATTACCACTGAACCTTGTGTTGACCATCCTGGTGCAACATTTCCAATAGAAAGTCCATTTGATGAAAACACATCATTTCCACTTGAAGGACAGTTTTGCGCTGATTGTGTTTGGTTTGGATACCAAAAACATCCTTGGTATGTCAGTGATTGTGAACTTGAAATATTCACTGTCGCTGAACTTGATTTATATGAAGCATTGTTTGCAAGCACTCCACCAGAAAATGTGTGTGAGGTACTTGTTCCACTTGGACTATTGAGCTTCACTCGTGTGTTTGCAGCAGTTTGTGATCCAGTATTGTGATAATAAATTGCAACCGAAACGAGATCTCCGGCTTGGAGAGTTTGGTTTGAACATCCTGTTTGAGGACTTGATCCTGGAATTGAGGTTGCCCAACATCCAGTTGAACCTGGGTTTTGAGTGTAGTTTGTCACTCGAATTGTGGCACGATCAGAAGGATCGGTGTTGAATGCTGTATTTATAGTATCAGCAGACACTACAGAAACTCCGAATACCGCGAAGAAAAGAATCGCGAGCATGCCGACATATGATTTTGTCTGTGTATTATTTTTCATAAAAATTTTTTTCACAATTTATAATTTCTGTACGTCTCCCGTACATTTTTAAAGGCTCAATAATATTGTATTAAGCACTTAAAAATGAAAGGGATCCAAATCCTTGGATAAGGATCCCTTCTGTAGAGCTGATTCTTAGCGTCTGGCAAACCCAGCACCAGCAGATCTTGCATTGTTGCCTCCACGGTTCATGTTTCCCGTCGGGCGACTTCCTCCACCCATTGGACGAGATTGACTCATCGTTTGACGGGGTTGAGAATTTTGTCGCGGTGCTGTTGAAACCTGTTGTTGAGGTGAGCGCTGTTGGTAATTACTTTGACCGCCCGCACGTTGTTGCTGGTTGTATCTCGGTTGAGAATTCCCAGTGCGACTTTGTGCAGGTGAAGTATTTCCACTGCTTCGTTCGTTTGCAGCACGACTCGCAAACATTCGAGGTTTTGCCTCAGAGTTTTGCTGTTGCGGTGCAGTACGAACCGGTGCAGGTGTTGATGTTGTTTGAGTATTACCTCTCACACCATTACTGCGAGTACTCCTCACATCTCTTACAGGAGTGCTTACTGCACCACTGTTTGAAGAAGCTGGTTGTGATGATGTTTGTCGCTGAACAACTCGATTACTTCTTGAAGAAGTGTTGTACGCAACATTTGGTGTAGATTTTCTCGTCATGCCAACATTTCTGTTGAATCGTGACTCTGGGTCAATTGGCCCATCACCCACACCACCTCCGTCAACTGGAGGGTCACCAGGACCCGGATCAACAGGACCTCCACCTGTTGGTGGATGATACACATGCGGATCCTGAATATCAATGTCGATATTGTTGTTATTGGTGTTGTTGTTCACATTATTGTTATACACATCAACGTAAACATTTACAGGCTGATTGTTTGAAGATCCGCCACCACACACAACACCGCCACCACCACGTGGTCCATAATACATTGAGTTACCCCATGTATTACCACAAAATGGTTGCTGCACCCCCCAGCCAATCGATGCTTGGGCATACACCCCAGCATTACCATAACCAGAACCATAATAAGGTTGCGGTTGTTGATATTGCCGATCATCAGATTGTTGGTAGTAATTGTTGGTAACATAAGTATCACCGGTTGAATCAATTACATTTACGATTGGGGCCTCAACGTTTACATCTCCATCATACACATTCACTTCTGGTGTTGACGCATAAGTGTAAGTTGTTTGTGTTTCTGTTGCTGGTTTTGATTCAGGAGTTATTTTTCCTTGAACCAAAACCGTGGACTGGAGGCATGTGGCTTTCGCCCATGCGATTTTTGTACCTTTGTATTCGGTCACGAAAAATTTTTCTCCGTCTTCTGTAACAGTATCAACAAACGACACCGCAACTCCATCATCTTTAACGAGTGTGTTTGTAAAAATTGTTCCACCTGGAACAGTTTCAACAACACTGTTTTCGATCATCCATACAAGATGACCGGTCTCAATTTTTTTATCTACCCCAAGCATTTTAAATGATTGAGTTAGATTAAATAAATGGGCTTTTATGGCCTCGTCTTTAGAAATATTCCAAAGCGGAGACCAAACTTCTTGTCCGTTGTACTGAGACATCATCCACTCTTTTGTTGCGGATGACCCTTTGTACCACTTGTGCCCCTTTGGGCGCTGTGCGTCCACGGTGGACGAGATACTCACAACCACACAGGCCATAAGAATCAACTTTTTAAAGATCTTTGTCATATTCTTTCGATTTTTTTGAGTTTCAGACAGTTTTTGTTTTCTATGTGTATCTTATCACAATTAAACACTTTTGTCAATACCATATTTAAGGATTAAATGATGCTCCTTTATGATCAAAACTTGGCATATAAACACTCAAACAACCCAACAAATCATGATGGTTTCTAGGTTTTCTATAAGTGCGGTATACTTTTTGTATGAGCCAAAACGACGAAGAAGTACAGAAGAAAAAATTAGAAGAAATTCGCAAACAAGAAGAGGAAGAACTTGCCGAAGTGCTTTCACAAACTCGCTATAGTATTCCCTACATCAACCTCGCTGGCGTACTCGTAGAAAATGATGCACTACGTACCGTACCTGAAGATCTTGCTAAAAATATCGAAGTCGCACCATTCAAACTTCTTGGTCACGATGTACACATCGCAGTGCGTGCACCAGAACGCGATGAAGTACTTGCACTCAAGAAAGAACTTGAAGCAAAAGGATACAATGTACATTTGTACATGGCATCACCTGCGAGTCTCCATAAGGTATGGGAGCGTTATCAAGAAATATCAATGGCAACAACCTCACGCCAAGGTGGTCTTGATATTACAGGTGAAGCGATTATTGATATTGGAAAACGTATCCATACAATCAATGATGTCCCACATGTGATTGATGAGATGAGTAAAGATGCATCTAGTCATCGTATTTCAAAAATGCTTGAAGTGATTCTCGCAGGAGCAATCTCAATCGGCGCATCTGATATCCATATTGAGCCCGAAGAAGGACATGTGCGACTTCGATACCGACTAGATGGACTCTTGCAAGACATCATGGAGTTTCCTTTTGAGATTCATAAGTTTCTCAACTCTCGCATCAAACTTCTTTCTGGACTTAAGCTTGTAAACGACATTGCACAAGATGGACGTTTTAGTATTTTTATTGAGAAAGACGAAATAAGTATTCGTACATCTTTGATTCCTGGAGCATATGGTGAATCGATCGTAATGCGTATTCTTAATCCGAAATCAATTCAAGTACAACTTGAGGACTTGGGAATTGAGCCAAGACTCTTTGAAGTAATTCAAAAAGAAATTATCAAACCAAATGGACTCATTCTTCTCAACGGTCCGACAGGTTCTGGAAAAACTACTACACTGTATGCCTTTCTTCGAAGAATTTATTCTCCTGAAATAAAAATTATTACAATCGAAGATCCTATCGAGTACCACCTTCCTGGAATCACACAAACACAAGTCGAAACAGACAAAGGATATACATTTCTTGAAGGACTTCGTTCGGCACTTCGACAAGACCCTGATGTGATAATGGTGGGAGAAATCCGCGATAGCGAGACAGCAAAAATTGCTGTTGAATCTGCACTTACAGGACACATGGTGTTTTCTACACTTCACACAAACAATGCTGCAGGAGTAATTCCTCGATTGATTGACCTTGATGTAAATCCAAAAATTCTGACTTCTGCCCTTTCCCTTTCAATTGCACAGAGACTTGTACGAAAACTTTGTGCTGAGTGTAAAAAAGAAAGAGCGATCAAGGAAGATGAGGACACAGTAATTAGAAAAATTCTTACCGACGCACAAACAGAAGGAAAAGATTTGAGTTTTTATGGAATTGATATGACTAAGCCATTCACACTCTACTCTGCTCCTGGATGTGACAAGTGTAACAACACTGGATTCAAAGGACGACTTGGAATATATGAAGCAATTGTGTCAGACGAAAAGATTGAGGAAATAATTCCACAGAATCCAAGTGAGCGAGAAATCAAAAAAGTTGGTGATAAGCAAGGAATTCTCGACATGAAAGAAGACGGTATCATCAAAGCACTTAAAGGTATTACGTCACTCGAAGAAGTGAAGTCTGTGGTGGATTTGGAACAGAATTAGTTTTTGACTTTAAAATTTGTATTTTCTTGAAGTAGAATTATTTTCTTTCCAGTTCTCCTCGTTTGAAAACCAAACCAAATACATAATGGGCGACGGCTAAGCCGTCGCCCATTATGTATTTGGTTTTCTGTTAATACTTTAAATTCTATTTCTTAATATGTGCCAATGCAGTCACTCCAAGTGCAAGTGCGTCCATCTCATCATCGAGACGTTTTTTAGGAGAAAGTTTCAAAATTTTTTCTGTCATTTTTGATACTTGATCTTTCGTGGCGCTTCCATATCCAGTCACTGCAATCTTGATATCTTGTGGAGAAAATTCGTGAATAACTATTCCCATTTGTGATGCTTCATATATCACCACACCGCGGACTTCTGCTACCTTCATGGCTGTAGTTTGGTTCTTGGTAAAGAAAAGTTTTTCTATTGCCATGTGTGTTGGCGACCATTTTTTGATTACTTTTTTAACTGCTTGACCCAAAAATAAAATACGCGCATCAAGTGATTCACTTTTGTCAGTAGTAAAACAATCAGAAAAAAGTACCACCTCCTTCCCATTTGTGTCTTTCTCCATTACTGACACACCAAGTCGATCGTATCCCGGATCTATAGAAATAATTCGCATGAAATTAGTGTACCTCCCTGGACCCTAATTCCAAAACACCCACAAGTGTTTGACAAAAACAATAAACAATATATAATATATTCACCCATATAAAAAGGGTTTGCACATGAAAAAAACAATCTGCTCGGCGCGTGGCGCCCCGAACGGCATCAACGCCGTAACATTTAATGAAAATTTGATCGAAGCCACCGGAACATCCTGCTAACATGCTGCCGGGGTCACAACGCAATCGTGACACCCCCTAGCCAAAAGCAGAAAAAACAAAAACGACTGAACACCCACGGGCTTGTCCCCCGAAGTAAGATTCTCTAAGGTTATCCATTGAATCAAACTAATGTGTTCTATAAAGCAAAAAACCCTCGCCGTGCGGGGGTTTATTTTTTATCTTCGAATCCTTCAAAACCGAGATGCTCATATGCTTTTTGAGTAGCAACTCGTCCACGTGGTGTACGCTCGAGAAGTCCGCGTTGAATTAGGTATGGCTCTGTCACCTCTTCGATGGTCGCTTCTTCTTCGCTCGTGGCCGCAGAGAGTGTGTTGAGTCCGACTGGTCCACCGTTGAATTTTTCAATAATAGTTTCAAGAACGACTCTGTCAGACTGTGAAAGTCCAAGTTCATCAATTCCAAGAAGTGAGAGTGCGAGAAACACAGTTTTCTTATCTAAATCCTTTTTATGCACCTGAGCATAATCGCGGCAACGTTTCAAAAAATAATTTGCTGTTCTCGGTGTAAACCGTGAACGTCGGGAAATCTCTGTAAGAGCATCGTCATCAATACTGACTCCGAGAATTTTTGCACTTCGAGCAACTATTTTTTTTATTTCATCTTCAGTATAAAATTCTAGTCTATGAACTCCACCACCAAAACGTGAACGAAGTGGTGATGAAAGAAGTGCAATACGAGTTGTCGCAGCAATAAGAGTAAACGGAGGAAGGTCGAGTTGGATTGTCCGAGCAGAAGGTCCTTTTCCTATAATGATATCAAGTACACCAGATTCCATTGCAGGATACAATACTTCTTCTACCATCTTGTTGAGTCGGTGAATCTCGTCTATAAAAATAATATCACCTGGTGAAAGGTTGGTGAGTATTGAAGCGAGATCTCCCACCTTTTCTATTGCTGGTCCTGAAGTAATTTTGATTTGTCTTCCTGTTTCTTTTGCTATCAAATGTGCGAGAGTTGTCTTACCAAGTCCTGGTGGTCCATAAAAAAGTATATGCTCCGCTGGATGATTGCGTTCTTCTGCTGCCTTAAGCAAAATTCTTAAGTTTTCTTTGATAGTTTCTTGTCCAATATATTCATCCCAAGTTTCAGGACGAAGTGATTGGTCTAAAAATCGATCATCGGAGTTATTCATACTAGTAGTATATAGTATACACTGGGTGCTTGACAAAATTTATTAATATGCTATACTCTCCCTAGAAGTCACCTTGAATATTGCAGGTGACATTTTGTTTTCTAAAAAGGATTTAAATCTCTAAGCAATCAGCCTCGCGGTTATAGGTATTTGATTAGGACGTCTTGGTGCGATTTTCGTTCCTGGGGCTATCCTATGACAGTGCATTACTTGTGTGCGCACGCACCCAAGGATTGTTTAGAGATTTAAGTCTTTTTTTATTTTCCCCCACTTTTATTCCAAAGTACTTGCAAAATTTTCTGTATTTGATACAAAAGGTAGCATATTAGTAATAATCAATTGTTTTATACACGTATGCACTACGAAGAAGAAATCTTAATCAAAAGTCCATTACTCACAGCACTCGATGACGATGATGATGAAAAAGAAATGGGTGATGGAGTGTTGACAGATGATGTTATTGATGAGTTTGGAACCGAAGACGATAGTCTTGATGATGGAATGTCTTGGGAAGATGAAGACTCCCTAGATGATGACCAAGAAGAAGAGATAGAAGAATAATTTAAAAAACCACCAATTGGTGGTTTTTTAAATTAGCACGATTTTCACAAATCTCTTTTTTCCAATTTTATACACACCTTCATGTGCGATGGTTTGTGAATCAGATATTTTCTGATTATTGTTTGTGAGAAGTGTGATTGCTCCCTCATCAATCAACCTACGAAACTCTCCATTTGATTCTACGATTTTTTCTTTTTTAAATACATCCATTAGTAAATCGTCTTTTGACACTTTCACTTCTAAGACATCATCAGGGATTTCTTTCTTTTGAAATTTTGTAACAAAATCATGCTCTGCAGTAAGTCGTGCTCCCTCTCCGTGATATATTGCAACAATTTCACCAGCAAGTCGCATTTTAATATCTTTTGGATTTTCTTTTCCTTCGCTTAATTTTATTTTAATTTCTTCGATATCACTAAGTGGTGTATATGTACAGAGAGTAAAATATTCTACTATTGCACTGTCTGGAATAGACATGATTTTGCCGTACATATCTGCAGGTTCATCACTTATTGCTACATAATTATCAAGACTCTTTGACATTTTTTCTTTTCCGTCGAGACCCACGAGAAGATCAAAAGAGAGGACTGCCTGAGGTTCTTGTTTGTTCATTTTCATTACATCGCGACCGACAAGCATGTTAAATGTTTGGTCTGTTCCACCAACCTCTAAATCACATGCACCATAAATTCTATATAAAAGTGCTGAATCAATACCTTGAATAACAGGGTAGAGCATTTCATGCATATAAAGCTCACTTCCACTTTTTATACGATCTTGAAACATATCTCTTTCGATAAGACGTGCGTGTGTAATATGGCGCAATGTCGAAAGAACTTGTGTAAATGACACTGTTTGGATAACAGAACTTTTCAGGTGTGTTTTTTGCATTCTGGTGTTTTCAAAAAGCACCGCCTTCCCTACGAAAGAGTTTGGATTTATTGAAATGTCTTTATGAATATTGTCTTTTTCTGAATTAATAGAGAGGTTTACTTCAGTTTTTTCTCCTGGATTAATATCTGAAACATCTAAAAACCATTCTGAATTTCTAATCCATGTAAATACCTCATCGTCAGTTCGAAGAATTTTTCCTACCTGTTCAAGATATGTTTTCATGTTGGCCTCGATTTCTTGTTGACTGATTTCTGGGCGGACTTTACTTTTACCGGTTGGGTCACCGATTTGAGTTGTATAATCACCAATCAAAAATACAACCTTACATCCGAGGTCTTGAAATTTACGAAGTCTTCGAAGTACTACTGCATGACCTAAGTGTATATCTGGTCGAGTTGGATCTACTCCGAATTTTATTACTATACGCTCTGGGTGAGATTCAAGTTTTTTCTTAAATGCATTTTCTGGATCAATATATGTAGCAACACCACGTGTGAGAAGTTCTTGTATTTCTGTTTCTCTGTTCATAGAAAAAATGTACCATAAAATAATGATTTTGTCTTTATGTAATAATTACATATCTCATACGTTATAAAGATATACATAAATTATAAAATCACGGTATGATAAGAACAATGACGGATAAAAAACACAAACGAAAACATATTATTCTAAATACATTTATTTTTCTTCTTAGTACAGGAGTATTACTTGCTGGTGCGCTCATGGTCTGGGTTGGAACAATAGAAATTCCAGACTTTAATTCATTTGACGCACGCAAAATAGAACGGTCAACAAAAATTTATGATAACACTGGCGAAGTACTTCTCTATGATGTACACCAAGATATCAAAAGAACAGTGGTACCTTTTGATCAAATAAGTGACAATATAAAAAAAGCTACAGTAGCTATTGAGGACTCAAATTTTTATCAGCACCAAGGTATTCAACCAAAAGCAATACTTCGAGCTGTATTGGTAAATCTTTTAAGTATTGATTTTTCACAAGGAGGTTCAACAATCACACAACAAATTATAAAAAACACTCTTCTCACAAAAGATAAAACCATCACTCGAAAAGTAAAAGAGTGGATTCTTGCAGTAAAAATTGAACAAAAACTTACAAAAGAAGATATTCTTGGTATTTATCTCAATGAAGTACCTTATGGTGGAAGTGTGTATGGTGTTCAAGAAGCATCACGAACTTTTTTCAATAAAAATGCAAAAGATCTTACTCTTGCTGAGTCTGCATACATTGCAGCTATTCCTCAAGCCCCAACTCGTTATTCTCCCTATGGTAAAAACAAAACAGAACTCGACACAAGAAAAAATGTGGTACTTTCACGAATGAAAGAGCTTGGGTTTATAACAGAAGAAGAAATGACCACAGCAAAAAATGAACAAGTTGTGTTTATTCCGCGGGAAACAACAGGGATAAAAGCACCTCATTTTGTAATGTTTATTCGTGAATATCTCGAACAAAAATACGGAAAGGATGCAGTTGAAGGAGAAGGGTTAAAAGTAATCACAACACTTGATTACGACATCCAGAAAAAAGCAGAAGAAGTAGCACTCAAGAATGCATTAGAGAATGCAAAAACGTATAACGCAACAAATACAGGTGTAGTAGTACTTGATCCACAAACTGGCCATATTTTAAGTATGGTTGGCTCACGTGATTATTTTGATAAAGAAATCGATGGGAATTTCAATATTGCAACTGCAAAAAGACAGCCTGGATCATCATTTAAACCATTTATTTATGCAACTGCGTTTATGAAAGGTTACACCGCAGAAACAGTATTGTTTGATGTTCCCACAGAATTTCAAACAACGTGTGATGCATATGGAAATCCAAAAGGAGGAAGAAGTAAAAGTGAATGTTATATGCCTCAAAACTACAATGGACTTTTTCATGGACCAATGATGCTTCGAGATGCACTTGCACAATCAATCAACGTTCCTGCAGTAAAACTTCTTTATCTCACAAGTATTAAAGATTCACTTAAAACAGCAAAAGATATGGGAATAAAATCTCTTACAAACCCAGATCAATACGGACTCACCCTTGTACTCGGAGGTGGAGAAGTTTCCCTTCTTGATATGACGAGTGCATATGGAGTTTTTGCAAATGATGGAGTACGTGTACCTGCAACAGGAATACTTCGTGTTGAAACAGAAACTGGTGAAGTATTAGAACAATACTCGCAAACAGAACAACAAGTGCTTCCAAAAAATGTTGCGTTAATGATTTCAGATATTCTTTCAGACAATAATGCTCGTACACCAACATTTGGTGCGAACTCAACATTATATGTTTCAGATAATGTAGCCGTAAAAACAGGAACAACAAATAGTAATAAAGATGCGTGGATGATTGGGTATAGTCCATCACTTGTAGTGGGTGTATGGTCTGGAAATAATGAAAATACTCCAATGAAAAAAGGTTCTACTGTTTCTGGTCCAACCTTTAATCAAGTAATGAGATATGCATTATCAAAAAGACCAAAGGAGGTTTTTGAGAAACCTGTTCGACCAGAAAATTATGATTCACTTATTCCTCCACTTCGAGGTAAATTTATTGGTGGAGAATCATTTATAATCGATACTATTTCAGGTAAACTTGCAACAGATTTTACACCACAAGAGACTAGAAAAGAAAAAGTAATCACAAATGTACATTCAATACTTCACTGGGTAAATAAATCAAATCCAACTGGAGGAATTATCTCAAATCCTGAAAATGATCCTCAATATTCAAATTGGGAAACTGCAGTACAAAATTGGTGGAATACAAACAAAGGAAGATATCAAAATGAATATGTAAGTGAAAGTGAAAAACCAACACAAGAAGATTCAATTCACACAGAAGAAAACAAACCAAGAATAAATGTGTCACTTTCTAGTAATTCGGTTTCAAAAAGCGATGATATTGTAATTAAAGTTACATCTACTGGAACATATCCTTTGAAGAAAGCTGATATATTTTTAAATGGTATATATATCAATACAATAAACCAATCACCATTTATATATACTCTTAATCTTTCTGAAATTGAAGATTTAAATGAAACAAATGAAATCAAAGTAAAAGGATATGACACGGTGTTTAACCAAAACGAAACAACTGAAAATTTCTCACTTACAAGTGAATAGTTTTATAAAAAAATCAGCGAATATCGCTGATTTTTTTATGTGTGATTTCATTTAAAGATTTCATTATTTCATTTTTCTTTAAGTAAATTTCATTTTTTAATGCGGGATGGCATTCGATAGTGCATACTGAATTTTTAATAGTAAGTTGTTTTTTATCTAATTCAATATTGGTGCTTTTTTGAATAGCAGACATTATATCTTCACGAAGAGATTCTTCATGTGAAAGTAAGTTTTTAAAGATATTTAAAAAATCACCAAGATTACCTTGTGCCATATACTTATCTATTCATTGGCATTACAAGATAAGTAAAGGATGAATCTTGTGATGATTGAATAATCATAGGTTTATTAGTTTGATTAAATTTTAAAACAATACTATCGTTACTTATTGATTGAAAACAATCAATAAAATATTTCGAATTAAAACTTACTTCAATATCTTCACCTGTAAATGTCCCTTCAATTCGAGTTGTATGTTCACCAATATCTGAATTTTTCGAATGAATTTCTAAAATCTTTTGTGAAGGTTTCAATGAAAGTGTTATTTGATTAAATTTATCACTAAAAATTGTTGAGAGTTTTAATGTGTTTACTAAATGTTGTTTCAACACAACCGCTTCACTCTTAAATTCTTTTGGAATTATTTGCTTATAATCAGGGAAAACTCCGTCAACTGCCCTTGAAGTGAGATATACACCAGGTGCACTAAATGAAACTTGATTTTTGTTTACAATAAGTGACATTTCACCATCAATATCACCTATAATCTTAATTATTTCGATAATATTTTTATAGGGAATCAATATCCCAGGAAAATCACTATCTGATTTAAATTTTACTCTCTTTTCGGCAAGTCTAAAGCTATCTGTAGCAACATACACAAGAGAATCACCTTCGTTATAAATATAAATACTTGCTATTTCAGGCTTAATATCTGAAAGTGATGAACTGTAATACACTGATTTTATACCTTCAATAAACTTTTTAACAGGGATTGTTATTGTTTCTCCTTCTATTATCGGAATAGTTGGAAAATCTTCATATGAATAGCTTTTAATGACGAATGAGCTATGTTTTGTGGTTATATTAACAATCTGGTCGTTTTGTTCTAGAAAGACGTTACCTTGGTCATTTAAAGAGTTAAAAAGGGTGGCTATAGTTGTTCCATGAACAGCAATAACACCTTCTTTTTCAACTTTGGCAGGAATTTCTATTTCTATACCGAGATTAATATTTGTAGATCTAAATTTTAATGACTTACCTGACGCAATAAGTAAGATAGAACTTAAAATTGGGAGAGTGAGATTTTTACCAGTAATCTTATCCGCATCTACAAGTGCTTTTTTTATTTTTTCTATTTGGCATTCTACTTTCATAAGTATGTGTATTAATTCTTATATATAAATTTATTAATACTATTAAGTCCTGTTGATAAGTGGATAAGTCTTAAATAACCTTTTAAATCATAACTAGATTTCTAAAATATTTTTTACACAACTTGTGTATAACTCTTGGTAATTGTTAACAACTTTAATAAATATATTATTACTGACTAGTTATTCTTTTTGAATAAACAGGTTTTTCATATTGTTATCCTATAGTTATATCCACGATATACACAGAGTTATACACATATTTTACTTAAATAATAAACGTAATTCCTCTATTTCCTGTGAAAGACCCATGTTGTTTTTAAGGTCATTTTTAACCTTTTCACAAGAATGAATTACTGTTGTATGATCCTTTCCTCCTAGTTTTTGACCTATTAATGGATATGACACATTGAAATCTTCTCGAAGAATATACATGATTAATTGTCGAGCTCTTACTATCTCTTTCCTTCGTGTTTTTTCATATATAAGAGATTCTTCAAGGTTGTAATAGTCTGAAATAACCTTTGCAACCTCCTTAATAGATATATTTTTCTTTGGTTTAATACTATTTTTTATTAATCCTTTTACTTCATTCAATGAAAGTGGTCTATTTTTAAGCTGAATATGACAGACAACTACATTAAGATTTCCTTCAAGTTCTCGGACATTTCCTTGAATTGTTGTTGCTAAATACTCGATTATTTCATCAGTAAGTGGAATATCACCTAGTTGTGATACTTTTGCTTTAAGTATAGCCATTCGAGATTCATATTCTGGTTGAAGGACATCAATGATCATTCCTTGATTAAATCTTGAACGAAGGCGATCTTCTAATCCAGGAATAAAATTTGGGTGTTTATCTGATGAAAATACAATTTGTTTATTATTTTCAAACATAAAATTAAACATATGGAAAAGTTCTTCTTGTGTTTTTTCCATTTTACCTACAAATTGTATGTCATCAATAATTAATACGTCATATTTCCTGTATTTTTCCTTAAATTGAGCAGCTTTGTTGTTTTGGAATGAATTTATAAGGTCAGTTGCGAACTTCTCAAGGGTAATATAATTAACCTTTTTTTCAGGAAATTTCTGTTTTATTGCATTACCAATTGCTTGTATTAGGTGAGTTTTTCCAAGTCCTGTGTCTCCATAGATATATAGTGGATTATAAGAACGACCAGGGTTTCTTATTATTGATTGAGCCGCAGCATGAGCTAATTCATTAAAAGGACCTACAATAAATGACTCAAAAACATATCGGGGATTAAGATTGTCTTCTTTGTTTATATATAAATCAGACAAAGGCAATTCCTTGTTTATGAATGTTTTTGCAATATCTGTATCTGTACCCTCCTTTTTTTGAGAGTGTTTAGAAATAATATATTCAACTGCCCTGATTTCAGGTGAATGATCAACTAATGTTTTTAGAATAAGCTTATTAAACTTGTTTATTAGCCAATCTTTAACAAATTCATTTGGCACACCGACATATATTGTTCCAAATTCATATTTAATTATGGAAGTATCTTTAAACCAAGTACTAAAATTAGCTTTTGAGACATTAAGTTCTATCTCTCCTAAACACGTATCCCAAAGTTGTTTGTACTCTGTCATAAGAATGAATCAATAAGTTAGCTTGTATAAAAACAATTATAATTGAACAAAGGCTGTGAATAACAATTCAAAACTCTGGATTACCCTGTGGAAAAACTGTGAATAGTGTTATTATACCCTCCCCTACTTAATGGTGCATACTTCACAACAACAAAGAGTCGTGCTCTAAAAGAAAATCATTACAATAAATGCAGCTATTGATTTAATTTATAATTTAGTGTATATTCCGACATATGTCACAGACTTATAACCCTAATAAAAGAAAGCGCGCAAAGACACACGGATTTCTCGTCCGAAGTGCTTCTAAGACAGGAAAAAATGTCCTCAAGAGACGCCGACAAAAAGGTCGAGCTCGTGTAGCAGTGAAAACTCGCCGAAAATAATGCTCCCTAAGAGGCAAAGAATTACAAAAAGACTCTTTTCTGAGTCTTTTTCTCATTCAAAAACTGTTTCAAATGATTTTTTAACCTTAAAATATAAGGTTATTAGCGAATTTCCCTCTAAAACATCAGTAGTTGTGTCCAAAAAGGTTGAAAAAAGCGCGGTTGGTCGCAATAAAACAAAGCGCAGAATATATGAAATTGTCCAAAATGTATCAAAAAACCTAAAAATACCTTGTATTTTAATGATATTTCCAAAAAAACATTATCTCGATTTGTCGCCGAATGAGGCAAAAAAAGCAGTTTTAGAGCTTTTAAGTAAGATATCTTTACTGTAATGAAGTGGATAATGATTAAAATAATCCTTATTTATCAACATATTATGCGATTTGTTGGTAAAAAGGATTCATGTAAGTTTTATCCAACCTGCTCAGAATATTCATTGCAGGCTTTTACAAAATATGGATTTTTTAAAGGATTTTTTCTTACAATTAAGAGGATTTTAAAATGTCATCCATGGCATCCTCATGAAATAGACCCACTTAATTAAACTTTTGAAATAGTGTTCGAAAAGAGTATAATACTTCCATGTTTAACTCAATTTGGATGAATTTTTTCTACGAACCACTTTACAACGCACTCGTATTCCTTATTTCTCATGTTCCTTGGTCTGATGTGGGTATTGCAGTGGTGGTACTTACTATTTTAGTAAAGATAATAACCTTCCCTTTAACTCAAAAATCTCTTCGCAGTCAAATAAAAATGCGAGAAATTGAGCCGGAACTTGAAACTATCAAGAACCAGTATCCAAACAAAGAGGAACAAGCAAAGAAAACCTTTGAATTATACAAAAAACACAACATAAATCCCCTTTCTGGTTGTTTGGTGTTGATAATACAACTCCCAATTCTTATTGCGTTGTATAAAGTTTTTTATAGTGGTTTTACATTCAACGAGAGTCTTATGTATTCTTTTGTAAAATACCCAGAACACTTAAACACACTATTTCTAGGTATTATCGATATCGCAAAAAAGAGTATTGTTCTTGCAATTCTTGCCGGTATAACACAATTCTTGCAAGTAAGAATCTCAATGCCTGTCTATAAGAAAAAGGAAGGAGATCAATCATTTAAGGGTGAATTGATGAAAAGTATGAATATGCAAATGAGATATGTTATGCCTGTGTTTATTGCATTTGTGGCGTATTCAACTTCTGGAGCAATTGCACTTTATCTTGTAGTAAACAATGTTGTATCAATAATCCAAGAGTTGATTATTAAGAAAAAACTTCAAAAAAATACAGCAATTTCTGCTTAAAATACTATGAGTTACGAACTAGACACATTAATTAAAGATTTGATTACTAAAACAAGTTTTCACGTTGAAGATATTATTGTGTCGTATGATGACGATACAAACACCACTTGGTACACCATAAAAACCCACGAGCCAAGATATTTTATCGGACGTGATGGTGAGAACCTTATGGCACTGAACCACCTCGTAAAACGGCTTATAGAAAAGAATTTACAGCAAGAAGTACTTCCTCAATACATTATCGATGTTGATGATTTCCAAAAGAGAAAAATTGATAATTTGAAAGCAATTGCTCACATGATGGCAGAGCGAGCACGATATTTTAAGTCAACCGTTGAAATAGATCCAATGTCTCCATACGAGAGAAAAATCGTCCACTCATTTCTACAAAGCAAAACTGATCTAAAAACAGAATCAATTGGTGAAGGAAAAGATCGAAGAATTACCATCAAATATATAGGTGAATTATAAAACGCACTGAATATCAGTGCGTTTTATTCTATTTACCTGGTTGTTATAAAGTAATACTCCAAAGTTGATTATCTACTTTATTTACAAACAATAGATATTTTTCATTTGTCG
Organism: Minisyncoccota bacterium; assembly: GCA_031973235.1. Taxonomy (GTDB): domain Bacteria; phylum Patescibacteriota; class Minisyncoccia; order Phycocordibacterales; family UBA9973; genus JAGOQQ01. The sequence goes on along the minus strand of DALYDM010000004.1, from coordinate 4,196 downwards.
AAAGTTTTAACTGAACACCATCAAAATTTCTTCCTTCTGATGCCGAATCATAGATAAGCTCAAATATATTTGATTCTGTGTCGAGTTTCCAAAATGAATCATTGAATGATACTGTGCCCTGATACCAACTATCAGGATATTCACCTGTTGGGATTGATTGTGGTACTGCACAATATGCTGTTTTTGAGTCACGTGCCCAGACGCATTTTTCAGGGAAAGTAACTAGTCCAAGGGTTAATGCACTCTTTGTTTCTCGGCTGTATATACTTGAAGTGAACCCTCCGGTTGTTGTTGCACTGTAGAGAATTTGTTTTCCGTCTGGACTCGTAAGTGTTGTAAGACCAGAAATTCCACCCAATATTTTATCGAAAGATTTTATTGAAGTGTCTATTCCGTACATGTATCCTAATGATCGTGCAGAAGGTTTTGTTGTGACGGTGACAAGCTTACTGTTTGGAAATTGTGAGTTCCACTCAGAAAATTTTGATGAGAAAACTTGGATTTTTGAATCACCTTTTGGTGATGAAATAGTCCCTACAACACCGTTTTCTAAAGTAGAAATATAAAATATTTTTGTAGAATCGGTCAGTGTTGATAGATCTAGAATATCTTTTGGTAAAAATGTTCCGACGATTCCATTATAATTTCCTTCTTTGTCTTTTGTGAGTTGGGCGCTGTACGTTTCGATTGAACGTGAAGTTGTGAGATATTGGTCAATTAATCCTTCGCTGTTGCTGACAAAATATGAGTGATGTACTTTTGGAATAGTGGTGTTTGAAATTTTTTGAGGACTTATTATGTCGAGAAATGTTTGATATATGTGGCCAGTTGCCCTATCTTGATATCGTACTGAGTCAATTTTTTCAACCTTTTTTGCATTTGCTGTGGTTGCAGATTTTGATTCAGATGTAGGACTTTCTGTTAAAGCTGTTAAAGGCTCTGGTTCTACCATCTCTCTTTCGATTGTAAGTGTTCCAAATCCTGTAGTTGGTTCATAAGATACTTGGCGAAGTTTTGGAATTTCACTTGGAGTAACTGGGGTGTCATCGATAGGTGTAGGGGTGTCTTCATTTTGGTCTGGAGTTGGAGTAGTGTTTTTTGATCCGCCAAATGTGAAGAAATCTCGAAATGTTAGTCCATTATTTTCAGAAGTAGTTCCTGTGTTGTCCGCAGTGTTTGTTCTGTTAAACAACAGAACTCCAATTCCACCAACAAATGACAGAAGAGAAACTACTATTATTATTGTAAGTATTTTTTTATTCATAGTATTTATTTACAAGTACCTCCGTATACCGAAAAATGAGGTGCACTAATCCACGTTCCGTAATTTTTAACATTTGAAGAACTAACTCCTGCGCTAATAAGTTGATTGCGTGCTTGGTCGCTCTGTACTTCGTAAATAGCACATAGACCTGATGCAGACGCCTGACTTATAAATTGTTTTACCATTTGTGCAGTAGGAGAACCTGTAAAGTTTGCATCAATGCATGTTCCTTTTGGGTGACACTGCGCTTTGTGTGTCCTTGATGGTGACCATGCTTCCGTAACGCCCCACTGATTGTTGATTATGTTGTCGCTTTTAATTTTATTTGTAAAGGCAACAAGTTTTTCCTTTACGCTTTTTTCGATTTTTTTACCAGAACTGTTTTTAATTGGGACATCTGGAAGAAGATCTACACAGTCTTGTGGACATGTTCCCGCTCCTGAGTATTGAATTGTTAAATTTGTTCCATCATCTGCTGTTTCATTTATTTCAATTGATTGTCCTTGTATCGAAAAATTAAATTTAACCAGGTTTGGATTTACGGTGTTTAGGATAACATAAGACGCGAGAACAATAATCAATCCAAACACAGCCTGATACATTTTTGAACGACCAGACTCTGTTCCAGAGAGGGAGTCTGTCGACATGTATTGAATTCCTCCAAAAATGAGCATTACCACAGCAAGTACTCCAGCAAATGATACAAAAAACGTAAACATTATTGAGAGATATTCCCCAAAAGATTTTCCTGAAGCATTAAATACTGATCCAAATATCGGCAATGGTGCAAGAAGTTTGTAAGACTCCCCTTCGCCTGGTTGTTCTACTGTTGGATTGGTTGGATTAAGGACTGCTGGGTTTGAATCTCCTGGTGTGTCTGTCGGTGATGTTCCTTGGCTTGTAGTGATAGTGATTGACGGAGTGGTTTGAGGTGCTCCATTTAGTGTATATACACCTTCTGCAACATAAGTTTTATTTGAAAGAAGAATTGGTCCAGACGAATATGTTCCACCAAGTACTGTGATTGAAACATTTTGCTGGTTTACCACAGGAGGAACTTGGGGTAGTGAAACTTGCTCGTACACTTTGATTGTTATTTGTGCAGTTCCGGTGATTGAAGGTGAATTGATCTTGATTTCCCAGTTAAAATTTCCATTTGGTGCGGGTGATACATTTTGTGACTGGAGAGTGATTGGACTTGATTGAGCATGTGAAAGTAATGGACTTACAAGTGTACCGCAAAAAAGTGATAGAACTATGTAGCCAGCAATTTTAATAAAAAATCTTTTTTTCATAATATTATAAATTCACAAAAAGTGTTTTAGTTGCTGATTGAAAAAGTTTTGTAATGCTTTCAACTGTGATTGTGAGTTTGCTTGAACCACCAGTGCCACCTTTTCGTACAGGAAGGACATTTTTTGGTGATTGATTTGACACCGATGCTCCATTTACATTCCATTTAAACTGAACATCACTATAGATGACATTTTTTGGCGAAAAGAAATAAGGTTCTGCGACGATTGATGTCTCGTCTGTGTTCATCGTAAACAATTGACCAAGCTCTTTTTGGTATTGAGTGCCATATAGTGGACTTTGTTCATAAAAGAGAATTTTAGGCGAACCTGGAGTTAGAGAAAGCTGTGAATCCGCACCTGTTGGAAGTGAAACTCCTGATACAACAAGTGATATGTTTTCTGTTTTGTTGAAATAACTGTGTTTAAATTCAAAAGAATCTTTGCCATAGCCAGAACTTGCTTGTACTGAATCAAAATTTCTTTTCCAGTTAAACACAAAATCAGTTGATTTTAGTTTTGTACCACTTGCTGTTTTGATGTTTGGGATTGCCACCACTTTTATTGTCGACTCTGATGATGGTAGTGCCTTTCCTTTGTAAAATGGTGGCACATATGAATCTTTGACTTCCCAAAGCAAGTCAATTTCAGCAGGTCTAATCAGAATGTTTTTTGTGATGTTTTCAAAACCGGTCCCTTTGATTTCAGCTACCACAGAAATTGTTGAACCTACACCACCTGTGGTGATTTTTATGCTTTTCCCTCCGACTTCAGTACTTGGAGTGAGTTTTCCGTTTACTGTCCATGATATGTTTGCTTTGTTTAAATCAATAGCATAACTTTGCAGTGTAATTGTAACTGATTCGTTTGGGCCAGGAATTTGAGGTGAAAGTTTTACAACAACATCACTTTCTTTTATTGCAGAAAATGTTTGAGCTGATACAGCAAATGGAAGTATTGAAAATAGTATAAATAGACTTCTAATCCAGTTTTTCATTACTAATAGTATACAATGATTTTTAAAAAAAAGAGAAACCTTGTGTAATAAAACACACAGTGACCGAGTCACTGTGTGTTTTATTGTTTTACTTCGGCTTGTGCGAGGTCTTGTTTTGCTTTTTTGATTGCGAGTACCTGAGAAGGGTCTGAGGTGATTATCATTTCCTCTGTTGGTGATGCGAGGATTTTGAGTTGTACATGCTTTAGTCCTGCAAAGAATATTCCCTCTCCTACATTTGACTCAAGAAGTCTAAATTTCTCTTCGTCTGTAAGGTTGAATGTTTTTTGAAGAAGATCAATCGAACTCGGAGATTGCTTCAGAAGCATTTGAAGTGAAGAGTTTGTTACGATTGGAACTCCATATGGACTTCTCATGAAGTCTCCTACGTCTTGAGTGATGGTACAAAGACCTAGATAGTATTTTCTTCCTCGTTTTGCAATTGAGTAGAGAAACGACGCAGTGTCTTCAGATTTCATCATCCACCATGCCTCATCCACTACAAGAAGTCGCTTTTTGAGTGTTCTTCTGACTGCATTCCAAATAAAGTGAGTCACTATGTACATTGCAACAGGCTTGAGTTCGTCTTCCATGTCTCGAACTGAAAACACTACGAATTTTTTGTTGATATCGACATTTGTTG
>DALYDM010000003.1:21720-53258 GCA_031973235.1 Minisyncoccota bacterium | reverse complement strand
TGTAGATAAGCTTGAGCCCACCTTGAGCTTCAATTTCTTTACGCATCGGACCATTCTTGAGAGATGACAGAATGAGTTTGTTATCTCCCCAAATAAGTTTGTTGGTCCAACCAGTTATTTGTTTACCAGAGAAATCAAAGAGGGTTCCTTTGTCTCCAAACTCTTTACCTTCACGAGGTTCATCAATCTGCTCGATTACTTGGAATGGAAGAACTACGTTAGTGACTTCGTTAGACTTTCCATTCCAAACAAGCTCAACTTCTCTGTCATCCTTGAACAGCAAAAAACGATATTTGTCTGGTAATGGTTTACCAGCTTCTAAGTATTTTATAATGTCTCTTTTTTCGCTATCTGAAAGCTTCATAAGTATGAATATACTTTAGCATATTTTCGTTTTACCTACCTCATATACACCTCCAACGCTCCCTCGCCTCCATCCTGAAGCTTTGATTGGTTAAAACGAATATTTCGCTCGGTGAGGTAATTTCGGACAAAATTGGGCAAAATGGGACCATCTATACTGTTTCTTCCCTTTCCGACAATGATGCGAATATGGCCATACTTCCCTTCGATAATAAGTGCATCAAGTTCGTCTTTGCATTCAGCTGTGGTGTATCCATGAAAATCCAAAATGAGTTCCGGTATTTGCGGATATTTGTTGTGTTTGCTTAGTCCAGAATAGTACGACATAGTTATCCCAAGAATTTAATTACTCTCTCTAATCCAGAATCATCTAAAAATTCACTATAGTCACCATAGTGCTTTTCTTTTTTTAAATCGCGCCAATCAAATACCCTTTTCCCTTCAGAATTAATCCAAAAATGAAACATATATGAATCATTTTTTGGCTTATTCTTATATTCATTTATTTTCTTAATGAAATCGTTCTTTGGAATTATCAATGTGTAAGGCGTGGTAATGATTTTACCCAAGGTGTTTTCATTTGCTTGATCTATTCCATACAAAAGTAGGACGAAGTAATCGGCTGTGGAATTATTTATTGCACTAGATTTAATGGTAATAAAAGTCCCTGATCCACTATTAAAATTTTTAGTTTGACTTTTTGATGGTAGGTAAGCTTTGCTTGCTTTGACTTGTATTTTAACTAATCTGTTACTTTTTGTGTTTATCGCCACAAGGTCGATATCTTTCATTTGGGAATTCATTGGCATAAAAATCTCAATATCATTACTAAGATTTTTCTTCAACAATCCAATAACTATTGCCTCGTCAGTGTTTAAACTCCAAAAGTTTCTAACAGAAATATCTTTTTTCATATAAGTATATTATACATATCCACCAATATTTGTGACATTTGTAAATCCATTTTCTTCTAAAATGCTTTTTGCGATTTCAGATCTGTTTCCACTTCTGCAATACACAAGAATCTCACTTTCCTTTGGAAGTGCAGGCATTGTGCCAGACATAAGAAGAGCAAGATCATGATGAAGTGCTCCGTCTTTGTGTCCAGAATCAAATTCTTCTTGTGTGCGAACGTCGAGATACATAGTGATTGAAGTATAAGATATTTAAATTATTAATCAAAAAGATTTTGAGAAAATAAAAAGGCTCGAGGTGGTTGGTGTACCATTTTCTCGAGCCAGGGTTGTCGCGTGACTATGGAATCTTGCGACATATTTTTGATTTAATTTTGTGAAAAAATGAACAGGTGGTGATACTGGCGAGGAGGGATTTGGAATGATTACCGCCTCCCTCCTATAATGCCAGTACACTCCGGTTGATTTATTTATAGCATAGTATCGAAAATTTGTAAAGAAAAACACTCGAGCAATTTGTGGTGCGGTCAGCGCTCGGGTGGTATGGAGAGAAAACAAAAATTCAATAATTATTATATTTTTAAATGTGCTAAATAACAGAAGCGAGGTGATACAACGAAAGGTGTACCCATCTTGTGCGGTGTATTCACCTCGCGATCTGTTCTCAAAGCTTACCAGCTTATTTAATATATCATTGTGAATAGATTTATTCAAGTGCAAAACTAATGATTTATATTTTGTACTTTCTAATCTTTTGATGCGAAATTTCTTGGAAGATATTCGAGTGCATCAAGATACGCACTTCGGGCTGCGAGTGGTTGGCGGAAGATTTTTCCTTTGCAACTTATTGATGGTTTGGTATCAACCTTCACTGCTTCACCAGCATATACAGAGACGTGGAGGTGTGGACCTGTAGAGTATCCAGTGTTTCCAGAATATGCTACGACATCACCACGGCGAACTTTTTGATCCTCCTTTGCTGTTGCAAGTGAAAGGTGTCCATATGTACTTGCAAGTCCGTTGTCATAGCGAATAAATACCCATTTACCAAATGATGCTCCACGACAAGAAAGATCTGTGTCACCTATTCCTTCTACTACACCATCTGCCATAGCTCGCACAGGTGTACCGACTGACGCACGGAAGTCTACTCCAGAGTGTGATCCAGATGCATAAAGACGCTTTGATGCAGATGTGATACCGAAACGTTGTGTGACAAACACATTATCTACTGGCCATGAAAACACAACACCTTCGGGAAGTGTGCTTGGATCAAGAATATATTGGAGTTTTGATTCATATTCGTCTATTTCTTTTTGGAATTGCGCTTTGAGTGCTTGCTTTTGTGCAAGGAGTGTCTTGTATGCAGATTCTTGGTTTTTGGTTTCTTTCAAAAGACGATTTTTCTCAGCGGTGTTTTGATCGACAATTTTCTTCTGAGCGTTGAGTTCACTTTTCAATCCTTCGAGTTCGCGCTTTGCTACAGTTTCTTCATCTTTGTCTCCTTCAAGTGCACCTTTGACTTCGTGAAGGACGACTATGTGACTGCGGACTTTCTCTTGGACCATGAGTGTTTCGTCTACCTCGCGCCACAAATCAGAAAAATCACCATTGTTTAGCATTGCTTCAATTAGTGTGGTTTGATCGCGTTCGTTTACCCTTTTTATGCCTTCGTGTATGGCTGTGATGTTGGTATCGATAGAATCACTTTTCTTCCCTATTTCAAGTTCGAGCTTTTTGATAAGAAGATTCTTTCCGTTGATTTTGTTTTCGGTGACTTTGATGTCGGTCAGAAGTTTTTTGCGAGTGAGGTCGAGTGCTTTGACTTCGTTTTGGAGAGAGCTTGCCTGCTTGCCTGTCTCTACTAGTTGAGCTGAGTACTGCTTGATCTCTTCTTCGAGTCGTTCTATTTCTTTGTTTTGTTGATCGATTTTGTCACGAAGTTCATCAGCAGATTGAGCAAAGAGTGAACGAGGATTTGCTTCTATGACTGAGAATGCACTCATACAAATAAGTGCAAGAAGAGAAAACAATTTGATGTTTTGTTTAAAAAAACTTTTATCCATCAGTGTTTTCTCATTATAACTCAAAATAAAACAATCACGAACTTGGACGCGGTAAAAACCGCAGATTCATACAAAGACTAAAGCAATAGACTTATTTTTCTCTTTCAGCTCTTTCTCATTTAAAACACGCATAAAATTCTGCTGAATTTTTGCTATGCTCGGACCGTCGTCCTTGTGCAATGTTTAAAATGAGAAAGAGCGCTGTTTTTTGGAAAACAAACACAAAAGACTCCCTTCACAGGTAAATACTCTATGCCTTGCTCTCGTGAGAAAGTGCGATAGAAAGCAATTCTTGTGCTATCACTTCTGCTGCGTTGTTTGAACCAATGAATTGTTTTGCGCCTTCGATCATCTTGTGTCGACGTGCTTCGTCATCGAGAATTTTTTCTACTTCCTGTGCCAATATTGCTGGTGACAAATTTGATTCTTCGATTACAGAGCATCCGCCACTACGTGCATATGTGTACGCATTTTTTCTTTGATGATCTCCTTGTGATGTGGTGATTGGGATGACGATTGCTGGTGTGTTCCAAGATGCAATTTCAAAAAGAGTTGAACCTGCGCGAGTGATCACCACAGATGCAGCTCCGCCTGCCATACGTACGCCAAGCACATTGAGGAATCCAATCGGTCTATATCTTTCAGAAAGAATCTTTTTGTTGTCTACCATGGTGATATCGGCTTGACCTTTGACTGACTCGAGATTTTTCATACCTGTCTGATGGATCACTTGATACTTTGGTAGAAGTGTTGGAAGTGCGTCTAGAACAGCATTATTTATGATTTCCGCCCCTTGTGAACCTCCAAGTATCAAAACCACAGGGATGGTCGGATCGAGCTTGTAAAAGTCGAATACGCCTTCTTTTGCGGGGCTTTTGAGTTCTTCGCGGATTGGCTGACCAGTGAGGGCAACTTTTACTGGATTGAAAAATGGAGCCGCATCTTCGTATGAAATTGCGATACGCTGGGCAAATTTTCCCGCCCATTGACTCACTCTGCCTGGTGTCGAATCTGATTCGTGGATTACTACTGGAATTCTCAAAAGTCGTGCTGCAAACAATGTTGGAAAACTCGCATATCCACCCTTTGCCATGACCACATCTGGATAGAGTGAATAGAGTTTGATGAGTGCAATGAGTATGCCGTACGCTGTTACAAAAATATCAAAAAAGTTTTGAATACCTCCTCCTCCCACACGAAGCTTGCCCGCAGGAACTTGGACGAATTTGATCCTACTTTCGTAGAGTGCTGATTTGTCGTATTCAGTATCGGAAAAATAATACAATTCAGCTTGAATTATTTTTTCTCTATCTAGAAGATTGTTGAAACTCTCGGCGATTGCGATGTTTGGATAGAAATGTCCTGCGGTCCCTCCTCCTGTAAATACGATTTTCATAAAGTGATAATTGATTAATGGAAATTGATAAATGGTACGTTATTTTTTGTTGTGTACTCGTTGAGATTTTGAAACATTGAGCACGATTCCAGTCGCTGCAAGTGCAATCATCATTGAGGTTCCTCCGTGACTCATAAATACAAGTGGTACTCCTGTAAGCGGAAAAAGACCGAGCAGCGAAGCGATGTTGAGAAATGATTGTCCTATGATAAGTATAACAAGTCCCGTCACAAGCAGTCTACCGAATTGGTCTTGTGAGTGCGACGCAATCCTAAGCCCACGAAGTGCATAGAGTAAATAAAGAAGTACAACAATAGTTGATCCAATAAATCCGAATTCTTCACCGAGTACTGCAAAAATGGAATCACCTTGTGGTTCTGGAAGACTTCCAAATTTTTGAATACTTTGACCAAGTCCTCGTCCTACTATCTCTCCTGAACCGATGGCATTGAGTGATTGATTGATCTGCCAGCCTGAACCACGTGCGTCTTTTGCGGGGTTTATGAATGTTTCAACTCGGTCATGAAGATACGGCACAGACCATGCGAGAATTCCAAACGCAACGATTGAAATTCCCAAAAAGCCACCAATGTATTTCCATGGAACTCCAGATACGATGCACATCGCGATTCCTGTTGCGACTATGAGTATGAGACTTTTTGTATCAGGTTGTTGGAGAAGAATACCAGCAATGATGAGAACTAAAATTCCAAATGGTAATAATGTTCTTTTGAAATCATTCACTTTATTTTTCATCCACGAGAGCCACGCAGCGAAATATATGACAAAACCAATCTTAAGAAATTCAGCTGGCTGGAACTGAATTGAACCAATCGATATCCATCGTCTCGCTCCCCCGTGTTCATACGACAATCCTGGTACAAAGACCAAGGCCGTAAGTATGAGAGTGGAAACCATGATATGAAATGCGTATTTCTTCAAAGTGAGATAATTGACATTCATCATTACCGTGAGAGCAATGAGTCCAAACACTACTCCAAATAAAATTTGATTGAATACTACTCCATAAAACTTTTGTTCACTTCGTGCAAGTATGCCAAGTGATGCAGAAATAAAAATAACAATTCCCACAATGACAAGTGAGAGTGTTATTCCAAGAAATACTTTGTCAGATTTTTCAAATAATTTTCTGAGCATTTATTGAGGTTAAATAAACATTGAAATAAGTATTCCGATAATTGCACAAATAACCGATACCACCCAGTATCTCATTGTGATCTTCGGACGAGACCATCCTGATGCTTCGAAGTGATGATGAAGTGGTGCAATTTTAAATATTTTTTTGTTGAAATATTTTTTTGAGAAAATTTGAAGTGCTGAAGAGAGTGATGTGGCCACAAGTGGAAAGCCGATGATTGGCAGTAAAAGTACTGAATCAGTCAAAAATGCAACAATTGCAAGTGTGACAGTAAGTGCGAGCATGCCTGTTTCTCCCATGTAAAAGCGCGCTGGTGGAATATTGAACCACAGAAAGACAAGAATGCTTCCTGTAATCACTCCACAGAGTGCCGAAATATCAATCTGGTTTTGAGAAAATGCTATAACAGTAAACGCACTAAATATACTTGCCATAACTCCTGCTGCAAGTCCGTCGATACCGTCGATGACTCTACTTGAAAATGTTCCTAGCATGACAAGTACAAAAAATGGAATGAAATATATTCCAAGCTCAAGTCGTGCGTGAGTGAATGGAATTGAGAGTGAGCTCATTCCTAGTTTTGTGTAAAACCACCATCCACACAAAAGTGCAATAAGTACAACGACTGTGATAAGGTAGCGACTAGATAATCCATGGATAAATTTTTTCTTGTGCGCAAATATTTCAAGAAAGTCTTCAAAAAGTCCAATACATGCTCCGACGAACAATCCGACAAATGGGAGCCATGTTTGATTTCTACTTACGAATTCTAAACGAGTACTAATATCGTTTGGAAATAGTTTTGCGAGTACAAACAATAATAATGAAGTGAGCCCTACACTCACCCAAATAATTATTCCTCCCACTCGAGGTGTTCGCACTTCTTCATTTGCATTGTGAATTTGCTGGAATGCTTTTGAAATAGCATCGGGATTGTCGACATGTCGATTTACCGACTTCCATAACTTATATTTGTAAAAATAATGTGTAAAAAATGGTGTGATCGCCATTCCAATAAGGAAACTCAATATAGTGGGAAAAATTACTTTGATGATACTCATATGTGTGTGTATTATACTACATCATTTTACTTTAAATTTCGAAACGAAAGACCAAGGGAATAAAGACTATTTGTAAACTCTCGAGTCTTATCTAGGAGCGTTTTCATCTCTTCAAATCTTCCATCGATTGTATTTCCAAGCACCACAAGTACAACAGGTTCTTCGAGTGGTGTATCAAGCAATACAATGAGATTGCCGCCCGCCTTTGATGTGTACCCTGTTTTTGATCCAATGATTCGGTCAGTGTCGTACTCGAGGAGAATATTTGTATTTGTCATTCGATGACTAATGCCGTCGATACTAGTATATGTTTGTTTGAATGAAGAACTGTCTTTTACAATGTCTGGGTGTTCTTGATATAGAGTCGAATAAAGCAATGCAATATCTCTTGCATTCCCATCTCCTCCTGTTTGGTCTTCTTCATCAAGTCCTGATGCATTGCGAAATGTGAGTGATGAAAGAAATAATTCTTTTGCCTTGTAATTCATTTCGGTCACAAATGTGCTTTTGGTGAGATTGGCATTGTTTACATAAAACGTGTCGTATGCTGATGCAATTGCCTCTGCGCCATCATTTGACGAAACAAACATCATAAATTTGACCAAATCGTAAAGTTGCCATGTTTCATTAATCACGAGTCCGTTGTCTCCATAAATCTTTTTTGATTCTTCATCAATCAAAATTTTATCAGTTGGATTCATTTTATCGAGAGCTACCATTGATGTCATGATTTTGGTGAGAGATGCAAGTGGCCTCACTGTGTATTCATGGTGTGCATACAACACATAGTCACTTTTTGGAGCATATACAAATACTGAACCCATACTTGGGCGATACTCATCAAAAGAGTTTTTGACTAGAGAAACTTTTGAAGCAAGGATTTGCTCTTCCATTCTCAGCCGTCCGACTCCATAAAAATACAAAACACCAAGCACAAGTACTGCGCAAAATGCAAACATAAGCTTCAGTTCGAGTTTCCATTCTTCCTGCATGTTTATGAGTGTTCTTCTTGAGATTCGCCTAGTGTTTGTAATTCTTCTTTTGTTTCCTCTATTGCACCTTCAAGTGCGCGGATCACTTTGTCTCTTTCTGGAAGTTGATCGAGAGATGTGATACCCATGTACTGAAGAGTTTTGATTGTGGGAGTGTATACGAGTTTGCGGGTGTCTTCCTTGTCAGTTGATTTTTCAATCAAGCCACGCATAAGCAAATTTCTAAGAATAAAACTTGAGTTTACTCCACGAATATAGTCTATATCTCCACGCGTTGCAGATCCTTTATACAGAATCACCGAAAGAGTTTCGAGTGAGGCTTTTGAGAGTTCTTTGTTGAGTTCTTCTTTGCGGAGCGCTTCAAGTATTTCCGATGCTTCTTTGCGTGTACCGAGTGTGTACTCTGAATTAATTTCAAGCACAGTGAGTCCTCTGTCGTCGAGAGAGTTTTTCAATTGAAGAATTCCCTCTTCTACATCACCTTCTGTTACTTTGAGGATTTTCGATATTTCTGCACATGAAAGTGGTTCACCTTTGTAGAATAGCAATGCTTCGATTTGTGAGCTAATGTTCATATAGTATCTAATAAGAAATAATTATAGTGGTATTGCCTCAGGTTCATCCGTATCGTCGACACGTTCAATCGTGACTTCTTCGTATTTTACGATTTCCATATCATCAAACGCATTATTTTGCACCACATCCACAAGTCCTTGTCGTACAAGTTCTAGCATAGCAAGAAAACTTACAATGACATATACTTTTTTCTCTTTGTGTGTTTCAGCGTCTCCTGTGTGACTATTGGCAAATTCATTGAATGACATTTTCATTGCACGCGATATTCTTTCGGAAAGTGAATCAATCATTTCTTCAATGCTAAATACTTTTTTAATCTCTATGCTTGGAAGAGGTATTTCCTTTTTCGGAAGTGCATGAATTACATCAAATACATGTGAGTGCATTGAGCTGGTTGAGATTCGCTCATCCGGAACAAATAATCCATCAAAAGAAATTGTCCGCTTTTCTGGTGCGGTAAAGAGGATATGTGTGCCAAATACTTGCTTGAGGTCTTCACTTACCTCTTTGATAACCTGATACATTTTCAGGCGAGACTCAAGATCTACGATACTCTTCTCTTCTTCTTGAGTAAGAGATATTCCGGGCAATAGTGAGCGAGATTTTATCAAAATGAGTGTTGCAGCGATGCTTATAAAACCAGTTATGTCTGAAAGTGAGCGTTCGTTTAGTGTGCGAATATAATTTACATAGTCATCAGTGACTTGTGAAAGTGATATTTCATTTATGAAAAGTTTTCTTGATTCAATAAGCGAAAGAAGAAGCTCCAAAGGACCTTCGAAAACGGCTGTTTTCACTTTGTATGAAATCGCTTCTGTTGTTTCCATCAATACTATTCTATCGTCAAAAAGCAAATCCCCAATTATTGACATTCATCAATGAAATAGGTATAAATAAATTTCGAACCTTAAAAAAATTAATATGCAATCAAACACACCCATCGAAAAAAGTCTGAGTGATTATGAACATATTACAATCACAAAATGGCATTTAAAAACTGTGTACTCGTATTTCATGTGGCTCATGAAGCAAAATCAAAGTCGCAAAGATGTACATGGTACAAAGATTCCATTCGAGCAAATATTTAACCCAAACGGAAATCAGATTCGTGCGTTTTCAGAAAAAACATTTGAGCAGTATGGTGATGTAGTGCTTGCACTGTATCACTTTGTTGGGAACTTCAACAAAATTTCTGGCTTAGCAGTGAATTTTGAGCCAGTCGAGTATGAACATGAAGTTGTACCGCTGTTACATGAGAGAGATTTGATAGTCTCGAATCCGACTCTCGAAATTCTCTCTATGTTTTACAAGTACTCATTGTATTTGCTTATAGAGCCGCGTGGTGATATGAGTTCTCGAGAAATTTTACTTGATCAACTCTATTCAGTAATAAAAAGTGATTTCTGTGAAAAAGCACGGATCCCACTTTTTAAACTTGAAGAATTGAGATTTCATGTCGTGAAGGACATAAATAACCTTTTCATTTCGACGAATATTCAAGGTGCATAACAAAAAAGCCCCGTATGCTCGGGGCTTTTTTTATATCTTCTTTTTCATCATTATTCCAAGTTCATTCAACTGAGATTCTTTGATTTCTGACGGAGATTCCATCATGAGGTCCTGTCCTTCGCCTGTTTTTGGAAACGCTATGACTTCGCGAATGTTTGGTTCACCTTGTAAAAGCATTATAAATCGGTCAAATCCCCATGCTATTCCTCCGTGTGGAGGTGTGCCTGAACCAAGTGCATGTAGCATGTGTCCAAAATTTGCATCAATATTTTCTGTTTTGTGTCCGATAATTTCAAACACATTTCGTAGAGCTTCAGGATTATGATTTCGAATACTTCCTCCGCCTATCTCATATCCATTGAGCACAATATCGTACTGTGCTGCGATAATGCTTCCGATATCTTGTTTATTCATCAGGTTATCCATGTGTTCTGGAACTGGAGCAGAAAATGGATTGTGGGTAAATGTCCATTCACCTTCTGTGTCAGGATTGTCTGATTTGTCTGTACGTTCGAAGAATGGGAAATCAATTACCCAACAAAACGCAAGAAGATTTGGATCATTTTTGTCTTCACGAATATCTGGTCTATCATTGCCATATTTTTCCATCGCATCTTTATACGAAATGCGTGGAAACGGAATTTCTTGAATCTTTTTTTCAGGATAATGCTTCTGTACTATTTCGATAAGCATTTTTTCATTCAAATCCATGACATCTTCTTGTGTGACAAAGCTCATCTCCATATCGATTTGTGTGAATTCTGGCTGACGGTCTCCGCGAGTGTCTTCATCGCGAAGACATTTTGCAATTTGAAAATATCGTTCAATACCTCCAGACATAAGCAACTGTTTGTATTGTTGAGGAGATTGAGGAAGTGCGTAGAATTTTCCTTGGTGTACTCGTGATGGGACTACATAATCTCGTGCACCTTCTGGAGTAGATTTGGTGAGAAGTGGAGTCTCGATTTCTGAGAATCCTTCACCGTCGAGAAAATCACGAATATGTTTTGCGATTTTGTGACGCATTCGCAGGTTGCTTTGTATTCGTGGGCGACGCATATCAAGATAGCGATATTTGAGTCGTACTTCTTCACCGATTTCTTTTCCGTCACCTGTGACGTCGAAGTTTGGAGTTTCTGCTTTGTTCAGAATAACAATATTTGTGATTTCAAGTTCAATATCTCCATTTTGTTTATCGGCTTGAATATTTCTTTCAGGTCGGGCGTTTACAATTCCAGACACTTCAAGTACCCATTCACTACGAATTTCTTTCGCTTGCTCCATTGCTTCGGCATGGTTTGGCAATACCACACCTTGTACGTAGCCAGACATATCGCGAAAATCCATAAACACGAGCTTTCCTTGATCGCGGCGCACATCAACCCATCCTTTGATCGTGACTTCTTTTGTTTTGTGATCCTTAAGATCCTTTATATAAATTCTTGACATACATTTATTTCCGAAGAGAAAACAAAAATCGCCTCTTCGAACTTACTTAATAAATACTAAATAAATTCGCAGGGGCGATTTTTGGTCGCGGTGCCACCCTACTCCCCCACACAACTTTTATATTTCAATACTTCGCGAAATTCTTTTTTTAAGCTGGATGTATGAATTTTGAAAGTGTTTTAGTTTCCTTTCTCTTTCTATTGCATCACCGCGCGAAACGTACGCTTCATAGTATGTAAGCACAAATGGTCGTCTGTATGAAGTTGAAAAAGATTTTCCTGAATTGTGCTCTTTGAAACGTCTTCTTAGATCACTAGTAAATCCTATGTATAACTTCTTATCGACTATGCTTTTTAATACGTAAACGTAGTACATAAAAGTTGTGAGGGGCTCATTTCTCTGCATATCGTTGCAGGTACGGAAGGTTCTACTCGTTAAAAAACTTTCTTCCTTCATCCTCGCCAGTGTCAGCTGGGTCGTTGGTGAAATTATTATACCATATCCATGCAGAAATAAAAATTGCGCCGATAACGATTGTTATGGCGCAAGTAGGTTATGCAGTAACCTGATTTAGCATTTCTGACTTTAAATAATTAAATCTTTTTCGAAGTCCGTTTGCTACAATTCCAGTCTGTGAATAATTTTTCTTTGACTGGAAAAAGCAATCGAGCTCAAGTGAAATTTTGCTAAGTTCTATAACATTGCGCAAAAGATGTTCCTTGTCTTGATCTTCATTCAAAAGTTTCGCGGTATTAGTCTCCAAGTATATGCAAAATTCTTGATAAAGCTCCGTATCAAAATTGTTACCCCAGTTATATGAGGTTGTAATACTGTAAAACAGTTTTACAATAGAGACATAGTCTTCACTATCTTTTAACTTTTCAAATTCTCTTCTTGTTACTCTTTCAAACTGTCTGTAGATAATATCGGATAGTTTGCTATGCTGACTTCGTACCTCGTGAGATGTTATTACTTTGAGTAATTCATCAAACGTTTTTGTTTGGATAATCTTTGCGTTTGCGAGGTTCATCTTTTTTACAATGCCTTTTCTGTACATAAGTACAAATCCTGCAATTGCCAAGAATATAATAATCACTACGGTAATTAGCAAGAACGGATCTTGAAGTGACTGAATTATGAGTGTTTTTTTCATGTATGTTGTTTTAATGTTTAAATTTATTATACATAAAAATATCATTATGTCAAAAAGCCACCCATACGGGTGGCTTTAATAATAATTTTGAAGATTATTCCAAAACTTTTTCTTCTTCTGCTTCAATTTTTGATTCTTGAAATTGAAGTTCATAAAGAGTTTTGTATCTTCCGTCTGGTATTTTCATGAGTTCATCATGAGAACCTTGTTCTACAATACGTCCTTTGTGCAATACACATATCACATCTGCATTTCTGACGGCGCTTAGTCGGTGTGCAACAATAAACGTTGTACGACCTTCCATGAGCTCATCGAGTGCTTTCTCAATACTGTGTTGAGTCTTTGCATCGAGTGCAGAAGTGGATTCGTCTAGAATAAGAATTCGTGGATTACCGATGATTGCTCGCGCTATCGCAACACGTTGCTTTTGCCCACCAGAGAGTTTGACGCCACGGTCGCCTACAATAGTTTCCCATTTATCAGGCTGTTCCTCAATAAAGTTTAGAAGTTCAGCTTTTCTGGCGGCTTCAATAACTTTTTCAATTGGAATGTCTTTGTGAGGATAAGTAATATTGTTTAATATTGTAGTATCAAATAGTACAGGTTCTTGTGGAACCACTCCAATTTGTGAACGCAAACTTTGTAATTTGTAGTTTCCAATCGGTTCGCCATCAATAGAAATTGAACCACTATTGGGGGCGTAGAATCTATAAATCAATTCAATAAGTGATGTTTTTCCCGATCCTGTCTCTCCTACAAGTGCAACTTTTTGCCCACTTTTAGCAAACATACTGACTTTATCAAGAATGATTTTTCGATCATCATGAAAGAATACAACGTCTTTAATTTCAATATCGCCTTTGATCTCTTTTGAAATTGAATTTTTGTTGTCGTAATCTTCCTCCTCAGTTGTAAGCAGTTTGTGTGCATCGGTTACAGAAATAATTGAATTTTGAATGGTTCTCCACATGTTTCCAAGACGCATGAATGGTCCAAACATCATTCCTGTGTACGCATTAAGTGCTATTACTTGTCCTACAGTCAAAATATTTTGTTGTATAAATACAACTGATATTCCAAGGACCAAGAATTGTGATATGAGTACAATTATCCGCTGCCACAATGTGATCCTTTTCCAAAGATTTAAGAGGTTGAGCTGAGAACCATATGCACCATCAATAAAATTATGGCGGTTCTTCTTGTCTTCGTAATCTTCAGCTGCGAATTGTTTTACAGTTGAAATATTATAAAGCCCATCTGATTGTTGCCTCCATGCTTTTATCCAATTTTTGTGATTTTGACGTTGCAATTCAGCACCTTTACCAACCGTACGAACTAGAATAAGTACATATATCATGACGCCAATTATTATGACGAGCGCAAGATGCACATTTATGCTAAATATCGCGATTGTTGCAACAATAATACTAAGAAATGCGGGCAAGAGTTCCAAAATTACATCACCAAACATCTGTGAAAGATTATTTGATGAACGAATCATTTTTTGCTCAACTTCCGCCATTGGGTTGTTGTTGTGAAATGACATGGGAAGCCTAGTTAATTTTCGTGCTCCATCAGCAATATATGCTGTGAAGATTTTATACCATGCTTTTTCCCGAGCAATTCCACTCCATCTTTGACCGAATGCAGACAATGCAGTGAACGCCAAAAGTGTTGCCAGTGAAATCCATACTGTACCATTTAGATTTAGTGAGTTTCCGTTGCCACCAGAAAGTAAATTGAGTGAATCAAAAAACCTTCCTGAAATGAGCGGGACCACACCGTCTCCAACTGCAATCAATAAAGATGCAAAAATTAGTAAATATGTTCCACTTTTATATCGCGAAACTACTTCATTCCAAATAATTTTGGAACCATTAATGTAATCCTTGAAGTAAAGTTTCCTTTCTTCTTTTTCTTCTTTCTTATTCATATGTCGATGTGTTTTTTTTCTAAAAATATAATAGCACAAAAATACTATTTTGTCAAAGTAGAAAATGGCTAGAAATACTCGATTTTCATTGCTCTTTTAGCTTCTGCGAGAGTTTGTTTTGCATACTCACGAGCCTTCTGTGTTCCCTTTTCTAGAATATCCATTATTTCTTTTGGATTCTTTGCGAGATATTCACGTCGCTCACGAATTGGATTGATAAGGTCTTGCAATAGTGCTGTAAGACGTCGCTTGAGCACCATGTCACCAAGTCCACCTTTTTCATACTGTGCTTTGAGTTCAGCAACTTCTGCTTTGTTTGGATCAAAAATATCAAGATATTGAAAAACCACGTTCCCTTCTACTTTTCCTGGGTCCTCTACACGAATATGATTTGGGTCAGTATACATTTGGTTCACCTTTGTCTCAATTTCCTCTGGAATATCAGAAAGATAGATTGCATTACCCAAAGACTTGGACATTTTTGCACCACCGTCTATCCCAACAAGTCGTGAAGTACTACTGACTACTGGTTCAATTTTTGGAAAGATGTTTTCATAAAGCGAATTGAACTTGTGCCCAATTTCATTTGCTTGTTCTATCACAGGAAGCTGATCTTCACCAACAGGAATAATATTTGCCTTGAATGCAAGGATATCTGCTGTTTGAGAAATTGGGTAGCACAAAAATCCTGCGGGAACATTTTTGATTTCAGTTTGATCGTTGTGCGATTCAACTGTGTCATTTCCAGTGAGTCGGTATCCTTTTTGCGCCATCTCATTTTTTATAGTTGGATTTTGGGCAAGACGAGAAACAGTTACAAGATTCATGAAAAATACTGTAAGTTCTGCTATCTCGGGAACTTGAGATTGAATGAAGAATATTGTCTTCGATGGATCTACTCCACACGCAAGATTGTCGAGGACGACTTCAAGCACATTACTTCGCACTTTTTCTGGATTTTCAGCATTGTCTGTAAGCGCTTGCACATCTGCAACCATGTAAAAAACTGTATCGTGTTTTGACTGGAGTTCGATACGGTTTTGGATTGAACCAACAAAATGACCTAAATGAAGTTTTCCTGTGGGTCGATCACCTGTAAGTACGATAGAATTTTTTGACATGTGTGTATTGTATCAAATGTAATGAAAATAAAAAACGGGACGCATATTACATGCGCCCCTTTTCGACTGCCCACCAATTTGCCTGATAACCTAAACTTATAGGGCTAGGCCGAAATGTTGTTTTTGTTGATTATTCCAACACGTAGAATGTTGTTTGGTTTTTCATGTTTATCAAAGAGCGCTATGCCGTGAATTCCGTTGTTTCTGAGAAAATGCAAGTCATTTTTAAGAAGACTGAAGTCATTGAGTGAATTTGCAGGAACTACAGTAATCGCGTGAATTCTGTTAGTGTAATTTTTCTCGATTGCCCAATGAAGTCTCGCCATCTTGAGCGCTTCCAGGTATGGTTTCTCATCGTAAATAAGGACTGGAATACCTCTCTCTTTTTGCTCAGGAGAAGATCCTAATTTGGCAAAATATTCTTGTAAATGACTCGGAATGTCTTCTCTCTTTGGTCTACCGAAATTTACACACAGTACAAGATTTCCATGTTGAAGTGCTGGCTCTGGTGATGTTGGTATCACTGTTACTGGTTCTTGGTTGATGGCACTTGGCCACTTTTTGTAGTTTATATCGCTCATTGTGCTTAAGGTTTGAGTAAATTATGCATTTTTAATCAACCTTAGTCAATACGCAGGATTTAAGTTGTCCACAAATTTTAAACACTATATATAGATATGGCAACTTCACGGACGTTTGAATGAAGTGGTACAATGCACTCATGTCAAAAGAACGTCGTGACTCACATCTTAGAATACCTCCTCAAAGTCTTGATTCAGAAAAGGCTGTTCTTGGCTCTGTTATGATGCGCGCAGGTTCAATGCATGAGATAAATGAACTTCTCTCACCTGAAGATTTCTATAGTGAACGACACCAAATTATTTATCGGACAATGCTTGAATTGTCTCAAAAAAATGAACCAATAGACCTACTCTCACTCTCGACGCGCCTCAAAGAAAAAAGCGTACTTGAACAAACTGGTGGAAGTGCGTATTTGGCTGAGCTTACTACAAGTGTTCCTTCTTCAACCAATGTTGTGTACTACGCAGAAATTGTTCACAAAAAAGCGACACTTCGCAACCTTATCACCGCAGGAGATTCTGTGGCCGAACTTGGATTCAAAGAAACAGATTTGCCTATCTCAGATGTGCTCGACACTGCAGAAAAGACAATTTTCGGCGTTACTCAATCAGTAAACAAAAAGCACAATTTCGTCGGAATCAAAGAATCTCTCACGCAGACATTTGAACAAATTGAAAAACTTCATGAAAACAAAGGAGAAGTACGTGGTATTCCATCTGGCTATCATGAACTCGATGCATTTCTTGCTGGATTTCAACGTTCTGATCTAATCATTCTTGCGGCGCGACCATCTGTAGGTAAAACTACTTTGGCACTTGATATTGCTCGTCGTACAGCTACTGAACACAACATGCATGTAGGAATATTTTCGCTTGAAATGAGTTCGCAACAACTCGCATCTCGTCTTCTTTCATCTGAGTCTCGTGTAAGTGCATGGAGTATTCGAACTGGACAAAATTTGAAAGATCAAGACTTTCTTCAGATTCGAGAATCACTCGACAAGCTTTCAAAAGCACCGATTTATATTGACGATCAAGCAGGAAACTCTATCAATCAAATGCGCGCAGCAGCTCGAAGACTCAAAAGTCAATTTGGACTTGATATGATTATTGTCGACTACCTCCAGCTCATGACTACCTCAAAGAATCATGATTCTATGGTGAATCAAGTTACAGAAATTTCACGATCACTCAAACAACTTGCTCGTGAACTTGATGTACCAGTGATAGCACTTTCACAGCTTTCTCGTGCTGTGGAACAACGCGGAGGAAAACCTCGCCTTTCTGACCTTCGAGACTCAGGATCTATCGAACAAGATGCCGATGTGGTGATGTTTATTCACAGAGAAGACAAATATAAAGATGAATCAGAACGCACAAACATTGCGGAAATACTTATTGAAAAACACAGAAATGGACCAACTGGCACTGTACAGCTCTACTTCGACGGCAATACTACGAGTTTTCTTTCACTCGAAAAGAGCAATCTTGGAGACTTTGCCACAGCATCAACTCCAAAAAATGCGCTGGATGAATTTTAGTATGCGTATACAAGCGCGAATTTAACGCTGCCTGCTATCTTATAATCTATCTCCCTATCACCATCAACAATGAATCCCATAGATCGACTCGCAGAATTATTTTCACACTTTCCAGGAATTGGCGAACGGCAAGCCAAGCGTTTTGTATATTTTTTGCTTCTTCAAGATCAAGGCTATCTCAATAGTCTTGCTCAAACAATGACAGAAATTAAGAAGTCTATTGGTCAGTGCACACAATGTTATCGATACTTCCAGGTTAACGGAGAAGTTATCTGTAACGAATGTGCAGAGATAAAAAGAGATGACTCATTGATCCTTGTGGTAGAAAAGGATGCCGATTTGGAAAGCATAAAGAAAAGTGGTTCATATAATGGGCGTTATTTTGTACTTGGCGGACTAGTGCCTATTGTTGAGAAATCTACACCGAAACGTGTACGTATCAATGAACTCAAAACAAGAATTCAAAAAGACAAAGATTCAGGTGTATTGAAAGAAGTGATATTGGCATTTTCGCTAAGTCCTCAAGGAGATCACACTGACACGTATGTACGTGAAAGCTTGAATTCAATTATTGAAAACAGTGCTATCGAGTTATCAAGCCTTGGACGAGGACTTTCGACTGGAACCGAGCTTGAGTATTCGGATAGAGACACGATCAAAAACGCACTTAAGAACCGAGGGTAGAATTCGAGCTTGCCTTTAATGGATGCATTCAGAACAAATTTACAGACAAAAAAAGAAAACCCACCGAAGCAGGTTTTCTACTGGTGGGTTCAAAATTTCTATTCCTCTACATTAATTAAACCTCTGCGAGTTTTAGTAGAGTAGTAAACTTTTACTCTTACTAAATTCTTACGGTAATCGGGCATAGGGTACCCCTCCTCTATAAGTTGCTTAAAATAATTAAAGTCAACTTTTTTGGCGATTACGTGTGATTCACGTTTTAATGCTTCTTCAAAAAATTGGTCAGAAAGGAATTTACTGTTTACTGAAAAAGTTAGGTTCCATGATTGACCGCTTCCGTCTTCGGCTTCAATCGAATTAATAATGACAGCATAATACTTCTCCATTCCATCTTTTGTTACCAGGAAAGGAACCAGTCTTTGTTGGAAGTAAAGACGTAAACCATCAAATAATTCCTCTCTTGAGGGACCATTTGAAATTTCAATTGCTTTTTTCATCGTACGATGTTTATTTAAATGAACATTTTCTTTATACTTTTTACCGAGGATAAAGATAACTCAGGAGCCGTAAGGCAATCTTTCTGTACAGAAAGAACTACAAATATTATATCATATATATAATATAAAGTCAATATAAAAACGTTCTTTAAGAATTAAGCTTTTTTAATCACTGCTTAACTAACTAAAAACCACCCATTCGGGTGGTTTTTAAATTGGTTATTTGATTCCTGTGATTTCGATTTCAGCGTAAGGTTGGCGGTGGCCATTTTCCTTGTGATAGCGACTCTTTTGCTTGTATCGTACCACTCGAACTGTTGCGTATCGGTCAATTTTCTTGAGAGTAGCAGTTACTTGTGCTCCTGAAATATAAGGAGTTCCGATTGTAGTATCAGTACCGTTGTCTACGAGAAGGACTTTGTCAAAACTAAGAGAATCGCCAGCCTTGTGTTCGCCGTCGAGTTTTTCAATTTTGACCACGTCTCCTACAGAGACCTTGTATTGTTTGCCTCCAGTAAAGAAAACCGCGAATTCATCTTTTTTAGCCACTTTTGCCATATGTAGGAAGATTATATATTATTTGCAGAAAAATGCAAGAAGAAAGGTATGGGGTTGGGTAGTGGGATTGTTGAATACTTGAAACACCACTCTTTTGTCCCATTGTCCATAGTTTCCAGTTTTCTTTACCACACTATCCCCTTTTCACTATTCACTATTCCCTCTATACTGTACATATGATTTGTACAAACAAGTATCGCAATCTCACATGGATTGACGTTGAATCCCCAACTCAAAATGAGATTACCCATCTTATTGAGGAATATGATATTCCCGAAATTGCTGCAAAAGAACTTTTGTCAAAAACAGTCCGTTCAAAAGTAGATCTTCACCATAATACAATTTACCTTATACTTCATTTCCCAAAAATCCACTCCAAGGGTGACAAAGCAACCGAACAAGAAATTGATTTTCTTTTGGGAAAAGATTATGTCATCACTGTTCACTACGAAAAAATTCGCGCTCTTTCTCATTGTGCGCACTCATTTGAAAGTCACACAGTTACAAATAAGCATGCAATCGGAGACCATGCAGGATTTCTTTTCTTTTACCTCATCAAAGAACTCTACAAGGAATCAATGGAGGAGCTTGAATCAATCAATGAGAACCTCAAACAAATTGAGTCCAACATATTTGAAGGAAAAGAAGGAAAAATGGTTCACACTATTTCAGAGACAAACCGAAAACTTCTTGATTTCAAGCAAGCAATTCGCTTCCATGGAGACGTACTTGAGTCATTTGAAAATGCTGGAAAAAGTTTTTATGGAGAAAATTTCTCATATTACCTTTCAGCGATCACTGGTGAGTACAACAAAGTGAACAATCTCCTTGAAGGACACAAAGAAATTCTTAGAGACTTGCGTGAGACCAACGACACACTTCTTTCTGCCAAAACAAACCAGACAGTAAAGGTCCTCACTGCGCTTTCTTTCATCATGTTGCCTCTTTCGCTGATTGCAGGTATATTTGGCATGAATAGTGAAATTGTATTCATCAATAATGCATCAGAATTCATGAATGTAATTCTTGCGATGTTACTTCTTGGTGTTGTAATGTTCATATTCTTCAAAGGCAAAAAATGGATTTAAAATTCTACAACACTCTTACTAAAAAAATTGAACACTTCACTCCGCTTAATGATAAAAAAGTTGGAATGTACAACTGTGGTCCGACAGTATACAACTATGCGCACATTGGAAATCTTCGTGCGTATATATTTGCTGATGTCCTACGAAAGACACTTGAACTTGGAGGTAATGAAGTAACTCAAGTGATAAATGTGACTGATATTGGTCATCTCTCAAGTGACGGTGATGATGGTGAAGACAAAATGAGCAAAGCATTGAAACGTGAAGGAAAACCAATGACACTCGCTGCAATGCGAGAAATCGCTGACTTTTATTTCACTGCGTTCAAAGAAGATTTAACATCACTCAATATTTCACCCGCTACACATTTCCCTTTTGCGTCCGATCATATTGCAGAAGATATAGATATGGTATCGACACTGCTTGAGAAAGGCAACGCATACAAAACAACTGATGGAATTTATTTTGATACGTCTACATTTCCTTCGTATGGTGCACTTGGAGGCGCTGTATCTCTCGACGGTGAACACTCACGTATAGGACTAAACGATGAAAAGAAAAATCCACGTGATTTTGCGATTTGGAAATGGAACAACGAGCTGGGCTACGACGCACCATATGGAAAAGGATTTCCTGGTTGGCACATAGAGTGCTCGGCAATGTCACGAAAATATCTCGGCGATTCGTTTGATATTCACACAGGTGGAATTGACCATATTTCTGTACACCACAACAACGAAATTGCTCAATCTGAATGCGTAACAGGCAAACAATATGTACGATTTTGGCTTCATAGTGATTTTGTCACTATCGGTGAAGACAAAATGGCAAAATCTGGTGAAAATTTTATTACACTTAGAACACTTATCGAAAAGGGATTCAATCCTATCGCATACCGATTGTGGATTCTCGGAGCACATTATAAAACTGTAATGAATTTCAAATGGGAATCAATCGAGTCATCTTCTTTGGCACTTAAAAAGCTCTATTCTCATGTACGCGCAATCAGATTTGAGAATACAGGTAAAGTCATGATTGAGTATTTTGATCGATTCAAATTAGCTTTAGCGAACGACCTCAATACAAGTGAAGCAATCGCACTCATGTGGGAACTCCTAAAAAATCAAAATGTTTCAAAGGAAGATAAATACGCAACACTTCTTGAATTCGACAAAGTCCTTGGTCTCGGAATCGGTGGTGTTGAAGAAGTACAAATTCCAGATCACATACGAGCTTTGGTTGAGGATAGAGAAAATGCCCGAAGAGAAAAGGACTGGGCAACGTCAGACATGCTTCGTGACCAGATCAGTACTCTTGGTTTTGAAATCAACGACACACCCGACGGTCCGGATATTGAGGTGAAATAAATTGATATTCTACAGATGTAAAATGATAGTGTTGACAATTGAAATCTATAATCTA
Organism: Minisyncoccota bacterium; assembly: GCA_031973235.1. Lineage (GTDB taxonomy): Bacteria > Patescibacteriota > Minisyncoccia > Phycocordibacterales > UBA9973 > JAGOQQ01. The sequence goes on along the minus strand of DALYDM010000003.1, from coordinate 31,195 downwards.
TAATATAGATAATTTAATCTTTCAAAAACTAAAGTCATGAAAACGTCACCGAAGCAAACAGTATCTGAATCAAAAATTACTGTATTTAATGGATCCTTGTTGAAAAACAAGCGAAAACCACTACTTATTGGTCAACTTAAACCAATTCCAAGCCAAAAGTCTCACGGGGTATGCGCAGCAGCTGGTTGCCACACTCATTACGCGACAGGAACAAAGAGCGATTATAAGTTTGACGAAGGAGATTAATTCAACTCACTAGGCAATATTCACTTATTGCCTACTTTTGTTTTTTTATGCAATAATGTCCAGTATGAACTCATTACTAGTCTTCAAAAGAAAATACTTCAAAGTCATTGAAGCTTTTTCGAAAATTCTTTATTCTGTTGAGTTATCAGAGGAGGAAATCGCCACACATACCGACATTCATAATAAAAAGTTAACCAATTTACTACTCGAACTTGAGACTAACTACAATGAACAAATTCTTACTGAGGATTGGGTGAGTTTGTATTTGAGTTTGATTGACCAAATTTCTACTACCAAGAATAAAACATTGATTCTTTCAGGACATCAATTCTTTACTCAAAAAGCAAACGAAGCGATTGCAGATAAAATGTTGAGTGTTTTCCCTACCTCACGACATGTTGCGGGTGCAGTATTTGATATATATAACCATGCTTTGGCAAATGATTTTGAAACCTATAAAAGAATTTCCCGCTATTTCCATTCAGACAGAAAGGATCCGCTTAATGCAAATGATGTTTTAATGTTGATACTTTCTTATAAAAAAGCAGGTAAGGTTTTAAATCATATTGCAAGTTTAGTTTTGGACAAGAAGAAAATCAACCTTGATACCATTGCCGGGTTCAAGAAACTTCTGTCGTACGAAAACGAATTGCCAAAAAAGAGTTCAGTCATGAGTCTGTACTCAACGTATCAAAATTATCTTGCGAGACTGTATATGTATGAAAAACTAAAAGGAAATAATAAAGAAAAGTTAAATAGTCTTAAGAATAAGTTCGTAACTATATTTGAAAAGTTGGTCAAGTACGAACCGACATTTGAAGAAATGACAATGCCATACCTAATTGAATTAGGATTAAGAAAACCCCTTGAAAAATAAATTCCAAGGGGTTTTTATTATTGAATGAGCATATTAGCAATCGTATGAGTAATCCTAAGTCCAGTCAATCCTTGAATCCATCCCCATTGCCCTGAGGGATTTACTTCCAAAAATACATATTCGTTATCTGGTGTAATTATCATATCTATTTGACCATACTTTAATCCGATGCGTGTCATAAATTTTACAATTTTTCTCTGAATGTCGTCAGGTAAATTGTAAGCTATGTGTTTAACATTATCAAAGTCATAATTACGCCAATCAATCTTGGTTTTTTCACTTGATTGTGAATCGATGGCACAAGTTAAAATTTGTCCATTTGCATACGAGATCCGTAGTTCCAATTTTTTTTCAATATATGCTTGATAGATATTTGGACAAGCTTTTACTGAAAAAGGAGTAAGTTCACCTTTTGTAATAATACTTGAATATATACCAAACATTTCATCGGTATCTTCGTTTAAGAACGGCATTGTGTATATGGATTTTACCAACATACTATCGCCAAATCTTTTTGCAAATTCACACACATCGGAATAGTTAGAAGATACTAGTGTTTCCGGAATCGATAATCCAGCCCATTTTGCAATTTCTAATTGATATAGCTTATTGTGCTGTATAAATCTAGCGATACGTGGAGGATTTATTACTTCACACTCAAAAAGTGCAAGCAGAGACTCAATTGCGTAGTGCGCCTGCTTTTTTGCAAAAAAAGCAGAGACAGGATCTAGTTCAGGGTTTACACTGGTATTACCAATCCGTATCGGCCACACTTTAAATACATTATTAATTTCAAGCGTGACACCTTTTCTTGAGTACCCCTTTCTCCATTGTGTCGTTTTGAGTGACCCACATACTTTCCTACTATTACTTAATGATACCGACATTGTCGCAGTGCGTGGATATTGATTGAAATCAAATACATACACGTCGTGATTGTAAATTTCATTAATAACCTTAATAACAGGTTTGTAATAATACAATTCATCAGAATTGCTAATTATTAAAAGTTTCTTCTCCATTTTATTTGTTTTGTAGATTTTACATCATAATATCACTCATTGAAAGTTTGTCAAATTTTAGTAAAATCACACCGCGCAAATTTGCGCGGTGTGATTTTAAATATCTAGTGTATTATTTTGCATCCAGTTCCACAAAGAAAGTACTTCCCTTGTCTCGTCCTTCTGATTCTGCCCAAGTGCGTCCTTTGTGTGCACCAACGATTTCTTTAGCAAGATACAATCCAAGTCCTGATCCACCTGCATTCACTTTGCCTCCTTCTCCTCGCTCAAACTTCTTAAACAATGTTTTCATTACTTCCGGCGGAATACCCATTCCAGAATCTTTTACCCCTATAAGAATTTTTTTGTTATCATCAGATTTTGTAAGCAAAATTTTGACATCTCCTTTCTCTGTATATTTAAGCGCGTTGTCTACATAGTTTGCAAATACTTGACGAATTTTAACTGAATCTGCGACTGTGATTGCTTCAGTAAGTGATGTTTCAAATATAAGTTCAAGATTTCTACTTTTTGCTGAAACTTGAAGTTCGTTTGTGAGCCCTTTCAAAAGCCCCACGAGATCTACATCTGCCATTTCAAACTGCATTCCGCCTTGTTCCATCTTTGAGACATCAAGCAAATCCTCTACGATTTGAGCTAGGTTCACACTCGATTGAAATATTCTATCAACGGGAACTTTTTGATCTTTTGCGACTTCCCCATATGAACCCTCAAGGAGCATTGATGCATATCCCTTGATTGCAGTGAGTGGACTTCGAAGTTGGTGAGACGCGAGAGAGAGGAATTCTGTCTTCATCTTGTCGAGATCTTGAAGGTGAACATTGGCTTCGGCGAGTTTGTCAGAAAGCTCCTCAATATGTTTTCTTTGTTCATTTTCTCTTTTGAAATTTTTGAAAAGAATGTAACTAAATCCAATTGCCATTACAAGTGTAAATGCATTAAGCAATTTATCAGACGTGTCATTCAAAAACAGAAATTGTACAGCAATAAGAGAAAGAAACCCATAAATCAAAAGCTGCGATCCAACATTTTTCAGATTGAAAGCACCAAAATTTATAATTGCATAAAGAATCGTAATCAAAAACAAAGGAAGAATGAACAAACTGTATAAATTCAGCTCATAGTAATCAGTCTGTGTTGCGATAAACTCAGTGACAGAAAAAACCAAGAAAAATGCAATTATTGAGATTCCTACTATTAAGATTCTTTTTCTGTTCTCAGCGAGTTTGTTGGCGACATACTCCTTAAATCCAGTGTATAGAATAACTAAAATACAGACTATTTCAACAAAAAACTTATAGTATGTGAGCCAAATATTTTCAACTGCCTCACATACTGGCTGATTGAGGTAATGGACAGAAGATAGCGCTACTGTAATTCCGGCAGCTGGTAAAATAAGCAGTGTATAAAACAATTTCTTACTTTTTGATATATCTGAATTTAATACGAATGATTCAAAAAAGTATGCACCAAGAATATAAAAAATTGTATTTATGAAATCAAGAAGTGACCATGATGTATACACAAGGCTATAGTTTTTTGATGTCCAAGTAATTAAATCTCCTGCAAGCCACGCACAGAATGTAATAACAAATATCGAAAAAATTTTTGAAGCTATTGAGAATCTTCCTTTGACATATACCAATATTGCCAAGAATGCACCAATAATACCCGGCAATAAGTGAGAGTAATATGCAATTGTATGCGAATCTTTGGTTGTTTCAAAGCAGGTGTTTATTATTGAGTCCATATAGTTTATTGTACAACAAGTTTATAATGTTCAGGAGTGTGGCACATCCAAAATTCATCACCTTCAATGTCAGTTGGCTCAAGTGCAACAATAATTGGTTTCAATCCATATCGTTCAAGCACCTTTTTATAAGAAGGGTAAAAAATGTTTTCTGTAAAACTTCTCTCCTCTTCATTTAACATAAAATTTTCAAACAAAATTCCATTTACAATAAAAAGACTAAGGAAGTTTACATAGTACTCACTTGCACTTTTCCCGTGATTGGTAAACCAATCTGATGCATCAAATATTTGTTCTTTTGAAAAGTCGGGGTATGCATCAAAAAATAACTTTCGATGAAAATCAATTAGTGTCGTATTGTCTTTACACACAACCTGATTCAATGGTTTTCCATTAAATGTATTAAAATCAACAATAGTCTCACTATGAATAATTTTTCCTCCTTTTTTACCTTCACCCAAAAAAAACTTAACTTTTCCGAGCGAACGTTTATATTCGTTATTGGAAACAAATTTGTCTTGAAGATACTCCCATAAAACTGGTTTAAGGTCACCTCCGTCTGAAAGATGCAAAAACCTTCTTGTTTCGTAGTTGGGTGTACTAATTTGCCTAAACAAGACACTATTAATTTTTGTACTAATAGAAAGAGGAGCAGGTATTTCTTTTAAGTCCTCAACAATACGAGCAATAAGATTCGCGTCACCTTGCCTTCTTTTGATTTCTTCCAGTGCTTCATCAAATGTAAAATAAATATCATTATAAAATGACATTTCATCGTTTATAGTAAAATGCTCAGGTTCTTTATTCATAGCCTAAGGTTGTTCTGAAATACGGCATTGATCAACTCCGGAAATACATTCTATCTTTTCACACATAGTAGGATTATTTGTACACAAAGTATTAAGGTTGCAAACCGTATCATTTTCACAAGAGGTGAAATCTGATGCATCAACATAAAACTGAGAATAATATTCTAGTTCATTGGGTGGACACTCCTCTTCTTCGCAGTTTCTATAAAAACACTGTTGTGTGCTTGGGTCACATGATTCCTCAACCAAAATTGCAAAATCTTTTTCAAAATAGAAATTATAAACTACATAAAAAATCACAAATGAACCTATAAAAATCCAGAAGTACATCCAGTTTTTAAATTTATTATCACTATGATTTACGGAATTAGTCATGACTTATGTGTATAGTATACCTAATAAAAATCAAAACTAAAAGTGCACAAAATATCAGTTTCAGGCTAGACTAAACAACCTTAGTACTTCTCTGAAGTAAAATCTTTCTATTTATCCAACCATTTTCGAGTCACTCTAAATAGCTCATTTTGTGCTTTATTTCCGTCAAAACTGTGATCTGTATTTTCTATAATATGATACGAAGATTTAAATTTATTCTTTGTATTAGAAAAATACTTTTTACCAATCTTATCTTGACTTCCTGATGCACAGATTATACACGCATCAATCCCGATTTTCTTAAAAAGATTTATCGAATTTACAGTTGTGACTTCTTTGAAAAAAGTAGAATTTATTGATTCACTTGATTCTTTGTCTACATATAAACCAGTATTCTTATCAAGGTCATAAACACCATTCATTACTCTTTTTGACCAAGGTAGGTTGCTCGGTTCCCACAGTATGCACTTAGACTTCTTTTTAAATTTTGGATATTTATCAAGAAATAATAATGTGATGATGGCACCGAAACTATGACCAACAAAAACAATTTTCTCAAATTTATCAGATACTGTTTCAAGAAGATTTTTTAGTTCTACTGTATATAATCTAAAATGATATTTATTTAACTCGATTTCATTCTTGGGATGTTGCTCATCATTTTCTTCTCTACAAAAATTAAATCGCAAAATTGAACATTGAAATTGACTAAAATATTTTTCTGCATTCTCAAAAAGAGGAAATGTCATTCCCCCCGAAAGTCCGGTCATAAACACCATAAGTGTATTTGAGTTCTTAGTTATACTAAGGTTGTAGTAAATATACTTCCCTTTGATTTTCTTTGATGGGATTTTTTTATTCATACTGTTGCATTATAACAAAAATGATGATCAAGTGCTTGACCATCATTAATGTAATGATTGCTATTGATCGAATTCTCCGGTTTTTACACCTTTGATAAATGCTGTCCATTCTTGATGTGAAAAAAATAAAGTTTCTTTATTTTCATCTTTACTATCACGAATCGCAACACCTTCAGTCTTAATTGCAACCATTACACATGTTTTCGGGTTATTTTTAGACCATCTTGATTTTTTGAAATCACTGTCTAATACATTGAACCCTTTGTTGGATTTTTTCATTTCCTTATCCTCCTTTATGAACCATGTGTTATTTTGTGCTTGTTTGCACAAAACCTTGTTTAAAAATAATTATAGTACTGATTAAAAATATGTCTACTTGACAATACTTGTATTTTATTTTTAAAACAACAACATGCTCCCAATAATCATCACTGCCATTGCTACGAGTTTTGGTGCAATATGACGTAAGTTAAATTTTTCCTCAACGATCCAAGGAAAAAACTTTGTACAAATAAATGTAAGTGCAAGTACAATTATAGGTTGGTAAGTGGCAACTAGAAACACCAAAGTGACAGGTGCTAAAAGAAGTGCGAAATTTTGACAAAAATTTCCAAACATTGTTACTGCTTCACTTGAAATGTTCAATGTCAAAATTTTTCTTCCACCAGTTTTCACCATATGAGTAAAGGCATTTCTATATGATTTCACAAATATCCAAATTAAAAGTCCTGCTAATCCAAGACCAATGTATTCCCAAAAAGACGATACCCAGAAACCACCTTCAGATGTTACAAATTTAAACAACACTCCCCAAAGTGCGGCAAATATACATGAAGCTATCATCATGAGTGCGACCTTGCCTTTAAATCGTACTCTATTTTCTTCACTGAATTCAAGTGAGAGTATAAGCCCACCAAACAACACAACACTACTTCCAATCATTTGGATTTTTGTTAATGTTTCTCCAAGAAATATATATCCAAATATATATCCAAAAACTGGAATTGTCAGAAACCACGGCACCACAGAGGACACATCTTCAATCTCTAGCGCTTTAAGATACAAAACAATCCACGCAAGCGAGAAAAATCCTGAAAGTATCAAAATAAGTCTGTCGTGAGTACTTACTTCAAAAATTCCACGAGCGAATAATGCAATAATAAATGCCACCACTATTCCTACCAAACTCGAAAACAACACAAGCGCTCCAACTGGATGCTCACCTTTTGCGTGCTTATTCACGAGATACTGATCTGCAATGTTTACAAGTGACCACAATATTGGCGCCCCAAGTGCGTATAAAAACCATGTCATATATACAAAGTCTAACATAGAAAATTTAAAAAACGCCATCTCTGGCGCTATAAAAATCTTTTCATTACTTCAGCAAATCTTCTTGGTAATTCTTTGTAACATGCAAAACGATATACACTAACACGCTTGCCGTTTCTTACAAGATGCTCTTTAAATAATCCTTCTTGAATAAAACCTGCTGATTGAGCACTTTTTAAAGAAAGATGATTGCTATCAAAAACCTCGAGGTACATTTTATGCATTTTTAATTTATTAAACACAAGTAAATACATAAGGTATAAAATTTCTAACCCGAATCCCTTTGTTTCAAAATCTTTTTTGATGAAAATGTTAAGATAACAATAGCCATGATATTTTGATATCGTATGTAAATACGTATACCCTATAACATTTTCGTTGTAGTAAACCATGTATTGGTACGGTCTATTTACAAGATTGAGATTGTATTCTTCTTTAAATTGATTATAATCAACAGCATTGGGGTTTGCATTGACAAAATTAAGGTATTTTTCATCATTGCGAAATTTATAGAATTCCTCTAAGTGCGATATTGTGCACACTTCGAGATGTATGCGATTAGTTTTCATTTTTCAGTTTTAAACATATTAATACGATTTTATGATAATGTCAATATATGAAAGTTAAAATAATCTACAGTCCATTTCTTGAAGAAATTTACAGTTCTTTTTTTTCAGAGAAAGAACTTGTTTCGAAAACAAAATTGTTTACATATAGCACCTTGCCCCACTTTTCAAAAGATGAGGTTTTGGTGAAGCAAGAAGAATTTAGAAATGAATGGAGAAAGAATGGAGAAAAAATGATAGATAAAATTCTGGAAGTATCAGAGCTAAAGATAGAGAGACGTAATCTGGATGTATATATTACAGGCGTACCTGCAAGATCATTCTCTTCACCAATCGTGATATATGCAGGAAAAGATACTGGTGACTTTATTCGAGTACTAATTCATGAAATCGTTCATATTGTATTAAATGAAGGACTAGGAGATAGCAAAAAATACCTTGAAGAAGTTCTTGCGAATCTTTTTCCTTCTGAGACAAAACTCACACAAATTCATATTTTGGTTTATGCAATCATGGGAGCAGTATTTGAGGAAGTGCTTGGAAACGTAGACATGATGTCGTCTGAGATAAGAGATGCGGGGAATTTTAAAACTCCGGAATATAAAGATGCATTAGGTATATGTATAAATAATGGATATAAAAATATTCTAGATAAAATAAAAATGGAATACAAAAAACACATGCTTTCAATTTCGTAAGCATGTGTTTAAAATTTATTATCGTCAGGAATTATCCTCTGTTTCAGGATCTTGTGGGTAACTTGGCTCAGGTGCACCTTCTTCATCAGTCGGATTGCCATCATGTCCATTGTCTCCATCTCCACCTCCGTCACGATAAATCGTACCCTTGCAGCTTTTAGCTACCGGTACAAAATAAGACTTCTTCATCTCCTTATCCTCCTTTATAAACTATGTTTTAGTTTGTGCATTTTGCACAAAATCTTGTTTGAATATAATTATATTCAAAATATAACTTTTGTCAAACTCATCATTTGCATCCATGATCGTCTAAATTCTCACCGCAATAGGGGCACTCTTTTACTTTCATTATAATTCCTTCTTCAAACCACTTTCGGCATTTATCACACTGCCTCATTCCTGATGGGTCATAAATTGTCTCATCCTCCTTGACGGTCCCCCAACCCATTAGAACACTTAGTACAGGGACATGTGTAGGTAAATTTGTTAAATTTTTCATAGCTTAATTTTTTAAGTTTTTTATTATAATATAGCAAAAAACTCTGTTTGTCAAAAAAAAAAATAAAAAGGGCATCTCTGCCCTTTTTGTTTATCTTTTTGGATTTTATTTCCAAACTTTTTCCCAATCTTTTTTGAAGACCGCAAGCATCACAGCGTCATGATATTTTCCATCACGAAAATAATGACTTTTCATAATACCTTCCTTCTTGTAACCACAATTCATATTGTGTTTTATGCTCCCAACATTACCACAAATTGCAATACTACAAATTTTTCTTAAATTAAGTGTCATGAAAGCATACTCAAGCAAAATCATTTTTGCTTCGGTTGCGTACCCTTTGTTCCACTTAGATTTTCTACCATACATTGAACCAGTAGTAGCAGTGCCATTAATATAATCAATTTTGTGTAAACCAATACTCCCGAGCAATAGATT
>DALYDM010000003.1:4062-21710 GCA_031973235.1 Minisyncoccota bacterium | reverse complement strand
AGCCATAATTGCCAAATCGACATTTGCAAGAAATCTATTTGAAAATCTTTCAAAATACTTTTCTTCATCTGTTAATGACATTGGAAAGGAATTATTAAGATACTTTCTTACTTCAGGATCATTTATCCATATTTGAAGTAAAGGAATGTCGTTTCGCTCGACAGGGCGCAGATAAAGTCTCTTTCCTTGAAGAAACATTACTGATTGAGTTTTGATATTTTTCATATTTAATTCTAAATGAACAAACACCAGCAGTTCTTGCTGGTGTTTGAGTTTTAAAATTTAGAATGAAAGTTTAATTTACAACACAAAAACCAGCCAAAATATTTGGTTTGAAGTACCCAGAATGGGCCACCATATTTCGAATGTTTTTATGTATAAATGTCATACGTTTATATAATATCATTATATCTTATTTTGTCAAGTAATCTGTCTCTTACTCCTTGTTTAATTGACGTTTTGCTAATTCAATTATTCTCTCTCCAATATTTCCCCAATCAAAGTATTTTTTATACTCGTTTGGATTAATCAAAGCAATTTTGTCCACGGTATTTGCAGGGTCAGAATCTTTCGTAAATTCAAATTTCTTTTTTACATATGCGATATATCTCAATTGGTACACAAATGACTCAGCTTTAGAATCAATCATCTTTTGATAACCAAGAAGTTTAAATGATACAACTTCATAACCTGATTCCTCTAAAATTTCTCTTTTGAGAGTCTCGTCTGGGTGCTCACCCTTTTCAACGCTACCACCAATCAGCCCCCAAGTATCTTTCTTTTTATTGTGAACAATAATTATTTTACTATCTTGGTCTACATCGTACGCAACTGCATAGGATTGTTTAATTTTCTCAATTTCAAGATGTGAAAAAGTATTTGAGTCATACCATTCAAAAATATACTCGATCCCACTTTTACCTATTATTTTATTTATCAAATTTGGCTGACTCATATATTTTTATGTTCACTAGAACTTATAATATGACTTTTATCCCTCCGTCACTTCGTGACACACACCACCCCGTCGCTTCGCGCCACCACTCCTCAGTAAGGAGGGGAAAATCCAACTAAAAACTGAATCTTTTCTTTTTAGCATTGCATGCGTATACCTTTAAACTTTTAACTTTCAGCTTTTCCCTTCCCTTGTCCTACTTTCTACTACCTACTTACTACTCACTAATTACAGTCCCTCTTCCTTAAGTCCCTCCACAAGTTCACGTTCCTTGCGAGAAAGTTTTTGCGGAATTTTAATAAGAACTCGAACATAGATATCGCCTCGCTTTCCTCGTGCTCCATTTGGAACTCCACGTTCTTTTATTCGAAGCATTTCACCATGAGTTATACCTTCTGGAATTTTGATTTTGACATCACCATCGAGTGTTTTTAGTGTATGCTCTGCACCAAGAAGTGCATCGGTAAGCTTTATATGTAAATCAGTATGGAGATTGAATCCGTCACGTGTAAATGTTTTATGTGGAGGAACATTGATTTTGATGAACAAGTCTCCTGCTTGTCCGCGAGTGATTGCCTCACCTATACCAGTAAGTCGTACCATTTGACCATTTTGAATTCCTGCGGGGATAGCAACCTCAATTTCCTCTTGGCCTTTTGTCACACCACTTCCATGACAAGATGAGCACTTTTCTTTTGGAACTTTTCCAACACCATCACATTCATCACACACACGATTGGTCTCAAATGTTCCCATGAATGTTCTTCGTGCTTCGCGAATCTGTCCTGCACCTTTGCATGTTTTACATGTTTCAAGTCCAGTATCTTGCTTAGCGCCACTTCCTTTACACGCCTTACATGAAGATTGTTTTGTGATAGCAATTCGTCGAGTTACACCAAAAACTGATTCTTCAAATGAAATTGAAATTTCTGTTGAAATATCTCTTCCTCGTCTTGTTCGAGCACGTGCACCACCACCCATTCCTCCGCCAAAAAAATCTGAGAAAATATCACCCAAATCTCCCATATCAAAACCACCTTGAGCTTGAGAAAAATCAAATCCAAAACCTCCTTGACCACCACCAAACCCTCCACCACCGAAACCTTGTGGTCCCGCACTTCCAAATTGATCGTATTGTGCACGTTTGCTGTCATCAGAAAGAATCTGGTAGGCCTCGTTTGCCTCCTTAAATTTTGCCTCATCACCATCTTTTTTGTCTGGGTGGTATTTGTGAGCAAGTTTGTGAAATGCTTTCTTTATCTCGTCCTTAGACGCAGATTTTGAGACACCTAGAATTTCATAATAATCTTTTGACATAATTTTTCTTGAGATAAGCTACTTTGTAAGGTGTATTTTATCAAAAAGTACATACATTTTCAACACCTTTTTTGTGGTCACGAAAAAGTATTCAAAGTGCAATTATGAGAGCTCCTCCAACAATCAAAATTGAGCCTAGGATTGATTTCCAGGTTAAGGCTTCGCCTAGAAATAAAACTGCCAATAGTATTCCAAACACTATACTTGTACGATCAATTGCAAGCACTCCAGCAACAGGACCTTGTTTGATTGCTATAAAGTAAAAAAGCCATGACAGTGCTCCCGCAACTCCAGATAAAATGATAAAGAGTAGTGCCTTTCCATGAATAGAAGATATTCCACTAAATTTGCCCATCGAACCAGCCACAATTACCAAAAACACTGCCATTATGATTGAGCGTACGGTCGTTGCCAAAGTTGAGTCCAAATTTTTTAATCCAAGTTTTCCAAACAATGCCACCAATCCTGCAAATATTGCTGAGAATAATGCGTACAAACTCCAGTGCATAAAATAATATTTAGTTCTAATAATTATTAAGTATAACAAAAAAGTCTGTATCACTACAGACTTTCATTTCTACTTTAAATATTCCCAACTTAAATAAAAGAGCATTTTGACTGGAATTTGTACCGCAGCGAATTTATCATGATTTAGCTTTTCAAATTCATCAAGCGTTTGAAAACTTTTATAATTTCCAAAAATTTCAACGAGTTCAAGATATGTAGCGTTATGGATACTGTTTGTAAGATCAAACAAAACCACAATCGATGAACAACGCTCTGTACCTTTCAAACAAACGCTTGCCCATATACCGACATGTGAATCTTTACTGATAACAATACCGTTTTTCTCGGGTGTTATTGCCTCCCAATCACTGATCAAATTTTGTTCTTTTCGATTGAAACAAAAGACACCAAAAGTCGCAATCCTTAATGCAAATCTATTTTCAAAATAACGACTTTGTGAAAGAAAAAACAAGAAATTTTCTCGATACGTAACGACTGCGGACATCTCTGCTGGATAGTTTCCAAATGATGGAAAAGTAATAGAAAAAATTGAAATTTCTGTTTTACTTTTTGCAGATACTTTTACACAATCCATATATGCATAATACTGATTACCAAGATGCGGTGGTTTTAGCCTTGTTTCCATATGATTTTTTTTTGATTTAATCATATTTACTCACAAATGTAAATAAAAAAACGACTCTCAAACAAATGAGAGCCGTAAATGCGTTTATGTCTTTCTCAAGATAAAGATCAAGAGAACGAAACATGTCAGGATTCCTGTGACCGCAAACAATGGGTTTGCAGTCAAAAGTGTCATTGAGACAAACAGCAACGCTACTGAAAAGAGTTTTGTTGCTGCAACAGCTGCAATGCTCTTTTTTCCTTCCAAGTAAAGACCAATAAGTGTCGAACTCAAAAGAAGGAGAAAAAGCGCTGGATACTGACTTGCGAGGCCTTGGAATGCAGAGATAATGATTCCTGCAATAGTCAAAGCCGGAAGACCGAATTTCACAAATTCTCTCCATGAGAGATTTTCTTGCGAAAGATGATGTGATATGATTTTTTCTTTCATGTGTATGTGCGTTTGATACTATTAAATCATAAATAGACTAGAAAGTCAATAATACAAAATAGCCTTATTTATAAGGCTATTTTGTATTATTCTATATTATTTTGCTTCTTCACTTCCCTCTTCTTTCACTTCAGCATCACGCACATTTTCATCTTGTGCTTGAGCTTCTGGTTGGGGTTGTTCAGCTTGTGCTTTGTTCATTGCTTCGCCGATCTTTGAAAGCTCAGCAGACAATTCTTCAGTTGCTTTCTTGATAGCGTCACCATCTGTACCATCTTTTACAGATTTCACTGCATCAATTTTTGATTGCACCACCGATTTGATATCATCAGAAATTTTTCCTTCAGCATCTTTGAGAGATTTTTCTGCGGTGTATACCATCATTTCTGCGGTATTCTTAACTTCGACAACTTCTTTCTTCTTCTTGTCTTCTTCAGCATGAGCTTCAGCATCTGCTTGCATTTTCTTGATGTCTTCATCAGTAAGTCCCGATGATGCTTCGATACGGATTGATTGTTCCTTTCCTGAAGCTTTATCCTTTGCCTTCACTTGAAGAATTCCGTTTGCATCAACATCAAATGTCACTTCTACTTGAGGAATTCCTCGTGGTGATGGTGGAATTCCATCTAGGATGAATCGTCCAAGAGATTTGTTGTCTGTTGCCATTGGTCGTTCACCTTGAGTGATATGAATTTCTACTGAAGTTTGATTATCCGCGGCAGTTGAAAAGATTTGAGATTTTGATGTTGGAATTGTTGAGTTTCTTTCGATGAGTTTTGTTGCCACACCTCCTAGAGTTTCAATTCCAAGAGAAAGTGGGATCACGTCAAGCAATAGCACATCTTTGACATCTCCTTGAAGTACACCAGCTTGCACTGCTGCTCCAAGTGCTACCACTTCATCAGGATTGATTGATCGATTTGGTTCTTTGCCGTTGAAAAGCTTCTTTACGGCTTCAACAATTGCTGGCATGCGAGTTTGTCCTCCCACCATAATAATTTCATTGATATCACTCATCTTAAATGGTGATGCTTCAAGTGCACGCTTAGTGATTTCAATCGAACGATCAACATATTCTTGTGCGAGAGATTCAAGTGTTGCACGACTCATCTTCAAGAGAAGGTGCTTTGGTCCATCAGAACCTGAAGTGATAAATGGAATATTGATTTCAGTTTCTGAGGTTGTTGAAAGTTCGTGCTTTGCTTTTTCTGCTGCTTCATCAAGACGCTGAAGTGCAAGTGGATCTTTTGTTACATCGATTCCAGATTCCTTTTTGAATTCATCTGCAATCCAATTAATAATTTTTCGATCGATATCTCGTCCTCCCATGTGAGAGTCTCCATCTGTTGATTTCACTTCAATCACATCTCCCGACACTTCAAGAACTGATACGTCGAAAGTTCCTCCTCCGAAGTCGTACACCACAATCTTTTCATCCTTCTTTGAATTAAAGCCGTATGCGAGTGCAGCTGCAGTTGGCTCGTTGATGATACGCTTCACATCGAGTCCTGCGATTTGCCCCGCGTCTTTTGTGGCTTTGCGTTGTGCGTCGTTGAAATATGCTGGCACAGTGATAACAGCCTCAGTGATTTTCTCACCTGTCTTTGCTTCCACGTCAGCTTTGATCTTCGCGAGAATCATTGCAGAGATTTCTTCTGGTCGCATAAACTTGTCACCAAGTTTTACTTCGACACCTTTATCTTTTCCTTCTTGAATCTTGTATGGCATTACACCACGATCTTTTTGAATTTCAGGATCAGAAAAATGATGCCCCATGAATCGCTTGATTCCGTAGATTGTATTCTCTGGATTTGTGACAGCTTGTCGCTTTGCAAGAAGTCCTGCAAGACGATCGCCATTTTTTGCGATAGCAACAATAGAAGGAGTGGTTCGAGAACCCTCGATATTTTCTATGATCTTTGGTTGTCCTCCTTCAATAATTGAAACCGCACTGTTTGTTGTACCCAAGTCTATTCCGATTATTTTTGACATAATGTTTATAATATATTAATGATTTATAACTATGTACCCATTATATTCATATTTACGATTTTGACAAGTATTTCGTGACCACTGAATTCTTGCAAATATGTGGAAAAGTGCTAAATTGTAAGTACAAATATTATTTATGCCCAAGAAACCTCAAATCAACAAAGCAGTCCTAAAAACCCTCCAAAAAAGGGCTGTATTACCTATTATAGAGCTCAAAAATGAGGTTAAAGAGGTAATTTTAGAGGATTTTGATATATCAAGTACAAAGCCTGAATATGCCATCTCTCGGTCAATTAAGAACCTTGTTGAATCTGGAATGGTAGAGATTCTCAAGTCTGACAATCAAGAATATGCCCGAATGACACAAGACGGGCGAAATAAGCTTCACAGTATTACTCTTGAAGCTGAAGGAGCACTAGTTTCTACAAAGTGGGATGGATTTTGGAGGATCATCTTGATTGATATCCCCGAAGAGCGAAAAAGTGAACGCGAAGCAGTGCGGTATCTACTCAAAAAAGCGGGATTTGTGTGTTTGAAAAATAGTGCATGGATTTCCCCTTTTCCATATGAACACCTCTTCACTAATATTAAAAAAGATCTCGGATTTACAAATGAGATGATAATTTTCGTAACTGACAAGGTGGACGAAGAAACAAAAGTGAGTTTATTTGAATTGTTTGGGAAATAATAAGGCGCAAACAATATTAAAAATTACGCATTTTACGCTATAGCATAAAATGCGTAATTTTTGACTTGGATTAGATTATCCGAGTTTGATGATGTATCCTGGAATCAATTTTTCTTTGAGATACAAAGTAAGGACTTTTTTGGGAAGATTGTCCCATCTCTTGATATTTTTTCTGCAACTTATCGTGCCGCAATTGCATTTCATTGTCCAAATATCATCTTTTGCAAGAGTAGTAGAATAATCAAATACAATCTCTTCTCCTTTATCAATATCTCGAAGTGCCACAAATTTCAGACTATTCTTACTTCGCACCAATTTCACATTTGGCTCACATGAGTGATTGATGTAGTATGCAATATCTTTCGCAGAGGGAGAAATATAATAATTTAAACTATATCGAAATGAATTATTGAGAATATCACCTCCTATTTCTAAAAGCTTTTCAAAATGTGTTTTGGCACCAGTGACTTCAAAAACATACGCATTCTTTGCAATACTGGTAGTAGTGAAGATTCCTTTACCATTTCGTGATTTCTTGATACGTAGCATTATTTTTTGACATACACAGCCACTCTTGCTGGACGAATTATGCGCTCACCCATTTTGTATCCTTTTTGGATAATTCGAGCAATTGTATGATCTTTTGATTCATCGTCAGTGTCTAGTGTCTCAATTGATTGATGCAGATTTGGATCAAATGGTGCATCTAGTTTGTCGATTGTACTTACTCCATTGTCCGACAATGATGTCAGAAATTGATTGTAAATATACTCCACTCCAGTACGCCAATTTGCATCAACTTTTTCCCATGCTTCTTTGTTCATCATTGCCATATCAAAACTATCAAGCGCTGGCAAAAGCGACTCAATCATGCGCTCTTTTGCGTTTGCAATATATGAAATCACTCTTTCACCTTCAGCATTCTTGTAATTCTGATAATCTGCTTTTGCTCTTTGCCATCCATCAAGATACTCGGCTTTCTCTTTGCGAGCTTCTTTGAGATCTTTGCGAAGTTTCTTTAATGTCGCTTTCAAATCTTCCTCTCCATCTTCATTGTAAACAAACTCGACAATATCATCTTCTTCGTGAGGTGTTTCAGAAATTACTTCTTGCTCTTGTAACTCATTATTTATGTCTTTGATTTCGTCATCTTTGTTCATAAGTATCATCATTATACTCAATAATCATAGTTTTTCAATAAAACAAAAAACACCCTTTCGAGTGTTTTTTGTTTCCGCGTACAGTCCGCGTTTTTTGCATAAATTCTGCGACTAACGTTTTGACCACTGTGGAGATTTTCGAGCTTTCTTGAGACCGAACTTTCGTCGTTCTTTCATTCGTGGATCTCTCTTTAGAAAACCAGCTTTCTTAAGAGGAGTTCGAAGTTCATCGTTATATTCACTAAGCGCTCGAGCAAGTCCGTGTCGAACTGCTTCAGCTTGTGAGTGAATCCCTCCGCCTATAACCTTCACTGTGACTGCGAACTTCTTTGGAAGATCAGTATCAGCAAATGGAGCGTTAACAATAGAAAGGAGTTCTTTTGTCATGAAGTACTTTTCTCCTTCTTTTTCGTTCACAACCAAAGATGACTTTGTTGCTTCGAGTATTCGTACGCGAGCTGTTGAAGTCTTACGTCGTCCTACTTTTTCAATATATTTTTTTGATGATTTTGTTGCTTCCATATTATTCTTTGATAGTTAGGTTTTTCATCATCTTAGGTCGTAGCTTGTTTCCTGGAAGCATTCCGTATACCGCAAGTCTGAACAATTCTGCAAATCCTTTCTTTGATGCAATTTGTTCGTTTGACTTGATTTTGAGTCCTCCTGGATATCCTGAGTAAGTCTCATGAAATACAGTTTTTCCCTTTTTTTCTGACATCTTTGCTTTACTTGCATTGATGATTTCAACCTTGTTTTCAGAAACCTTGTTTTTTACAAAGTTTGCATCGTTTTTACCCATGAGCAAAGTAGCCACTTCACTTGCGGTTCGTCCGATTGCTTTTTCAGTTGCGTCTATTGTGTATTTCATGATTCGTTGTATTACCTTACTATACTTTTGCAAATTATACAAATTCTATTAGTGCCATTTTTGCTGCGTCACCTTGTCTTTGAGGAAGCTTCATAATACGTGTGTAGCCACCCTTTTGATCTTTATATTTTGGAGCGATTTCATCAAAAAGCTTCTTTGACTCCTCTTTTCTGTTCATAAGGCGAGATACAACCAATCGTTTTGATGCAATTGAGGTATCTTTTGCCTTTGTAACGAGCTTTTCTACATATGGACGGAGTTCTTTTGCTTTTGCTTCTGTTGTCTCGATTCGGCCATGATTAATAAGCGCGAGAGCGAGTGATTTCAATAGAGCTCGTCGTCCATTTGATGTTCTTCCAAATTTTCTAACTGAATTATGATGTCTCATATATCTCGTGCTTATTTAATAATTAATCTTTTAGTGAGATACCGAAGTTTTTGAGCACGTCTTTAATTTCTTCGATACCTTTGTCTCCGATTCCATCTATTTCTAGAAGATCTTCAACTTTTTTTCGTGCGATTCCACCAACTGTTCGAATGTTTGCTGCTTGAAGCGCATTCATCGTTCGTGTTGAGAGATCGAGTGTGTCAATGCGAGTCTTCATTGCGTCTGACATATCCTCCTTTGACTCCTTTTCCTCTGCAACCTCTTTATCTGAACTCACTTCAGCTGGGACATGAGTAGGCTTGAAGTCTACTACAGCTTGGAGTTGTTCAATCATTATTGAAATTGAACGCTCTAGAGCTTCTCGTGGATCGATAGTACCATCTGTTTCGATACCGATTCGGAGACGATTGTGGTTTGTCTTGTCTCCAACACGCATGTTTTCTACTTCGTAATGTACTCGTCGCACTGGTGAGAAAATTGCATCAAGAGCAATTGTTCCAACATCTACTTTGCTCTTTTGGTGAATATCTTTTGATACAAACCCGAGTCCTTTTTCGATTGTCATTTCAATATCCAATGAAACTTTTGCTGTAATTTCTGCAATATGAAGATCTGGATTAAGAACTTCTACTTGTCCACCTGCCTTAATATCGCCTGCAGTAACTGACTTTGGTCCTTTTATTGAAAGTGATACGATTTGTGGTTCATCTGAACTTACTTTAAATCGTACTTTTTTGAGGTTGAGCAAGATTGTAATAACATCTTCCTTTACTCCATCCATCACTGAGAATTCATGTGATACTCCGTCAATCTTCACAAGAGTAATTGCTGCTCCGGGAAGTGATGAAAGGATAATACGTCTAAGAGAATTACCAAGAGTATGACCATACCCTGGGTAAAGACCGTCTATTTCATATACACCTTTTGTTCCTTCTTCAAGAACAATTCTAGGTTTTGATGGTAAAATTATTTTATAGTCAGACATAATATGTTGCTACACGCTTAATAAATGGGCGGACTGAGCCGAGACTAGCGACTATAGTACTCAAGCACAGTGTTAAAATTAAGCACACCATCTGCATTTCGTGGCTTTCCTTCGACAACTGCCTCACCCTTGGCAATATCAAACTTAAGCCAATTCGGCCATGTATAATCTTTCAACTTTGTTTCGAGACTATTGAAAAGTGTTGATTTCTTACTTCCTTCGCGGACAGAGATCTTGTCGCCAATCTTTACTTGATATGAGGGAACACGTGTCTTCACACCATTTACTGTAATGTGACCATGAGAAACAACTTGTCGAGCAAGTGCTCGTGTGTGTGCAAGCCCGAGACGGTAGACTACATTGTCCAATCGAGTCTCAAGAGATTCGAAAAGCTTTTCTGTAGCTTGACCTTGACCTTGAGTTGCCTTCTTTACGTAATTTGAAAATTGCTTTTCACTTACTCCATATGAAAATCGAATTCTTTGCTTTTCAAGAAGTTGTGTTCCGAAATCAGAAAGTGCCTTTGGGCGCTTGCCTTTCTTCATTCCCTTTTTAGCTTCAGACTGAACGAATTTTTGTGTTTGACATTTTTCAAACACATGTGATCCAAGTCGTCGGCATAGTTTATATTTTGGTCCGTGTATCATAATAGTGATGAGATTAGTGTTATACGCGTCGTGGCTTCTTTGACTTAGGTCCGTTGTGAGGCACAGGAGTCATATCTTTCACGCCTGTAAGTTCGAATCCTCGAGACATAAAACCTCGAATTACTGGCTCACGTCCAGAACCAACTCCACGAATAATTGCATCAAATTCCTTGATTCCAAGTGCTTGTGCTTTTTCTGCAAGGACTTCACCAACTTTTGAGGCGGCAAAAGGAGTACCTTTTTTTGCACCCTTAAATCCAAGTGACCCTGCTGAAGACCAGAAAAGTGTGTTTCCGTCCTTATCTGCAACAACTGCTTTTGTGTTGTTGAATGTCGCTTCGATGTGAAGAGTTACTGCTGTAATCTTCTTTTTTGGAGTCTTTGAAGACACAGGTGCTGCTTTTGCAACTGTTTCTTCTGCTCCATCTTTAGTTATGATTTTTTTCTTACCCATTGATCGTAAAAATCTTAGTTTAAATTAAATAGTGTGATTATGTCTTCTCAACCTTTCGTCGTCCACTTCCCATAGTCTTTCGAACGTTTCCTCGAACTGTTCGAGAATTTGTTTTAGTTCGTTGACCATTTACTGGCAATCCTCTCATGTGTCGAACACCTCGATATGCCTTGATGTCTCTTAGGCGCTTGATATTTGCACTAATTTCACGCTTGAGGTTACCTTCTATCTTGAGTTCTTCAACCACCTTTCGAATCTGATTTTCTTCATCTGGTGTTAAGTCCTTTGATTTTCGAGTGTGCTCAATCTTCACTTGATCAAGAATCTTTCGTGCTCGAGAGATTCCGATGCCATAAAGTGCAGTAAGTCCGATATCTAATCGCTTTTCGTTTGGAATTGTAATACCTAGAATTCTCATAATGATTATTGTTTTTGCTTATGTTTAGGGTTTTCACAAATAACACGAAGATGGCCTTTTCGCTTGACCATTTTGCATTTCTCACACATTTTTTTTACTGAAGCTTTGACTTTCATAACTAATCTATTGTGAATACAACATAAAACCAAGGGAGTATGTCCCTTAATTTAGTGTGTCTATACACAACCTAATCGGTCCAATGATAATAACTTAAAATTAAAAATAATGCAAGCCCTCTTATTAGCCACGTCGCACAATACGTCCTTTTCCACCATATGGGTCTACAACAATCTCAACCCTGTCCCCAACAAGAACCTTGATTCGATTCATTCTCATTTTTCCAGAGAGGTACGCGAGTATTTCTTTTCCGTCTGCAAGTTCCACTCTAAATAAAGTGCTTGGAAGTGCTTCGGTGATGTGACCTTCCACTGTAGCTAATTTTTCGTTTTTGTTTTCACTCATTGATATATAAAGATAATAACAGAATCATCTTGCTTGGTCAAATATTACTTATTTTCTGGATTGATAGGAATTAGCTTGATCATAATGTCATTTTTATTTGTTGGAAATGATGACATCCAAAGTGGATTTAATGACACTTCAGCACTATCAATTGCACCAAAAGTTCCGAGAATTGAAGTAAATTCCTTTTTCTTTTTACCAACAAGTGAATCCTTCAAACTATCAACATCGACACTCCATACAAAATCAGCATCACCTGAGAGAGTAAATGTTATGTCTTTTGAATCTTTTGGAATTATTGTGTCTTTGTTTTTAAGAGTAAATGCTAGGCCTTTTACACCCTGGAGAACAATATCAGAATTATCGTATCCAGATACATTTTCTTTTGCTAAATATCTCGCAAGCTTCCCTTCATTAAATAAAATTACTGACAACGTACCTGAAAGTGTCGCTTTTACCTTACCATCAACTTTTGAGACAAGTAGTGCGTTTGCTGGTTTGAAAAAGACTCCATCGTCATAATATATAAACTCTGCTGGAACTTGAGCAATTGCCTTTGTCATCAAAGAAGATTTGAGTTCCTCTGTTAGTTTTTCTTTCAACTGCGTACGTTGCTCTTCATCTATATTTGCCTCCATACCTTTGAATCCCCCAGTCATTGCTGATTTTGATTGTGCTGAAAATTTGTCTGCTTTTGATGTACCCTTAAAGCCAAAAATTACAAAATCAGAAGGACCAATATTGTATTCTTCTCCAGGCTGATCTGCGGTGACTGCTACTTCGATTTGTCCTGGTGTACTCTTCCCAGAAACTGTTTTGGCGGCAGGGACAGTAATTGCCTTATTTGTTTTAAAAATTTTTCCATCTTTTGTTTCAAGTCGAGTATCGATTTTCAGTGCTTGTGGTGACGTTGTTTTGTTGTAGAGTACAACACTACCGACTGCTTTTTTTGAAACTTCCTTTGTTTCTGTTGCATTTACATCACTTGAGACTTCCTCCGAAATTTCTACAACATCAAAAGTGAGATCTGCGTCTCCACCTCCACTTTTTGCTGAAAACGTGTCATCAATAGAAACATGCTGACTTTTTGGTGTGACAGTTACGGTCGCTCCCTTAAACACAAAAGATACTGCAACAAACAACCCAATAAGCGCTATTATTGTTACAATCCATATTCCTTTTTTTGATTTGTGAGGAGTATCATCATGATCATTCTCATATCGCGAGTCAATCCGTGAATCAATTGGAGGTATTGAATTTCGCGATGGACGTGCTTCAGTCAGTGGACGTTCCTGAATAAGCTCATCTCTTGATTTAAGCTCAGTAATAGCACCGCGTTTTCCAGTACTCGTAAGTGGTTTTATGTCTTGAAGTATGTTTCTATTCATAATTTTAACTTAATTTTCAAGATATCTTCTAATAAAAAGAGATTGTAGCGACATAAATGAGTCTTGTGTAACACCGTCGTTAAACAATAAATATTCATGCAGTGTCTCACTTCCAACTAGTATAACACTAAAATCTTTCTCAGTGAGTGTGTATTGATGAAAAGGCTCATTCAACAGTGAATCTTGGTACCAACACGCAAGCTCTTCAGGTGCAAGTAGAAATACTTTGTGTGGTATAGACAAATCATTTACAAAATCTGCCAATGATTTAGAGAACATTTCAATCCATTCATTTTTTGCTGAATCAAGGTGTGGAGACATTTGCTTTGACATCTCAAGGGACGCATGACCATTTTCGCAAAGAAGTGTGCGAGTTTTCGCCTCACTGACATCAAGTGAGAGTGACTCAGCGATTGCCCTATACACACTATGTGTTCCTTTTGGAAATGTGAACGAAGTCGAGAGAGTATGATTGCGAACCAGTACCACATCAGTCACTTCAGATCCAACAGAGACAATCATAAATGACTCCTCGCTTGGAAATGCGTCTCGTAGAGCGACAAAACTACATGCACCGCCCGACGAAAATTGAATTTTCTTTTGGTGGTATATTTGCTCGACTTCTTCATGAATAGCCTCAATTACGTGACGAGGACTAAGGCTTATGAACTGTGAAATTTTTATTTCTTCTGCTTTTTTACCAAAAGGGTCATGAATAGAGTATCCATTGAGCGAAATAGATTGTGTTGTGTTTTCAATAATATATGACTCACCTTCAATTTGCGTCGAAAGAGATTCTTTGAAAAAGTCAGTTTCCTTTTTGATTAATTCAGCAACAAGCTTTTCTGTCACAACAAATGCTGGCTTTTTGTTGTATAAAATTGTTCGAGACTGAGATGCATACCACGGTGCACTCAACACTGCATACACCCTATCTGGTAATCCAAGCTTTGCATCGTGAACAATGCCAAGTACTTCCTTTAGCGTCTTCTGCATCAATTTTATAAGCTGTTCATACGAAACAGACTCAGTGAGAGTAAATGGTCTACGTATTGAGAAGACAATACGTGGCTTCTCTTCCTTTCCCTCTTTTGTATAGGAATATAAAACAAGCGAAGCGCCAACGCTCCCACTGCCAACATCAATTAGTAACGCAATATGTGATTCTTTGCGTGAATGTGAAAAAAGACCCATAGATACTTCTATTGTAGAACGGAAACATTAAAACGTAAAATGGTAAACGTTGAAAACAAATACAATGCACCGCGCCTTAGGTGCGGTGCATTGTATTTGTTTTCACTTACCAAAACATATTTATTCGAGCACAGCTTTAATCCTCCTCACACCTGCGGACGACGCTTCTTCTTTTAAAATCTTGAAATGCCCCATTTCACCTGTATGTGATACGTGTGGCCCACCACAAAATTCTTTTGAAATTGCATTGCCGTCTTTATCAACAATCATATATACAGAAACCATTTCCGGATATTTTGCACCGAATTCCATTTCAGCTCCGATTTTTTGTGCATCTTCTAGTGACATTTCTCGTCGTTCTACGAAAAGGTCATCGGAAATGTACTTATTAACAATTTCTTCCACTCGAGCTTTTTCTTCATCAGTCATTTTTCTGTCACACAAAAAATCGATTCGCAACCTTTCTTCGGTAATATTACTTCCGCGTTGCTTAACTTCTTTGCCAAGCACTTGCTGTAGTGCTGAAAGCAACAAGTGGTGAGCAGTGTGAAGACGAATTGTCTTTTCATTGTGATTTGCAAGCCCACCCTTAAACATCCCTGCACCTGCAGTCTGTGAAAGTTTTTGGTGTTCTGACATTTTTTTATGGAAATCATCAAGATCAATCTTAATCCCTTTTTCTTGTGCGAGTTCAATTGTAAGCTCTATTGGAAAACCATATGTTGTTGCAAGAACAAATGGGTCAATTCCTTTTTCAAACTCTTTTATCCCGTGCTCAAGTGTATGTTCAAATTTACTGCATTCAGCACGAATAATCTCCTCAACTTTTTGATCGGAAACCTCGCGATATATTTCCTTGTATGTTTCTGCGTAGTAATTTGCAATATGATCAACCACAAAATCTTTTGGCAACCCAAGTGCGCGAGCTTGAACACTCGCTCGACGTATTAGACGACGAAGAACATATCCTTGGTCTTTACTTCCAGGAATAACTCCGTCACCAACAAGAAATACCGATGCTCGAATATGGTCTGCAATAATTCTTGCACGTCTTTCGTCGTACTCTTTTGCGTGCGTTTTGATCATCTGAATCACTGGAGCAAAAATGTCAGTGTCATACGCAGTCTTTTTGCCTTGCATCACCGCAGTGATTCTCTCAAGTCCTGCTCCTGTATCAACATTTTTTTGTGAAAGTTTTCCTATGACTTTGCCGTCCTTTTTCTCATACTCCATGAACACATCATTCCAAATCTCTATTACGTCTTCATTCTTGACTGCTGCCAAAAAGCCTTCATGATCCAAATCGCCAACATTGCCTGACATGTCATAAAACATTTCACTACATGGACCACAAGGACCATTATCTCCAGGACTCCACCAGTTGTCATCGGCTGGTAGTGCATAAATGCGTGATTCTGGAATTCCCAAACTCATCCAAATTTTTTTTGATTCTTCATCAAATGGTGCATTTTCGTCTCCTTTAAAAATCGTCACATAGAGTCGTGAAATATCGAGCCCGAGACCGTGTTCTTCTGAAGTAAGAAATTCGAAACTCCATTTTATTGCATCGTCCTTGAAATAGTCTCCCAGTGACCAATTACCCATCATTTCAAAAAAAGAAAAATGGCGATTGTCTCCAATATCATCAAGATCTCCAGTACGAACACACTTTTGAATATTCGCAAGTCTTTTTCCAAGTGGGTGTGTTTGCCCGAGAAGATAAGGCACAAGAGGTTGCATTCCTGCCGTATTAAAAAGTACCGACGGGTCGTTTTCTGGCACAAGCGAAGCTGAAGGCAGTACCGCATGGTCACGCTTCTTAAAAAATGTAATAAATCGTTCGCGAATCTCTTGTGATGTCATACACTCGAGTATACCGAAAAAACCATTTTTTTTCCACAAATAAAAAACCGTCTCTCTTTCGAGGACGGCTTGGCAATTTTTTACTAACAGCTATGACTCATATGGTCTTAGTCTTTTTTTTCTTGTATCCGCAATTTCTGCATCGCTTTCTTTTGGCGGACCATCAGAAGGTTTTGGCTTTTTAAAAGGCACATTACTGCGCGCTCCTTTTCCATTTCGATTCATGTCTGTACAAGACTGAGGTTTCTCACTTCTTTTCATATTATCCAGATTTACGTTGAGTGTATCTTTGAGTACTCATTGGTTTGGTTGAGTACATACCGGTTTGAAAATTTTTTCCTCGATCACCAAATACTGATCTGGTGTCTGAATTGTGAGGATTTCGAAGATGTTTTTGCTTTTTCTTTTTCGATGCCATGGTATTTGGTTATTAAATGAACAGGATTTCTATCATACTAAACCATAAAAATAAATCAACCTCATATGAGGTTGATTGTGTGTATTAGTCTAATTCATTTGTATCACCAATTTTTTTCTCAATATCGGGAATTATTTTTTTAAATCTCTGTTCGATAAACCACAGCACAACAAAAATAAACAATGTGAGAAATGTCGAAATAAATGCAATACCATAAAATCCAAATCCAGCAGACATACCTATTGCTGCACAAACCCACAATCCACTTGCAGTAGTGAGTCCTGTAACTTCTTTGTCGCGAAGTACTATTAATCCTGCACCGAGAAATCCAACGCCAACAACAACCTGTGACGCCATACGTATTGGATCAAAACTTCCATCTCTTACAAACATTTGACCTGCCATTTGAGAAATAATAACCAAAAGAGCTGAACCCATAGAAACAAGTGCGTATGTACGCATTCCTGCTGTTTTGTGTGCCACAATTCTCTCAGCACCAATAATCATACCGCATAACATTGCGATTGAGAGTCGAACAAAAATTTCATAGTGCGATGCAAAAAAAGATTCCATATACATTAAGTATAATGAAAAAATAAAAACAGAGAAGTGGAAACACTCTTACATTATCCAGCAACAACTCCTCCTCCAACCACTCGTGATGATTGATACAACACAACAGACTGTCCAGGTGATACGAGTGGTTTTTCATTTTTGAATCGAAGCTGTGCACCACCGTCATGCAAGCGCAAAAGCTCAACAGGATATCGTTCACCATGATAGCGAATTACCGCATCATACACATCTTCATCTTTTATACTTCCTGCTGTGATAACATGAAATTGCTCCAATGTAAGCGTGTTACTTTT
>DALYDM010000003.1:0-3962 GCA_031973235.1 Minisyncoccota bacterium | reverse complement strand
CCTACAGGGAAAATTATATGCATCAACTGCTCTTCTTTAAGTGTCCACAAAAAATACGATTGATCTTTGCTTTTATCAGGCGATGCATGAAGTTCAAATCGTCCATCACGTATAATGTTTTGAGCATAATGACCTGTCGCCACAGCATCTGCACCCATACGAAGCGCTTCTTTCAAAAAAGCGCCGAACTTTACTTCTTTGTTGCACATCACGTCAGGATTTGGTGTACGTCCATTTTCGTATTCTGAAATCATATATTCTGCAACACCTTCTTTGTATGCCTGCTCAAGATCAAGTGTAATAAATGGAATATGTAAATGTGCAGCAATACGCATTGCATCCTTTCGTTCTTCTTTCCATGTACATTCAATAAACTCAGGTTGCCATGTTTTGATAAACACACCTACAACATTGAAACCCGCACGACAAAGAAGCGCGGCAGATACAGCTGAGTCGACTCCACCAGAGAGTCCAACAAACACAGTTTTCTTTTTTGAAGCACTGTTTTTTTTCATACGACTTAGTACATATACACTACACTTTTTTCACAAAAAATAAAGCCCGAAACATTGCATATTTCGGGCTTGTTAGACTGCGGATGTATTATGTCCTTGGATATTCTCCATGACTATTTGAAAAAGTTGTTTTTTGATTTCATCAACATTATTATCTACAGCCACAATATAGACATTGGAGGTATTCAATTTAAATTTCAGTATATTCTGAAATCTTAACATCTTCCTGGAGTTGAACCGAGTCCTTTTAACTTGGAGCGGTAATTTTACGACATCACTTCTTGGCGTTACTCGAAGATACATATTGAGATCAACTCCATTAATATCATCTTTGCTTGATGCTGGAAAACAGTGCGCACATACTCGGTCAGGTAAAACTAAATCATTGTTTATAATATTCATGACCAATTTCTCGGCTTCTGCGCCTCTAAGTACTTGCTCAAAACAAGTGCACACTATTTTAATTATTTGAGATAATTTTTGACTTTGATGTACATTGATTTTACAAAATCGACTCGAGGTCTTAACATGAGGACTGAAGTATTTTTTATTATTTGAGTACACAATAATAGTACACTCGTATTTCCATCTTTTTCTAATCTGAGTATTCCATTTGTATTCAATCCATTCCGTTCCACTTTTAGTTGCAAAATATTCAAAGCCGTTAATTTTCTTTTTATCAACAAAGGTTTGAAAGTAGTCAGTAATCACCTGACCATCAAAGTCCTCTAGTGTCTGACTCTTTCTTTTCACCATATATTTCTGTTTTTTTGTTTCTCAAACTATATCTGATTGGATGAAAATGTCAATAGAAGCGGCTGCAAACTAAAGGTTCAGTAGCTTCTCGTACAATTCAAATGTAGCTCGAGCATCAGATAGTGCTGAGTGAGCTTTTTTGTTTTCAATGCCAAAGTGTAAACACAAAAAATTCAATGAAAATTTGTCTACGTCCACATTTAAGTGAAGTTTTGCAAATGCGATAGATATAGTATCAAGCTTGTGATAGTGAAGTTTGTTCTCTACGTTCGTAGTACGAAATGCTTTTTCAATAAAACCTGCATCAAAACTAATATTATGGCCGACCATTATTGCATCCCCTGCTTTTTCCGAAAGCACCGTCATTGCCTCGCGCAATGAATACGCAAAAATCCAATCTGATTCATCATATCCATTGACTCTAAGCGCCACCGGATCTGCGTCATGTATACGCTCGGGTTTAATCTTAATATCAATTTCATCAATGATTTTAAACACAGGCTTTCCTGTACCAACACCTTCTTGTGAGACAATTACACACCCAAGCTCAATAATTTCATGTATATCAGGATTAAGTCCAGTAGTTTCAGTATCGATAAACGCGAGATTTTTTGTAATAATTTGAGACATAATTTAATCAAGGTAAAGTGATTTATTTTTCTTGTGTTCTTCAAATGATTCAGCATAGTATGCCTTTCCGCTTTTATCATGAAGATAGTATAAGTATTTTGATTCTGTTGGATTGATTGCTGCATTTATTGACTCGATACCTGGATTACTAATCGGACCTGGAGGTAGTCCGCGATTGGTATACGTATTATATGGTGAGTCAAATTTCAAATCATCGACAGTCAGTTCACTTGATTCCTTGCCCAAAATAAACTTGAATGTGGCATCAACCTGGAGTGGCATTTTGATAGACAATCTTTTCCAAAGTATTCCTGAAATAATTTTACGGTCATTATCCCCCAAAGCTTCCTTCTCAATTATTGAAGCCATAATTACAACTTCTTTCAAAGATTTACCTTTCAAATCTAAATTTTTTGTCTTTTTATTGAACTGATCAGAAAGCTGTTGAACCACCATCTCAGTAGTGGCATCCTCAAAAAAGAAGTATGTTTCCGGAAAAAGATATCCTTCCATATTTTTAGTTTTCTCTAAAAAATCTTTTGAATCAAACTTTTTTAGTTTTGTAGAAAAAAGCTGTGCAATTTCTTGACGAGTATATCCTTCAGGAATAGTTATCTTAAGCGAAGTAATATCTCTATCTCCACGGGCGACCTTAAGTGCAACATCCACCACGGTGACTGGTCGTTCAAAGATATATGTTCCTGCCTGTATTCTCGTATCACCCTCGACAAGGTACATCATTGTTTGAAATGCAGTTTTCGATCGAATTAGTTGCAGGGATTCTGCATTAACTGAAATATCTTGAAGAGTATCTCCAGATTCAATATTGAGCTTTATAGGATAGTTGGTACTGTTTGGTGAAGAAATAAACGCTACATATACTACACCCAATACAACCAACGATAGGACGAGAAATAACCCAAGCATCACTAGTACAAAACGCCCCACATTTGATCTGGGACGAGATGTATAAGTATTGAGATTTGAATCTTGATTCGTATCCATAATAATTTTATATTGGCAGATTTGCTGGTGGTTCTGATTTCTTAGCTTCAATTCGCTGGAATGTAGGAGTTTCTGAAACTCGTCCAGGGAAATGGAACAACGTTGCAAGTTCTTCTGTGTTGAGTACAAAAATCTTTACACCTTCGTTGTATGGTGTGTAAAAGAATCCACGATGTCTATATGACTCTAGCATTGCATGCTTAAGTGCTACAGCACGATTTCCACTGTAGTCCTGCCATGGATAATCAAAACTCGTTGCATTACTTGGAGCAAAACCATTCAAATCCGGAGAGCTGTACTGGCGAAATATCCCCATCAACCCAGTAATCCTAGATGCGTCAAAACTTTCTTTTTTTGAAATATACAGTGCACGGATACCTGAATCAAATCCATACTTTGTAATACTTCTTTGGATTGCATTTATAAGATCTTGATCTGCTTTGGAAACAGAACCGCCGTCTTTCTTTGCTTTTTCTTGAATTTCCTTAATTTTATTCTTTCCTGTGTCTGTCCACTTTTCTTTTTTGAACCATTCACCTGCCTTTGGATAACGCGCCCAGTTTGAGGGGCGAATGAGAATTTGAATCCAAATTTGTTCGCCTTCACGAAGCGAGCCTAAAAACTCGACTGTCGAAGAAATCGGATCGATTTGACTGTTTGAAGTTTCAGAACCAACCATTTGTGGTACGGGCTTATCAAGTCCGTAGTCAACATACGTCTTAATTGGTATTGCATCATCTGTTGTTAATTTAAATTCAGTTCCAAACATACTCCATTCACCATTCTTGTTGTGGGGAGGCACAGCAACAGTATAATCTTCAGCTTCTTTAATTTCAGCTTGAGGATATTGCGCATAAATCTGTGCTTCAATGATTGATCGGAATTTTGTCTGCGTACGAATAAAAAATTTTATACTGCCATCAATGGAGACAATTTCTAATGAAAACCATGCTGGAAGATTGCCGAGCCAATATTTTTGATACCAGTTTCCATACCCACCTGATTGATATAGTGCATTGATTATCACTAGTTCCATTGCAAGTGGTGATTTTGTTA
>DALYDM010000002.1:44008-53765 GCA_031973235.1 Minisyncoccota bacterium | reverse complement strand
TACCAAGCAAAGTGTGCGAACGCTTTGTTTGATTCTGCCATTTTGTGAGTATCGTCTCGTTTCTTTACAGCTGCTCCTTCACCTTTTGATGCTGCAATGAGTTCGTCTGCAAGCTTCACTGCCATAGGTCGTCCTTTTCCACTTCGTGCTGCACCGACTATCCATCGTGTTGCAAGCGCAAGTCGTCGTTCTGGTCGAACTTCTCGAGGAACCTGGTAGTTTGCACCTCCAATTCTTCGTGAGCGTACCTCCATTACTGGAGATGCGTTTTTGATAGCAAGATCAAATATTTCTAGAGGATTGGGATTTGCTGTCTTTTCTTTGATTATATCAAATGCACCATAGACCACCTTTGAGGCAGCAGTCTTTTTCCCGTCCCACATAACATTGTTGATGAATTTCTGAAGTCTTTCAGAATTGTACAATGGATCTGGGCCCGGCATATTTCGATTTTTTACTTTTCTTCGCATTCTTTTGAATGAGTACCCCGCGCTAACCGGATAACTCTTATGTAAATAAATTACGTGTTGGTTCCCGAAAGTGGAACAACTCAGGAAATCTTTCGGGATACATTTCTAACTAATAGTGAAATTATGATTTAGCCTTTGGTCGCTTGTTACCATAGAGTGATCGTGACTGTCGTCGCTTTTCAACTCCAGAAGCATCAAGTCGTCCTCGAATGATATGGTATCGTACTCCAATCAAGTCCTTCACACGACCACCTCGTAGCATTACTACTGAGTGTTCTTGCAGGTTGTGTCCTTCTCCTGGAATATATGCTGTTACTTCCATTCCGTTTGTAAGTCGAACACGAGCGATTTTTCGAAGCGCAGAGTTTGGCTTCTTTGGTGTAGTTGTTGAAACCTTTGTACACACACCACGCTTAAATGGAGATGGATAAAATACTGGTTTGTTGTGGATTGTATTCATTCCACGCGCAAGAGCCACTGCCTTTGAACGGCGAGCAGTTTTCTTTCGATTTTTTCGTACGAGTTGATTGATTGTAGGCATAATATAAATAAAATAGCCATGAAATGACTAGTCCACACACTGTACTATACTGGCCCAAAAAACGCAAGGGCACATATACCTCAAAAGGTTACCCGAGGGTAACCTTTTCTCTAATAAGACCATTTTTCACTTCAACACGTGGAGATGTGTAAACTTTTGTATAGGATTCATCACTATTCTTCTTTTCGACTGTAAAATAGTATTCACCGTTTTGAATAAGGCAGAAATATTTTCCAAGATCATTTGTGACCTTATGAGCAACTTCCGTATCAGACCCAGCCGTGAATATTCGAAGGATTGCAAAAGGTAATGGTGTCCCATCTTGTGATTTCACACTTCCGAAAGCTTTTCGAGAAACTCCTGTTTCGCGAACAATCATAAAGAATATGTATGTAGCAAAAATGAAAATATTGTAGAATGTTGGACCAGTCAAAAGTGCCACTATTGAAAACAAGAAACCAATTCCAAAGAATGCATCAGAAATTCGTGCGACAACCAAATCCTTTTTTGAGAAAAATCGCATAAGTTTTTGATCTCTTTTTGCAAATTCATTCCAGTCAAAACCTACTGGATCAAGTGGGATGTTTTTAATAAGCACATCACCTTGCGACTTAACCTCAATTTCTGTTCCATAATACAGGTCAAGATACAACTCATCTCGAGTTTTCCCTGCGAGCTTGATCGATGGAAATTGATAATGAGTCTTTTTTGCAACCATTCTGTATGTTCCGGGGGGAACGAGAAATCCATACCGTCCATCCATATCAGTAATAGATGTTGCGACTTCAGTGCCTTGCATGTCATAGAGAGACACAATCACAGGATCAAGTGGCTGCTTGGTTACTGAATCATACACTGTCCCCCATGGACGGTTTCTCTTCTTTAGGCCAAATGCATTGAGTATCAATGTCCAAATTCTATACGGAATAAACACTACTTCTGTAAACGAAAATGGATTGAGAAACAGTGTTGGAGTAATTGTAAACAATGCACCCATTACCAACCCTACAACTGCAATAATTTGTGCAAGAGGATTTGTTCCAGGATATGATAATACGCTTTCTATCTGAGTGTAGGTGGTATCAACAACTTCACGCACAACACAAAAGGTGTGTACTATCTCGTTTTGAATCACTGTCACAACCGACGCATTTGGAGGAAGTTCGTAATCACACCGATCGGTTGTCCCGAGTATTTGATCAATATCATCTTCTGGAGGAGTCGAAATTGTTGAAACAGGTTCTGTTTCAGTGCTATCTACAGGATTTTCTGACTCAGAACCTCCATTTGTATCAGGTGGTGTCGTCACATCTGTGTTTTCATCTTCTGGTGGTTCATTTGTTGATATAGAGTTTTGCTCACTTGAATCAAATGGTGAAATACATCCTGGATCACCATTAGACCCTGCCTGAAAGTCAATTTTTCCATCACCATCATTATCGATACCGTCATTACACGCAGGAAATACTACTTGTGAATTAAATTCATCATTGTCAAACGGCGACAAACATCCAGGATCCGACATGTCAACAAAACCATCACCATCATTATCACTTGCATCATTACATGCAAATAATGATGGGACATTAGTATTAAATTCAGAAGTATCCGAGTACGAATCGCACCCAACATCAAAAGGATAATCAATAGAACCATCGCCATCGTTATCAATATCATCATTACATGCATACGGAATTGACCCACTACTTCCACCACCACCACTTGAACTTGCATTACCCACTACAATTGAAAATGTTTTTTGATTTGAATATATGTCGCCAGGGGAAACTCCATCTGCAACTCGTAGTGTAAATGTATACGACCCTGCGGTTGTGGGAACACCAGACAATTGCATTCCTAATATTTCCACTCCGTCAGGTAAAGAACCTGATACTGTTTCAAGAGAAGGATCTCCTTGTGTATCTGAAGAAGTAAGAGTCTGAGAATATGATTGTCCAACAGTAGCAACAGAAGTAATACTTGTAGTCACCAATGTAGGAATTACGTATATTGCAACACGATTATTATTACTATCTCTTACATAAAGTCGTCGAGTGATTTCATCAAATGAAACAGATACAGGAAAATCAAAACCATCAGTTTCTGTTGTACTTGTAGATGACACAAAATCAACTTGTCCAATAACACCCGTTGCACTTTCTCCGTTTTCAATTGTTGCTACATCAAATGCAAGTACACGATTACTTCCAGTTTCGACTGTATACAACACCTTTGCGTCTTTATCGTATGCGACGTCATATACGTTTGAAAAATCATCTTGTGCCACACTCTCAGATGAATCCGTGTAATCAGGTGCACCCAATACAGCCACGGCATCTTCTCCGTTTGTTAAAGTATTTACATCAAACACGAGCACGCGACTGTCATCTGCTACATACAAAAGCTGATTCAAAGAATCAAGAGACAGTCCACGCACATAAGAAACAGAATGCTGATTTGTCACTAATCCATCATCGGTAACAAAATCTGGCTGTCCCAAGACGGCAATAGCGGATTCTCCATCAGAAATACTCGCAATATCATACACAACAATGCGATGATTTTGACTATCCGCTACATAAAGTAGATTATTTTCTTTATCAACCTCAACAGAGACAGGGACACTCAATCCTTCTTGAGACAATGCATTTGTACTACTTGTAAAATCTGGCTGTCCCAATACATGAATCGCACTTGCGCCACTTCCCCCACCAATCGATGCAACATCAAAAACCAACACACGATTATTTGCACTGTCTGCCACATATACATTATTTAAAGCATCTACTGCAACATCAACTGGAGCACTTAATCCTGTGTCTGAAGTCGAAGCACTAATTGAAATCATGCTTGGCTGACCAATAGCCAAGGTAGTTACTTCGCTTGTAATCAATCCATCGGTTGTTCCATATGCAAGTACGCGATTAAAGGAGGAGTCAGCGACATACAAATACCCACTATCCGAAGAAAATGCAAGCCCTCCCTCACCACCTGGACCAAGAGTGTCATTTGAAAGTGCGGGACTAGATGACAGAGAAAAGTCCATATCACCATTACTGTCTAAGTGACCTAATCCATCAGCTGCATTTTCTCCATCAGTAATTGCAGTAACATCGAAAATCATTGTTCGGTGTGCTAATGAATCAGATACATACAACGTCGAGTCTGGAAGAATAGACAATCCCTCCGCTGAACTTAAACCGGACTGAGTTACGTTTTGAGAATTAGAAATAAAATCTGGTTGACCAAGCACACTCACCGCTGACTCACCATCAGTAAGCACATTGATATCAAATTTCAATACTCGAGCATTTCCAGCATCACCAACATACACATATGTACCATTTTGTGTATCACCAACTATAGACGACGGAAATGAGCACATTGAGGCAGTAGTTCCACTAGTGTTTGTGACCATATCAGATTGACACAGCACATGAGAAGCAGGTTCACTGTTTGTTATTGATACAAGATCAAACACAAGTACACGATTATTTACTCCATCAGCTACATACAATAGTTGATTTTTAGCTTCATAAAATAAACCAAACAAGCCTGCAAAAGTGGTGTCATTTAATCCTGATGTAAACGGCGTACCTAACACATTTATATATGAATCACCATTGGCAACATGACTCATGTCAAAAACACTTACACGAAGATTTGCACTATCGGAAACAAACAAATAGTCTCGAGCAGAGTCATACGCAAGACCTTCTGGTGTATCCATTTTAGAGTCTGAAACACCTGATGAACTTGTCGTAAAATCTGGCTGCCCAAGTACATACACCGCAGATTCAGCATTGGTAACGGTAGTAACATCAAAAACAAGCACGCGGTGATTTTCTGAGTCGGCAACAAAAAGCCTATTATGTACCAAATCGATTTCAACACTCGATGGTTCATTCATCTTTTTATTTGTAGTTCCAGGCGAATTTTGATAGAAATTTGCCTGACCAAGAACATTATCGGCAACACGATCAATGAATTCATTACTTGCATCAAGATTGTACACAAGCACACGATTATTTTCCTTGTCAGCAACAAAAAATCTATGATTCACTGTATCAATCGCAGTATCGTTACTACTTGCAACAATTCCGTTTGTGTCATACAAAGAGTCGACAAAAGTATTTTCAGGTTGAAAATTTCCGCCAAGTGCTAATACATTCATCACAGGCAAAGCGAGCCAGAAAAATAGTACTGCTATTTTAGTATATTTAGCAAAACGAAACATCATCATAAACCTAGTATATCATGCTATTCTCAGTGGATTTAAAATGACTGACCCGTAATTAGCGAAAAAAGAGAGAAAAGAATTGGTGTTATAAATCTCCAAATGAAAAAGACAAATATCAATAGCAGTACAAGTGAATATTTTTCTGTCACATATTCATATCTTCTAAATTTTTCACCTAAAAGTGAAAATAAAATTTTTGATCCATCTAGAGGCGGTATAGGCATCAAATTAAATAATGCGAGCACCAAATTGAGAAACACAATCACCTGAAGTATTGCATATGTACTTGACGTGACATCAAGCACACCCTGACCAACAAATATTCGCATAAGCAACCCAAAAAAAGTTGCTATAAATAAATTTACTACAATTCCCGCAGATGCAACGGCAAGAGTCCCCGAACGTTGATTTTTTAAACGTAATGGATTAAATGGTACTGGCTTTGCCCACCCAAAGACAAACCCGGTTCCTGAAAGAATCAATATACCTGGTAGAATCACTGACCCAAACCACTCTAGATGAGAGAGGGGATTGAGTGTAAGCCTGCCCTGCTCCTTTGCGGTCATATCTCCAAAGCGATACGCAATGTAGCCATGCGCCACTTCATGAATGACTATTGAGAAAATCAATATGATTATATAAAAAATTGAATCGATAATGGGCATAGGATACATTCTTGCGTTGTTATGGAATATATGATACCATGACTTTACATTTTTAATACATATATTTTATGGCAAAAGTCTGCGAAATTACAGGAAAAAAATCAGTTGTTGCTGGAGCGTACTCCAATCGTGTTCGTGCTACCAAGTTTAATCCTTGCGAAACACGCCGAAAATATCCAAACCTTCAAACTAAGCGTATCTACGTTCCTGAGCTCAAAAAAACATTTACATTGACTGTTTCAACTCGAGCAATCAAAACTCTAAGTAAGAATGGTGCATATGCGACTCTTAAAAAAGCTGGAATAATTAAGTAACACTATTCAATAAAAAAAGCGCCATATGGCGCTTTTTTTATAAGTAAACTACCAAATGCCTGAAATAATACACACAGTAAGACTTGAATATGGAGTCCCCCACCAATCATTAGCATAAGAAGTAAAACCTCCTTCAAATACTTGCAGTGGTCCAAAACCTGAAAAATAACATGAGAA
Organism: Minisyncoccota bacterium; assembly: GCA_031973235.1. Classification (GTDB taxonomy): domain Bacteria; phylum Patescibacteriota; class Minisyncoccia; order Phycocordibacterales; family UBA9973; genus JAGOQQ01. Next base: position 47,358 of record DALYDM010000002.1, on the reverse strand, counting down.
ATTTATTTGATCAGGATTAGATGGTGACGAAGTGCTTGAGCTTGACGACTGAGAAGCTGTTCTTAGAAGTGTAGTTATTGCCTTTTCTGTAGAACCTTCAGGTGTTTTTGATAAGTATTTATTTACATCAATATTGTACAAAGTCTTTAGGTCTTCTGCTGTTCCATGTACAATAAACGCTTTTTTGATATTATTTGCCGCATTCAATTGTTCTTCACTTAAGCGCAATACATCTTTCGAAATCAATTCTTCACTTCTTTGTGATTCAATACTTTGTCCTTTTTGTGACTGGGTTACAAACTTTCCGAACGAATCTCCAGTAAACATATTTCCAATAATAATACCCATAAACAAGATGAGTGAACCTGCCAAAAGACTTTTGTAGTCTGTTTTTGTTGTTTGATCCATGTGAAATTAAATTATTAATAATATTACTACTATTGTACACAATACTAGTAATAGTATAAACGAGCAATTAAGAATCACCTATTATTTTGACTTATCGTTTTTCCATTCGTAAACAAATTTATTGTTCCACTGTCGATAGTACTAAAAAACGGTATTTTCATTTTTTCAAGTCTTTCTACTACGTCTTTGTGCGGGTGACCATATGAATTCTCCTTACCTGCGGAAACAATCGCCAAACCTGGATTTATTGTTCTTAAAAATTCTTCGCCTGAAGATGTTCTTGAGCCATGATGTCCCAATTTCAGAACATCGACATGAAGATCAGTACCGTATTTCTTTACAAGATAATTCTCTGTCGCAAGTGGCGCATCTCCAGTAAACAAAAATGAGGTTGAATCATGTATATACATTCCAACAATTGAAGAATTGTTTGTTTCCCAATCATGAACATCTTGATTAGGAAACAAAAAAACAAAATATGTACCATCACCAAAATCGATAACCATATTCTCTCGTGCAAGAATGTGGGGTATTTTATTTTCATTTATAGACTGCTCGAGATTGCCATATATCTTTGAATCAGAAAAGCTTCCTGGTTCAAATACTGCTCCAGTATCATACACATCAAGCACATTTGGTAACCCTCCAATATGATCGGCATCTGGGTGTGTGCCAATAATCAGGTCAATTTTTTTATCAAAATACGGCATTTGATTTTCCAAAAGATCCAGAATCCTTGATGACCTCCCACCGTCAATAAGAAGTTGCTTATGTGATGGAGTAGTAATCAAAAATGAATCACCCTGCCCAACATCCAAGTATGCGACCTGTGATATGTCACTTATAGCAAAATTCTCATAATACAAAACAAGTGCACACGTAAAGTACAACAACATCCCAAAAATGGTCAGACGTTTAAAAAATATGCTCATGGTATACTTAAAATTGTATCATTAACTTTATATACATATGTTTACAGAAAAACAATTCAACCTACCAGAACTTAAAGGTATTTCATCAAAAAACATTGAGGAGCACTTAAAACTCTATGCGGGATATGTAAAGCATGCAAACCTTATTCTTGACAACATCCAGAAACTTGGAAAAAGTGGCGATGAATTCTCATATGAAATCGCAGAACTCCAACGTCGCTTCTCGTTTGAGTTTGACGGTATGCGAAATCATGAATATTACTTTTCGTCACTAGAGGGTGGATCAGCACAATTGAATGAATCCAGTTCACTCCGACTGCAAATCGAAAAAGAGTGGGGATCGTTTGACACATGGCTTTCGCGATTCAAAACAGTAGCAATGACCCGAGGTGTAGGATGGGCAATGCTTTACTATGACAAGACTAGTGGACACCTATTAAACACATGGGTTGAGGAGCAACATCTTGGACATCTCACGGGACTCACTCCGATACTTGCACTTGATATGTGGGAGCATGCATATGTGTACGACTTTCCTACATCTGAAAAGAAAAAATATATTGAGGCATTTTTTGAAAATTTAAACTGGTCAGTAATTGAACAAAACTTTTTAGGTGCACAATAGTTTGTCAAATTAAACCACTTCAATTACTGAAGTGGTTTAATTATACTACTTATTTCATTCTCTTTTTGATGACTTTTTGTAGTCACAATAAACCACCAAATTACCATAAATATATACCACACAATCACGACAAATAATGAAAAACGAGGAACTACAATATGAGATACAGGCGCCTGACTTCCTTTTGTTGCGACAAATGAAATAGTACTTAGGATAAGTGATGAGAGTGAAAGCAATGGCAACGATACTATTGGAATAATAGAAAAGACAAAAACAGATAACGCCCCAAACAGCATCGCAAGTGGAACCAATGGTGCAATAAGTATATTTGCAGGGATCGACACAAGTGAAATAATACCCATCTTATAGGCGACGAAGGGTAACACTGTAATGTTTGTTGCAACAGTCGCTGATACTATTTCTAACAGTCCTTTACTCTTTATCCACCCAAACCATCGGGACACTAGTGGTGTGATGTAGACAAGACCAATTGTAGCTATAAACGACAATTGAAATGACACATCGTACACAAGTACCCATGGATTATTAAGTACCATGAGTGACCCAGCAATCAAGAGTGCTCGGCCGATATCAAATTCTTTTCCTGTCATCCTGGAAAGATACGCAAGTAACCCCATAATCGTGGCGCGTACGATAGTGGCACCAAGTCCAGTCATTATTGCAAAAAGCACTACCGCAATCGCACCCCCAATTATCCCAAAAGTAAATCCAAGCAAGGGAATCAATACATATGCGATTGCCTCTGAGATTATTGTCACGTTGTATCCAGAAAGCGCCACGATATGTATTGTGCCTGTTTTAACAAACGAATCCTGTAGTTCTTTTGATATTCCTCCCCTTTCTCCAATCAATATTCCCAACAGTAATCCGCGCACATTTTTAGAATGAGAATCAATAATACTTTTTCTTATGCGATCCTTAAATTCATACAGTACTCGCAATACAAACGATGAATCACCTTTTTCAATAACTACATAACTTGGATATCGTATTTCAAAAAACACTCTATCTTTTGCAAGATAACCATTGTAATTAAATATTCTTCCTGTATCTGTTTCAAAAGGCTCAGGGACTGTAAGTTTACCGTTAATTTTCACAATGTCACCATATTCAATTTCGATGTTCTTCGGTAGTGTCACCAATATTCTTGCATCATTGTATCTTGCTATTGCTTTTGTGCTATTTTCTCGATAGTCAATCGCTGAAATAATTTGCATTGGCGCATCAATGCTCTCAAGTGAAAGGAGTGTTTCAATTGTCTTTTGCCTATACTCTTTCTCTTGATGAAAACGAAATAATGCATAAGAAATTGTTAGTGTGCAAATAAAAAGAAGTAAAAATATATTTTGCTTCTTTTTATAAAA
>DALYDM010000002.1:23082-43998 GCA_031973235.1 Minisyncoccota bacterium | reverse complement strand
CATTACTAAGAACAACACTGCTGTAACCGCAAAGGCTATTGGTGTAGTTGCGGGTGATGTATAGTATGACTCAAACAGTACAGCAACAAAAACAGATCCTGAACAAATAGGTACAATCCATTTTTTAAGAAACACTATCAACCTAGTAAATTTTTCAGTGTCCATTCTGAAATTAGATCAGTTTCCTCATTTTTCGAGAAAACCTTTTTATACAACGCACCCTTTTTCCCTTTTACTCTTTTCTCGCAATCTGCCCACAGATGATGGGTTTTTACGATTCCATCAACCATAGACACATACGAATATGGTGTGCCCTTTTTTGCTAAAACTTTTTTCTGTGATGATGTTTTTTCTGGGATAAATGACAAAATATCTTTAGATAGAAGCTTCTCATACATTTCAAGTGCGCCGTTAAATAAAATTACTTTCTTTGAATCTGCATACAACGTAGCAATTTCATCCACCCTCTCATTTCCTGCTATTCCTGCATGACCTTTTACTTTTTTCCATTCTATTTTTCCTTTAATTTTTCTCACTGCGCCAACAAGAGACATCCATATTTCTTTATTTTCAACATCTCCTCCAGTACTTGTCTTCCATCCATTTTTCTCCCATCCATACACCCATTTTGTAATTCCATTTATTAAGTAGGAAGAATCTGTGTGAATCTCAACATCTTTTGACTCACCTTTCAAATACAAAAGTGCATCATATGCTGCAGTCAATTCCATCTTATTGTTTGTGGTCGTGGAATCTCTTCCGCCACGTTCAATCACTTTGCCTATATCTTTACGCACAATAAGTACACCATATCCTCCAGGTCCAGGATTTCCTCTTGAACTTCCATCGGTAAATACAATTATGTCATTCATATATGCACCAATTATAACAAAAAACCGCCGAATGGCGGTTTTTTGTTAGCTAACTATTTTGAGCGAATCCAAGTCCACTCTGATGATCCAATATTTCCTGCTGCGTCGAATGCTCGAGTTCTAAATGAGTATGACGTGTTGAGAAGAGTTTGTGGTACAACCCAGTCACATGTATACGGTGCAGTAGTGTCTGTACAGATTACTGCCCCTACTCCTGGTGCTGTTGCATTTGCTTGTCTAAATTCAACCTTTGTCACACCGACATTGTCTGTTGCATTTGCTGTGAATGTCACAGTTGTGCCTTTGTTAAACTTTGTACCTTTAGCTGGAGACACGATTGCAGTCACTGGAACAATTGTATCAGTCGACGATGTTGTCACTGTTACAGTAGTTGGCGGCTGAGATGTATTGTTTGAAGTATCTCGAGCTTGAACACCAAACAAGTATGAAGTATTAGGTGTAAGTCCTGTGATTGTGTATGACGTTCCTGGGGCACCTGTTACATAACGATTTGCGCCAGTGTTTGAGTCATGCCATACATCATACCCCATAAGAGCAACGTTGTCGGTTGATGGATTCCATGAAAGTGTAACTGACGTATTACCTATATTTGTTACCACAAGTCCAGTCACAGTAGAAGGCCATGTTGTATCTAGATTATTTACAGTCACACTTCGATTTGATGATTGAGAGAAGTTTCCTGCAGCATCATATGCCTTTGCGTAGAAACTGAATGATCCGTTTGATGTAGAAGTTGAGTTCCATACAAAAGTATAATTGTTTGAACCAGATGACACACCTGTACCAAGAACGGTATCATCACTCTTATAAAATGTTACTGCGGTCACACCAACGTTATCAGTCGCTGTTGCAGTAAGATTTACTGTTGCACCTGTCACTGTTGCACCAGATGCAGGCGAAGAAATTGATACAACTGGAGCAACTGTATCTGCAACAACATTATTTACTGTAATCGAAACTGATGATGATGTTCCTACATTGTTTGCAGCATCATATGCTTTTGCTGAAATTGTATATGTTCCGTTTGCGAGTTGAGTTGTGTCTAGTGGGACTTCATATGGATTTGCTGTTGTGTCTATATCGATCAATGTCGTTCCTCGATAAAACTCAACCTTTGTCACACCAACATTATCTGTTGCTGTTGCATTTACCGCGATGATTCCAGAAACTGTTTGATTTGCAGTTGGTGAAGTAATTGATACGGTTGGTGAAGTAGTATCAGGTGGTGGTACAACGACATTGTTTACTGTAATAGTGACAGTTGAAGTTGTTGTTACATTTCCTGAAGTGTCATAGATCTTTGCATACAATCCATAAGTATTATTTGAAACTGTACTTGTGTTCCATTGATATGTGAAGTTTCCAGAGACACCACTTGCGACCACTGAACCAATCTGAGTATTTGTTGTTCGATAGAAGTCCACGTGATCAAGTGCAACATTATCTGAAGCTGAAACTATGATTGGCGTTGTTCCTGAAAGTGTTGCACTAGGTGATGGTGTTGTGATTGAAGCCACAGGTGCTTGAGTATCAGGAGCAGCAGGTGTTGTAATGTTTAGAACACTTGAGTACGCTGACCAGTTTCCTGCAACATCCTTTGCACGAACCTTAAATGCATATGCAGTTTGTGGAGAAAGTCCTGATGCATTGTATGTAACACCTGTAAGAGTTGAAGTCATTACTGTGTTGTTCATAGATACTTCATACGCATCTACACCTACATTGTCTGTTGATGCTGTCCAAGAAACTGTCACACTGTTGTGAGTGAGGTTTGATGATGCAAGCCCTGTTGGCACAGTTGGTGCTTGTGTATCAACCGCAGCAAGTGTGGTTACTTGAAGTGTTGCTGATGCGTTTGAAAGATTTCCTGCTGCATCCTTTGCTTTTACACTAACAGAATATGTAGTTAAAGGTGTAAGTCCTGTGAGTGTGTATGCTGTACCACTTGATGTTCCTGCAAAAACTGAATTTTTGTAGATATCATAACCAACTACACCCACATTGTCTGTTGATGCACTCCATGTCAGGTCAATAGTGCTTGATGTTTGACTTGGTGAAGTAAGATTTGTTGGATCAGTTGGAGGAACAGAGTCTGTGGTTGTACCACCTGTTGGAACAAAACTTGCATCTGGAGTAAGTATTACTTTATCCAAATCAAGAGCTGAAACTACACCAAGATTAAGTGTATGATTTGTGCCCACTGATATACCAGAGAAACTTCCTGGAAGTTTTATCCATTGGAATCCGCCTTGTGAAAATGTTGTTGAGAGACTTGATCCACCATCAACATTTGCTGTAAGTGTTGCTGTTCCTGAAGACGCACGTGCACGTGCCCAAAGATAAAACGTTGTTCCTGAACCGTTTCGAGGTTGGAATGTATATCCTAGTGTTCCATTTCCATTAACATATGAATCTGCTTGTGAGAAATCACGACCAGTGTATCCTGTTGTTTTAATTGTTGCACTACCTGAATCATTAAGTTCTGCGTCAATCATGAAATTCTTTGACCAATATCCAGGGTGTGTAGCTTCATGCCATGCATCAAGTTGGTAGAACACTGGTGCAGAAGTATTTGTATTGTCATAGATATACATACTTCCTTGTCGTCGTGCTTCAAATGTCACATCATTTCCACCGAGCTTGATAGTAAGATTCTTTGCAGCAGAAACATTACCAGTAAGATTTGTAGATTGGTTGATATTTGCACTGATCAAATACTTATTACTTGTATTTGACTTTCGAACAACAACAAGTGCATTTGGATCATTTGTAAGCCATGAATATCCTAGTCCCAATGTAGAATTATCAGGATGGAAATATGCATCTCCCTGCATCAAATCAGATGACTTATAGAATGTATCGACTCGTGAAATCAATGCTTGTACATACGGAGCAATCGCATTTTGCCATGTATATGATTCAGGAAGCCCAACAGCAACCGGGACATACGAACAATCACCAGTATTGTTAAAAAATCCTGTATAAAAGAATTCAGATCCTGTGTTTGCTAAATTTTTTATCAACCCAAGATATTGTCCTGGTGTATAATCTTTTGTTGCATTTGTCCACCATCCTGCAGAAATGAAGATACTTGAGAATTTGTCTCCCGATGCACGCTGAGTTTTGAGTGCTTCATTAAACCATCCCCATCCATGCCATGCCGATGTCCAAAATCTCCAGTTTGTAGTCCAGCAAGGATAGAAGTCTCCAGTTGCATACTTTTGTCCATTAATAGTACTGTTAAGATTTCTAACTTCTGACCAATCAATTCTCCCAATTGGTCCGCCTTCGTGTGGATATTCAGAAAAAACTGTATCTTGAAGTCCACTTAATGTTAGAAATCGCCCACTAAATGACTGATTCACATTTTCAGCATACTTTCGCCCCATATATTTCTGAACACTAATTCCAGCCTGTGCTGCCTCAGAAACAACTAGCGGGTCAGTATTAAGCAATGTATCACTTAACCCATGAACAATTTCTCCATTTTCATTTATTAGGTCAATTGCTTTAGTTGGATGCGCAGCAATACGTGCAGGAAGTGCTGTCAGAAGATTTTGAATTGCAGATTTGATTGCGTCACCATCAGCTGTATAACTTGAGATGAGTGCAGTTGATGCTGGTCTCCAAAGTTTTTCAGTTGTAGTTGTAATTACATTCCCGTTTTGGTCAACAGTAATAAATTGACCGCTTGAATTTTGAAGATAGTGATCGTTTGGAAGAGTTTTAGATTTGAGTTTTGAACCACTCAATTGCCCACGGTAAGTAATTATTGCCAAAGGTGTGTTTGGGTAATCATTTGCAAGCTTTGCAAGTGCTGCTCGATATTTTGTACCAGCAGAAGCAGCTGAATAATCTTGCCCCGGTTGAACATTGTTTATAGTAATCGCATATCCGAAATTAAGCGCAAGTTCTTTCATGATGTTATATGCATTTGAAGCGACGGTTGCATTGTCATCAACTGTATTTGCATTAACTTGTGCTTGATATTGCATATCAGCCCAGAGAATATTTGGAAGAAGTGTATGCCCTGCTTTGTATCTAGGTAATGGATACTTTTGAAGTTGTGCCAATGGCTTATCTGTTATGCCAGTTGTATAACTCGCATTCGGATCTATCACTGCGCCTGGAGCGTAATCAAGCGGATTAAGTGACCCAGTTGTAGAGCCACCTTGGACTACAGATACGATAGGTGTCCAGTTTTGATATTGAACACCAGCAACAAAGTCTGAGTAGTGTTGGCTGATCAAGTTTCCTGGCAATGCAGTGTTATAAAGTGCAAGTTCATCTAAATCACCTGCAATTTTTCTGTTATGTGATGTGGTATTAAAGAATGCAATACCAGTCGATGAGCCTGAAACAAGATTTCCTGATGTACTTGAAGCCGAAAATCCAGCAGGAAGTGTTCCATCAACCCAAATTTCCTTTGTACCATCAGCTTTTCGTACGAACACAAGGTGATGCCAATTTCCATCAGTATAATAATTCCATGAACGCTGATTTGCACCATTCATATCGATAGACAAATCATGCACTACTCCATTCGCAGTTTTTGTCTTGAATGACAACACATTCGAATATGTCAAAGTGTTTCCTCGTGATGGCATTACTGTAAAACGAATATCTACAGAACCACTACCATCCTCACGAAAGAATTCCGTGTTTTGGAAACCTCGGCCAGGTCGAAATAGAGCTTCAACAGTAAATTCATTTGTAAAACCAGTTCCTCCTGTTACATATAGACGATCTGGAGTGTTATCATAAGGCAATTTCATAAATTTCCCTACTGGACCACCAGAAACAAACTGAACATTCGGTGGAGTCACATCAGATCCTGAATTAGAACTAAGTTGTTTTGTTCCAACAGACGAACCATTTACATCGGTTCCGTCAAATCTAAAATATGATGATGGATTAATAGGGCTTGTTTGAGGGATCGGAGAATACGACACCTGTGCAAGCTGAGAACCTGGATTTCGTATGATTCCAGATTTTTGAATGACTGTGACAAGAAGCACAATCGACAATGCGCAGAATACTACTGCAACAATTTTTTTCATAATTTACTACCTAAAAATATCTACTAATAATTACTACCTTGCGCATACACTATACGCATACTAAGTATATATCGTATAAAAATGAATATCTACAAAAAAAATGTTGATAACTTAACGATAAAAAATCACCGAAAAAATTCGGTGAGAAAAATTAGTGCGAAATGAGCATGATTGATGACTCGTCGCACACGCGCAACACATACAACCCATTTGAATACTTTTTTGTATCAAGTATATACATTGTCGATTGAATCGTGTCTACTCTTTCAATCAAACGACCAGAAATATCAAATAATTCCATACTACAAGACCGATTACTACTCAGATAAATATATCCATCTGTCATACTCGGAATAAAAAAAGGTTCTTGCCTACAATTGTTTATCGAAATTCTCTCTATGCACCCCACACAATCAACAATTTGAACTTCGCAAGGCACAATTGATGAAATAAGAGTATCTCCCATAGCGATTGAAAGTCCAAATCTATCAAACCAAGTAATTTGATTGCTTTCAAGTGAGGGAAAAACCATATTTTCAGCAAAATGAATGACTTTTCCATCGATTATATGACTTGAATACCGAATTGAAGGTGAGTAATCCAAAACCAGCCTTTTGATTGCTGAATCACGACATCCTGTGCCATTTTCAATGAATGTCGCGAGAAATAACGCATAATTATCCGTCGAATCAACAGAATAATTAACCAATTCACCGACTGTAGAGTGTATCCAAGTATCTGGAACATCTTCCCAGGCAAATGAATCCTTATATTTAATCTTCCACTCTATAGTCCCGACACGTTCCTGCTTCATGCGCGGGATTATGATTACTTTTGTATTACTAAGGGAGCTCGACGTGCAATGATTGTCTGAATACATCTCAACATATTCAATTTCATCTACAATGCACTGTCCACAAGTCATAGTGAATGACAATATTCCGAATATCATCAGAAATGTTTTCATTGTTTCGATTGTTTAGGTTCGTTTGTATTTATTACATCACAAATACCTAAAATAAAAAGTGAAATAAAAAAACGGCACCCTTACGGGAGTGCCGTCTTGAGAGCACAGGCTTTTACCTCTGTACTATCAATTTTACAGTTTGTTCACCGGAGCGAACAAAATAAATTCCATTTGAAAAACCTGAAAGATCAATAGTTTGTGGCACGTTGCCATCAAAGACATCAAATCTTTGAGATACAACTAATTTACCGTTCATATCATGGATTTCAACGTTTTCGTCGTATCCAGTGATCTGAATTTGATCACTTGCCGGATTTGGCCACGCAAGAAGTTTAGATTTTTCAGATAAATCACTCTGGCTCTGATGTTTTTCAATCTCATCGCCATTTGTGCCACCTTCAAGATCATCTTCTTCAGTATCTTTAACCTCAGTGGCCACAAGTGTGCGAAGTCCATTTACAGTTTTCGCTTTAATGCGAACCTGCTTCGATTTCACACAACCTCCAGACACTGGTGTTGCCCGCATTTGAACTTTGTAAAGTCCAGTGTCGGTCACAGTAAGTGAATTGCAACCCTGGGCGACCAGAGTGGAATCTTTATACCACTTTGTCTTACTCATCACCACCGGCCAGTTTGCCGAGGCAGTGATTGTGCTTGATTGGCCAGGTTTTATCTGCCACTTACTAGGCACCAAACTGATTCCAAATACCGCTGGAGCAGTAAACGGACTCACAACGACGTCTGTATAACATCCGTTGTTGTTCATTGCACGAAACCCACCACCAACAATATTGCCGGTGATAATTTCAGATGTGAATGGAACTGAAAACCCCCCATGGTCATCGTACTTAAAGTATTGATCAGCACCGATTGGCTGAAGTACAACACCAAAGCATTTTGGTGTAAGTGTATACGATGCATTCGGATTCGGATTTACCGATAACTGAATATTGACCATCTCAACTGAGCCACTTGAGAGATAACAGGTAACTTCGTAGTTTCCATTGTCTACTACGTAGAATCCGTAGCAATCAACATGCCCTACCTGCGGGTCATATGTCCATCCGGCTGGAAGAGTGCTTTTCGAACCATTTTTGGTCCAAACTATGCTGTCCACAGCATTTTGCAATGAGCGATCAACATAAATGTTCACAACTGTGCCCTCACAAGGAGAGTCGTAATGAGGATACACACCCAAAATTTCTTGGGCATGCATTTCTTTTGGCGTATTCATCCCGAATACAACCAGAAGTAGGTAAATGATTTTCTTCATTTTTCTTTGCTTATTTTTTAGTTTTTGAGTTTCAATTTCTTAAGCTCAGTATATCATATTATATTGAAAAAGTCAATAAGCTGTGGAAAACCGCACATTTTGCGCCTAAAATAATTAAAACCCTTATTTTATAAGAGTTTTAATGAAAAATACCAGATTATAGCCATATTTTATAGAATATCAACGATTCTAAGCCTTATTTCGTGCTTTCTTCCGAAAAATGACTCTTCTATGGTACACACTACATCCACGATCATGTTCTGAGTAAGTTCCCTTTTGAAACTATGTGTTCCTGCAAAAAACTTTATCGCTTTTATTGATTTTCCGCTTTCGTCACTTAGTACGATCTCTAAATGATTGTTTTCTTTACCAAAATGCTTCACTCCTACAATCGTCACATCCTTAAGCAAAAATACTGGCCGTGGATTTTCTACACCAAACGGGGCAAGAGGATTGATATATGAAAGAATTTTTGAATTAATATCTGATATTTGAAGTACTGCATCTATTGAAATGTTGCCTTGTTCAACTTTTTCCCTTTGAGGAAGTGCCTGAGCTGATTTAATCAATGTTTTTTCAAGCAAAACAACATTTTCATGACTCACAGAAAATCCACCTGCATGTTCATGTCCACCAAATCCAATAAACACCGTCTCACTCATTCGCATAAGCTCAACCACATTGACCGAACCATCCCCGCGACACGAACCCTTAAATCCTTCATCACTCTCCCCTCCCCATACAAATGCTGGACGATTATATGATTCAACAATCTTAGACGCTACTAGACCAAGTACGCCTGCATTCCATGAGGGACTTCCCACTACTATCACTGGTGTATCTTCGCGCTCAGCAAACTTTTTGTGTATCTCACGCATAATCACCGCCACTGAAGATTTGCGATCATCGTTGATTCGAGACAAGTGTTCTGCAAGAGTTTTTGCATGTTCATGATCCGTTGTCGAAAGGAGTTCAAACGCACGCATTGGAATGTCCATCCGTGATGCCGCATTGATGCGAGGTGCAATCATAAAACCAATGTCTTCTTCATTGAGTCGACGTGGTTCAATATTCATTTTTCTCAAAAGTGACACAAGTCCAGGTCGTTTTGTCTTCTGAAGAACCATGAGTCCATAGTATGCAAAAATTCTATTCTCATTTCGTAGTGGCACCATGTCTGCCATCGTACCGAGTCCTGCCATATCAAGAAGCCACTTTTCCCACCCGTGATGAATTGAGAAATATTCTCGATATTTAAATAAAAATGCTTGCACGACTTTGAACGCCACACCTGCACCGCAGAGCATTTTGTCTGGATAATTTCCCGCTTTTGGGTTCACCAGTGCGTACGCACGAGGAAGTTCTGGTGGAAGTTCGTGGTGATCAGTAATAATCACATCAATTCCGCCCGCTTGAGCTCGTGCAACCTCCGCGACGTCAGTCGATCCGAGATCAACTGTAATCAAAAGTTTTACATCACTTTTTATAAATTCATCTATTGCTTCATGATTAAGTCCATATCCTTCATCATGTCGATGTGGAATATAATTTTCAAAATGTTCATAGCCGATTTTCTTCATTAAGTCGTGAAGAATCGTTCCACCAGGAATTCCATCACAGTCATAATCACTATAAATTACAATTTTTTCTTTGGCTTCTATTGCTTCAAATATTCGCACCACAGCACGCTCCATGTCATGCATCAAAAATGGATCGTACATGTTCTCATATCGCGGCTGGATAAACGAATGTGCATTTTCTTCAGTGAGAATTTCGCGGTTTGCGAGAAGTCGCGCGGTGAGTTCAGGAAACGAATTGAGTGATTCTGGAATTTCCTTATCAGCATACGGGAAAAATGAGTGAGACATAGGGAGATTGTAGCACACACTTTTGGCTTTATGATTTTCCGATTATACTTACTTTATGGACACAATATTTTCAAAAATAATCCGTGGTGAAATACCTTGCACAAAAGTATATGAGGATAATCTTTTTTTAGCTTTTCTTGATATTAATCCTGTCTCAAAAGGTCATACACTTATTATTCCAAAAGAACATTACACATGGATTCACGAAGCACCCGATGAGATTGTTGGAAAAATTTTCATTCTTTCAAAAAAAATAATAAACTCAATGAGAGAAAACCTCCCTTGTGATTATGTTCAAGTAGGAGTAGTTGGAAACGAAGTCCCTCATTTCCACGTACACCTCATTCCTCGTCATATTGACGAAACAGTCACACACACAAATCGTCCTCATACTCCATATGTAAATGATGAAGAAAAAAATACATTCGCTCTTAAAATAAAGAAAACCCTCGAATAGCGAGGGCTTTTGTTTTAATTTTTTACCTTAAACACGTCATCAGATTCAAACACCACCGAACGAACTGGAGATGAGACTACATGCTTACCATTTGTAAGCATAAGTAATGTGGCATGTAGGTTTGGAGCACCATTTGGACCGTGCAAAATTGTGTCATCAAGCAATGTCGAAACATACATGTCTTGAAGTTTCTTGAACGTAATTCCAGATTCACCGCTAGCTTTGATGGTATTGAACACTTCACCTTTGAAGCCTTCAAATGTTGTGGTTTTATTCATTTTTTTGAGAGTACATGTTTGGACTTTTATCATACCAAACAGCACAGGCAAATGAAAAGCCCGTATATACATTTCGCATATACGGGTGATTCCGGTCAACGTGAGAGTGCCATCATGATAAGAACAAGGAACATGATGGAAACGGGAATCGCAACCCGTCCGAAACTTGGCTTGTTTACAATGACTTGTTTTTCTTCCATAGTCAATAATCTTTATTAGAATAATATCATTATATTTTAAATTTGTCAAATTTTTATTTGAGAGCCTTTATGCCGGGTAGTGTCCCATGTGCAAGGAAGTCGAGAGTTGCACCACCGCCTGTCGACACAAAAGTAAACTTCTTTTCAAGTTTGAGTTTTGAAACCAGTGCCACTGTATCTCCTCCTCCGAGGATCGTCTTTGCTTTTAGCGAAGCAAGGAGTTTAAGCAGAAGAATTGTACCCTTGTCATATCCCTTTTCATAATTACCTAGTGGGCCGTTCCATACTATGAGTTTTGCTTTTGAAAAGATTGGTTTAAATGATGCAATTGTTTCAGGTCCAATATCAACGATTCGCTCATCCTCATGCACATCAAGCGGGAAGATTGTTCTTGAAACACCTTTTGAATTTTCTGTGACTACATCGAGAACTGGGAGAATTTTTGGTGAGTTTAAAATCGCACGAGGAGTTTCAGTATCATCAACAAGAGATTCCCCAATAGGGAGTTTTTTATCTCGGAGAATATTATTCAAAATAGCACCACCTACAAATACTTCATCTGCACTTTTAAGATATCGCGAAATGAGTGGAAGTTTGGTTGAAATTTTCGCTCCACCAAGCACAAATACAAATGGGTGCGATGGTGTAAGTGCCAAAGATAAATTTTTTATTTCTTCCATCATTTGTAGTCCTGCGTATGAAGGAAGTAGTTTAGGAACACTCACAATCGAAGCATGTTCACGGTGAGACACAGAAAACGCATCATTGACGTACACATCAGCGAGAGATGCAAGTTTTTTCGCAAACAATGGATCATTGTCCTTTTCACCAGAATCATGACGAAGGTTTTCAAGCAACAAAAACTGCCCTTTCTTCAGAGACTCAACTGCTTTACTCACTGCCTCTTTCTCAAATGAATCAAGGAACACACAAGAAACTTTTTTCTTCTTGAGGTGGAAGAATACAGGCAAAAGTGTGTCGTTTTTTCCTTCACCAATATGACTTGTCACAATAACTTTTGCACCCTTCTTTGTGAGGAACGAAATGGTTGAGAGTGCCTTTTCTATTCGAAACGGATCACGCACCTTTCCATTATCAATTGGAACATTGAAGTCGGTTCTGACTAAGACAATTTTATTTTTTACTGATCCTATCTGACGTAATGATTTCATACAATTACTTTTTTGTTTTCTTTGTAGTACTAATAGACGAAACAAGTGAAGATGCTTTTGACACAATCTTAGAAAATCGAACTGCATTGAGACTATCTCTTCCGACAAGCAACCCTTCGACACCGCCGTCACGCAAAAACGCTTCGCAATTTTCAACAGTCACCGAACCTCCATAAAGCACTGGTACCAATGCTCCCTTTTTATCAAACTTATCAGTCAATACTTTTTTGATAAAGACAGACATTTCTCGTGATTCTTCAGGAGTTGCTTCACGAACAGCATTTTTACCGATTGCCCATACTGGCTCATATGCCACAATAAGTGAACTTATTTTTGATTTTGGAAAAAGTGTGAGCGATTCTTCAAGGTCTCGTTTGACCGTCATGTGATAATCAGCACCGCCTTCACGACTCACCTCTCCGACACATAAAACAATTTTCAGTCCCGACTTAGTAGCTTGTTCTACCTTCTTTGATACCAATTCATTTGTATCACCAGCTTTTCTTCTCTCGGAATGTCCAACAATAGAAAATGTTGCACCCAGTGTTGACGCCATCTTAGCCGACACGCCTGAGGTATATGCACCTTCATTTTCCTGGTGTACATCTTGGGTGCCATAACTAATTTTTTTATTTTTTTGAAAAAGTGAGAGGTACACATATGGAGGACACACTGCATGTGTAATATTTTTAATGGTTTTTGTGCGCATTCCGTACTCACGAATAAACCCCTCGACCTCACGTGAAGTCTTAGGGTTCATTTTCCAATTTCCTATGATATGTAGTGTTGTCATAGAAAAAGTATATCATATTGCTTTATTCAATTTCCTCCCAAGAGATTGTACTGTATGAGTCTGAAGTAAGCGGAAAGGAAGGCGGTGGTGCATAGAGAAGATTTGCATCGTAAGTAAGTATTCTGTCTACATACCCACTCACATGTTGACCACCACTGTTTGCGTACGCAAATCCATACCGTTGGTTTGTTGCAATCATTCCATAGAGACGAAGTACACTACGGTCGTAATATGTCGAACATGATGAAGAGTAGTAGTATCTTCCGACTCTGCCATTTTGTGCAATAAGTGCGGAGTCAATTTGCAAATCGTTTTCTGACACAAAACCTACATTGATATTTTTCTGTGCAATCAATGCGACAATGTCACTTCCGTCATAATTTGTATATCTTAAATCGTTATTTATCGTAATGCTTTTTCTTGTATTTGCATTGTCTGGAAATCTCCCCGCTGCAATTGTGAGTCGAGCAGTATTTATAGTACCCTCAACCCAAAGATTATCCTCAACAAAAATAAGTCCATTTGAAGGAAATGTGTAGTTCCCGATTAATGTCTGCCCGTTGTTTGATCGAATACTCCATGTTCCCCAACCATCTTCTCCACTTGAGTTCTGACTACAGCCATTTGAAACAGTTGAAAGATTTGTCACACGATATAAATCAAAAGTATCATTTGTCTTTAATACAATTCTGTACCCCTGATTTCCCGATGCTGCAAAATATCTTCCTGAAGACTGCGCGTTGGTTTTGATTTGTGAGAGGTTTGCCGTGATCCCATTGAAATCAGCTGATGCGACTGGAAATTGTCTTCCTGCCATAAACACATCTGATCTTGTGGCAGGAGTAGCTGGAGGCATTTCAGCTGCGACATATTGCGTGTATGATCCTGTCTGAGGAGGAGGCTTTACGTGTGTATGCACTCCATATTCAAGACGTTCTGCGCCAGACTCATCGTGATCTGGATCATCATAACTAGACACTGTACTTGTGACCACATTATGGGCAAGACCATCAAATCGAATTCCACCATTTGAATGAATTGGCCCAAATGTCTCCGTACCTTCGCCAAAACGCATGGTGTCATTTGCTACCACTGCCCATTTTGCAAATGAAGGAATAGCAAGTTTTGTTTGGATTGTTCGTGAGGCTGATGGATCTGCATTTACTACACCCTGAGATCGTATTGTGACAACAGTCGAACCAGTCACAGGAGGTGTAATGGTGAGGATAAATTGACCTATGACATTACCATTTTTGTCTTTAAAATCATGTGCGTAAGGTCCATCGCTATTTGTACCATCTTTAAAATCATTTTTATTATGTGCAAGATGCCAACGATAATAATCGATTCCTGCTTCGGCTATTTGAAATGCTTGTTCTCGATAGAGCGTGTGGCGAGAAAGCGCCATGGTCGACTGTGTCCACCCCACAAAGCCCGCTACGAGTGTAATCGCTATCGAAGAAAAAACAACAACACTAATGAGCATTGTCCCACGCATTTTTTTAATTGAATTTTTAAATAGTACACGAACCATGAATACATTGTACGACAAAAAATAAATTTTGTACTATAAATTATCTTTTAGATTACGAAAAGAAACTTGAGTTACTATCGAAAGTGGTGGTGGAAGCACATTTACAATTTCATCTATTATTACTTCAATCTTTACTAGACGTACACTTGTTACAGACACTGGTGAAGCAAGAGGTGCTGTCGTACCATTGTAGTTTGTATCATAGTAAGTGAAAATCGGAGTTGAGCCATTTCGAACATTTTGAATCAAGTCATACGATACTTCATTTGCCGCATTATATACATAAGGATTTCCTGTTGGAACAATTATTCCCTTTTTAAGAGAAGTCCCACTTAGGTAATATCGAATTCTTTCTTTGACTCCGTTATCATCTGTATCAGTATAAAAAATAAATTCGTTTTGACCTGCAGATTCTATGGGATATGAGCCAAGCGAAGAAGGAGACGCACTACGGATTTCGTTCACCATGGGACGAAGCACTTTTCGTGCATCACTCGCCACATTTAATGATTTTGTAAAATATCGATTAAATGAAAACACGTCACCACTTAATTTCCCTACACCAATAGCAACCACACCTACAATCGCAACAGTGACGACTATTTCTGCAAGACTAAAACCTCGAATTGTGCTTGAGTAAAATTTCATTTATGGATTAAGTGTAACATTTGATTGTTGCCAATCCTGTGAAATAGACACTAGTGTACTCGAATCATTATATCCAGATTTTGAAACAGTAACTGAATATGTCCCAGTATCGAGATTTTGAAAAGAAACTTGCCCAGGAGGTGTACACGATGAAGAATATGTAAGACTAATATCTGAAACAGAAGGTGTGATGGATGAATCTTCAGTTGAAAGAAATACTTTATATCGACTATATCTATTTCCGTTATGATGTGAACCTAGTGTTTTTGATGTTTTGGTGTAATACGACGACGAAGTACCATCCGGTCCAGTAAAATTCCACGTTGTATTATCATTGTTTGTTGCAAATTGGAATCTGACACTGTCGTTTCCTGTTTGAACCGGCTGATCTTGTGGAAGCCAAAGTATTTCATTGTAGTTTGTTGATGTTGAACCTGAATCAAATGTTGATGATTCAAGAATTCCTTCGACAGAATATATCCCCCCAGACCCTAGCATTGAAAGAGACCCTGACAGAGTACTTCCATCAACATGGTTATTGTCCCCAAAATACTGCGCAGTATTTACATATGAAGCCTGTCCCCCGCCACTTGACCAATCAGTTTGTGAAAAAAATCCTTGTCCTGTATTTTTTGTACTTTCAAATGGTCCCGATTGTTCATCAAGTTCTACTTGTGCGCCTGATATTGGTAACCCCGTTGAAGAATCCTTAACTGTCACCATAAGTGTTTTTGGAGCACGTGGTGCCACAATAAATTGGATTGCCTGTGTTGAGTCTGGTGTAAGATCAAACTGCAAAAGCGGGTTGGAACCAATTAAGTCATATGCACTATCTATCGGCGCGATATTGTATGTATCCCACTCAAGAGTTGATAAGGTCAACGAGCCACTGGTGTTTGTCGCATGATTTTGATTGTATTTAATGTAATCAGGATTTGTACCAATCTTTTTTGTTCCTGCGAGTGAAAAATCAAAATCTGAAACAGGCGAACAGGTCGCTGTAACACTATCAACTGAAAGTGTACTTAAACGATCTATCGCAAGAGAAATTTGCGTAATCGCCTGTGAAGCAACAAAGGCCTGAGGTGTAATCGGTGTAGAACCTGAAATTTCTGCAGATGTATACGTACGAGAAGTTGAATAATCATCTTTTGTAACAGATACACCATATGTTGACGAAGGAGGAACATCAATGACTCTCAGCATCCCATCTACATCAGTTACGTCTGTAAGGTTTACAGCAGGAGAAACTGCATTATTTGTAACGGTTACTTCGGCATCTGAAACAGGTTGACCATTTGCATCAAACACTTGCACGAATAGAGCACCATTGTTGGATGCAAGCTCAAGATTCTTCGGTGCAACAATAGAAGAAAAAGAAATTGGTGTCGTATATTTACACGCAGAACAAGAAACTTCGATGTCTACAAATTTATTATCGGAAGGTGATGTATCATTTGGACTACCTCCAAGTGTTCCATCAAATTCTTGATCAATGTTTCTAATTGTTATTCCTACAGTAAATGAAATACCATCACGAACAAGTGTTTGTGTCTGAGGTAGTAATCCTGATGGGATACCACCACTAGTTCCCACAGAAGAATACGGCAAATTTCTAATAATTTCGAATTGTTCGTTTGCAATATTTGTTGCGATTGTTTTAATTTTTACTGTTGAAAGCAATACACTTACTTTTTGATACACACCATACAGTGCCATCGATACCCCAACAAAAAAAGCAATTGCGACTAGTGTTTCAACAAGAGTAGTTCCCTTTTTGTAATTTATGATTAAATTCTTATTATTCAACATAAAATTAACCAATACTATCCATAAGTGAGTACATAGGCGTTATCATAGATACTGCAAAAAATCCCACAGCGCCACCAATAAGTATCATAAGTACAGGTTCTATAATTGTAGAGAGATCCTTTGTCTTGGCTTCCACCTCAGCTTCATAAAATGAAGCAATTTCAAGCAACATATCTCCAAATTTTCCTGTCTCTTCCCCCACTTCCATCATTTCACCGACCATCACTGGATATAAATCAACTCTCTCTTTAAAGATTGAAGAGATTGGAACTCCTTTCTGAACTGAATCAACTGCTTTTTGTATAAGTCTTTTGTAGTGAACATTTTGGACAACATCTTTGGTAATTTGCAACGCACGAGTCACATCAACACCAGATGCCAAAAGTGATGAGAGAGTACGTGTAGTACGAGCAGAATTCATTTCACGAATAATATTTCCTATGACGGGAATCTTCAATACAACAATATCGATAAAAGGCTGTGTTCTCTCGGCTCGAACAAATGCGCGAATCAATATCACAAACACAAACAATCCAAGAAACACCAAAAGTGGCGACGATGAAAGTGTGTCACTGATCCAAATCACAAGTCGCGTAGACGAAGGGAGGGCAATGTTAAGCTCCTTAAATGTTCCGGTAAGCGTAGGAACCACATAAATCATCATTAAAATTCCAATCAAAAACATTGCTGATACAATCACCGCAGGATACGTCATTGCACCTTTAACTTTACGGGTAAGATTGTAACTTTTCTCAAGATTTGACCCTATTTCAGCCAATGAGGGAGCGAGTTTTCCTGATTCTTCACCTGCACGAACCATCGAAACAAAAAGTGTTGAAAAAACTTTTGGATATTTTGCCATGCCATCCGAAAGAGTACCTCCTTTGTCAATATTTTTCATCAACTCATCAATGATGTTTTGAAATTTTTTATTTTTGGTTTGCTTATGTAAAACCTGAAGTGCACGAGAAAGCGGCAACCCTGCGGTAATCATCCCAGCAAGATTTCGAGTAAAAATAATTTTTTCAGAAAGCTTAATCTTACCAAATAGTGCATTAATAAATGGAATATTAATTTCAAGTGCTCCCTTCTTTTCTGCAACCATGAGCGGAATAATTCCTTGTTCTCTGAATTGTTTCGTAACAGCAAATCTATCCGGTGCTTCAATCACTCCTTCTTGTATTTGTCCTTCTTTTGTTTGAATTTTATATTGAAATTTCATGTTAAGAATATGTACCACAAGAAAAAGTGTGAATCTATAGTACTTGTATAATTATTATACGATAAAAAAAATTTTTTGTACGTTGAAAAACAAAAACTCTCATACGAGAGTTTTTGTTTTTATTCACTCACTACACGAAGCACTTCTTCTGTCGTGGTAAATCCGAGTACTGCTTGATATATTCCATCTTCAATCATCGTCATCATGCCTTCTTTTTTTGCTTGAGCTTCTATATCATCCGCCGATGCTCCTTTAAGTACCATTTCTTTGATCGACGGGCTCATCTTTAATGCTTCATGAATTCCAACTCGACCCTTGTATCCATCTTCACTTTCTTCACTCTTTTTTGGTCGATAAAATGGGATAGTCGTCCAGTCGTCCTTTTCTCCGACTGCCTTTTCTTGTTTGAGCAAACTAAGCATTCGATCAAGATCAACAATACCTCCAAGTGCCTTAAGTTCACCTTCTGAAAGTGTATACTTCTCCTTTGAATTTGTGAGTCGGCGCACAAGACGCTGAGCCACTACTACCTTTACTGTTGAAACTATTAAAAATGGCTCCACTCCCATATCTATCATTCGCGGTACTGCACCTGCAGCAGAGTTTGTGTGAATTGTCGAAAGCACAAGGTGTCCAGTAAGTGCTGCATTCACCGCAAGGGATGCAGTTTCCCCGTCGCGTATTTCTCCTACCATCACAATATCTGGGTCTTGACGAAGCAATGCTCGAAGTCCGTTTGCAAATGTCATTCCAATTTCAGACTTTACTTGAGTTTGGTTGATTCTAGGCATTTGATATTCAATCGGGTCTTCAACTGTTGAAATATTTACATCGGGAGTGTTTAGAATATCAAGCATCGTATAGAGTGTTGTTGATTTTCCTGAACCAGTTGGTCCTGCTGCGAGCACCATACCAGTTCTTTGCTTCATACCATCATGAATTCTATCAAGTGACTCACCGTGAAATCCGAGTGCTTCAAGTGTAAAACCTTTTGAGTTTTCTTTCAAAATACGAATAACAGTTTTTTCTCCGTAATATGTTGGTAGGGTTGATACACGAAACGATACCTTCTCTCCGTCGTTTTCAATTTTAAATCTACCATCTTGAGGAATTCGCTTCTCGTCCAGCTTAAGACTAGAAAGAACTTTGATTCTCGCGGTTATTCCAGCGGCAGCATCCTTTGGCAAAATCATCGCGTCACGTAAAAGACCATCAATACGATACCTTACAATAAGTTCGTGCTCTCCTGGCTCAATATGAATGTCTGATGTGTTTTGAATAATTGCATGTGAAATAAGTGTATCTACAATCTTGACCACAGGCAAATCTTCAGCCATTTCTTTCAAATCCTTTTCAGAAACATTTTCTCCATCTGCTTCAGAGATTGTCTTAAGTGACGCAGTTTCTTTTTTTATAATATCGTCAAATTCTGCCTTGAGTGTTTTTTTGTATTGGAGCAATGCATACTTGATAGACTCTTGGTCGGTAAGACGAGGAAGAATTTTTAGGCCGACTTTTTTCTTTACAGAATCAATCACAGACAAATCATCAATATCAAGCATCGCAACTTCAAGTCCTTCTTTTGTTTTTTGATACGCAATTATGTTGTGTGTACGTGCGATTGGCTCAGGGATTAATGACAAAATTGAAAAATCAATTTTTTCTCCCTGCAAACTCACAAATGGAATTCCAAGCACGTATGCTTCAGTACGCCTCAAATCTTCTTCTTTTATTTTCCCAAGCGAAAGAAGTGCATTACCAATTGTCTCATTAGTTTGCTCTGCTTGTTTCTCTGCTTGAGCAATATCTGCCTTTGATGCTAACCCAGCTTCAAGTATAAATTTTTTTAATTGAGTATCTTGATTACGCATAAATTTTTCTTATATATGTATTAGTATACCAGCAATATAAAAACTCACAGCATCTTGCTGTGAGTTTTTATATGTTATAGATTATTGTGTCCAGGTAACTTCAACTCGTCCGTTTTGACCTGATTCACCAGAGTTTGATCCACCAAATGATGAACACCACTCAGTTGAACCACCATCACCACCATTTCCTGCATTACCATGTGATGCACTGTTTGTCGCTGTACCACCTTGTCCACCTGCCGAACCGGTTGGAGATGCATACGCAGTTTTGATGAAATTATTCAAGAATCCGGTACTTCCAGTTCCACCGCCAGTTGGACAAGGGTTGGTTGTACCTTGGTTTGTTGTTGTTGTCCAAACAACTGTTGGTACACCTCGTAGACCGACTGATACATTAAACGTACCACCTGATGGAATCGCAATTGTTTGCTGTACAAATTCACCGGCTTCTCCTCCTCCACCCGAACCACCGAAAAGATTTTGTGTACTTACAGCATCTTCACCATCAAGACCATCTGCACCTGATCCTCCACCTGATCCTCCTATTCCTTTTCTACCAGGCAAGTAACTTCCTGCAACAAAATATGGACATACACCTCCTTTCATACACTTACTTGTTCCACCAGTTCCACCTCTTCCACCATTAGCGAGTATACTTACACCTCCGCTACCAATAAACGAAGTTGGCCCACCTCCACCACCCGTTCCTTCTCTCACAGAAGCGATAGTAGTACTGTTAGAGTATGCATCTGCACCTGTACCTCCAGCGCCCCCAGCACCCCATGCTGAAACAGTCACAACTTGCACTCCTGGGTCTGGAATAAATTGTGTTGCAGTACACGCTGTACATGGTCCAGATGTGCGCGGG
>DALYDM010000002.1:0-22901 GCA_031973235.1 Minisyncoccota bacterium | reverse complement strand
TGAGTCAATGTTTGAGGTCCCGTACCTCCACCTCCTGTACAAAGCTCAAATGTTCCATTTGCATTCACACACACATGTGATGGGTATGTCGCAGATGGATTTGCTGTACTTGAAAGATCTCCTACAGTCGCATCACCTGCAACAATTAACCGATCAGATGTAAAAAGTCCACTTACATCAAACAATGCACCCGATGGAACAAATCCACCTTTTGATTGTGCGATTGTAGAAACATTAATTGGTGCAGGGGTATTATTTCCTGGTGGAGTTGCACCTGGCCCAGTCCATCCTGCTGCGAAAATATAATTTACACCCAGTCCGATTGTAAGACCAAGTAAAATTATTTTTGCTGATTGTAAAAATTGATTTTTCATATCTTAATACTAATACTAATAATTATTCTTGTAATGTTAATAAATTAAAACTCTTCAAATCTTGGCTTCTTTGGTCCCGCATCGGTCGCTGTACATGAAGGATCTACTGTTACTGCATCTCTGACAATTGTTCCGTCTGATGCCTCGCATTCAATTTGGAATGTAAATGGGAGTGCTAAATACGACCATGAATCCCATTGACCAGCAAGAGTGTTGTTCAACATTCCATTATTGATCCAAAGAGTGAACATCGGACTCCATACTGGTGCACCTGATGGTATGTAACATTGATCAACATTAGCAGAAGTCCATCCGATTGATATATTTGTAGGATTTATATCATCAGGCAAACATCCTAGAAATTCTATATTCACTTGAGGGTTATTACCAACCGGTGTGTAGTATGTAATATTTGTTTTAGCAACTTGCTTTACGCCGGTAGTATCAGTACATGTTATTGAGTATTCTGCTGTCGTACCTGCTGATGCAGAAACAACTTCCACACTAGATCTCGATGAATTTGGAGCAGACAGGATTGAGACATTAGACCAGTTGTTTGCTGAAACCCATGAACCATTAATCTTCAAACCTGTTGAACCTGCTGTATTATCTCCCGGAACACATGAATTTGCCGCAAAAACTGATGTATTTGGGTGAGACCAAGAAAGTTTTGTTGTAAGACCAGAAGTGCTTTCAATAAATGTATTTGGTGTTGCAGTAAGTACCAACCCAGAACCTGCAACAATATCGAGATTTGCTGTTGCTACTGCTAGTGCGCCATTCGCTGCGTTACACTGTATGTAATATTGCGATGATTTTCCTGCAGTGAGCACAGTCGGAACTCCATTTACCTGTCCAGGTGTAGAAGAAGGAGTGAGTCCGTACATTCCTGATGCGAGAGACCATCCAGTAGCAGCATATTGTGGTCCAAGTACTCCGCCTGTGAAATTGTTTACCTTTCCAACACAACTATTTAGAGGTCCAGCTGTAATTGCATCATAGAACAAATCAACTTTCGAGCCTTGCTGTGCAGAAGTCACAGAAACTCCAGATTGACGAACTTCTAACAACATAGGAATAACTTCGATTGGCCCTTGATCTTCTCCTGCGTGTACAAACTTCCCAGGTGCTGATGAACTTTGACATTCGATATAAAAACGAGTTGATACATTTGGTCGAGGAGCAATAGTTATTTTACCTGAAGCTTGATTTGCAATATAACTCACAGTGGTGGTTTGATTCCATTGAGGATTTTGTACTGATGATGGATATGGTGGAATCAATGGTGCAATAGACGGCTCAGGTGTAAATCCTGGTGAATTACTTGGTTGAGGACCAAGGTAATTTGGCTTATATGAATACAATCTACAACTATTAGGGACAACACCCACTGAACGATATTGCATTGTGAGTGAAAGTGGACTAAGTGGAGTACTTGGATCAACTTTAACCTCAACAAATTCACCTGTCACACGAATGGTTCCAGAATTAATCTTTGTTGTTCCATCAGTCATTACACACGTCAAAGCGATATAGTACACACCTGAATTATCAAGTGGGACGACAGCAGTCTGACTTCCAGATAAAATATTTGCTGAAGTAATAGAAGTATATGCAACTGGTGTATTACTTGCTGTTGTTACAGTGCCTGACAAACTACATGATTGTGCACCTGATGTCGTCCATTTGTAGTAAAGCTTGTCACCCATTGGTGCAGTAATAGTTGGAGTTGGATACACAGTTGCAGATGGATACACAGCAGGAACATAATTTACGACAGGCTGAGAATTAGGCTTTGCTCCAATTTGAAATGTGACTAATCCTGTTGTATTAGAATCAAGCTTCACTGCTCCAAAATTTACCCATCCTACAACATCACTACCCCATGCATATCCTGAAAACGCACCAGACGATCCAATGACTACACCATATGCTGGTGAAGAACCTGAGAGTGAGAGCCATCCGTCCCATCCATCAGTTCTATCACTTCCAGCACAAGTGTTGTTTGGTAACCATTGATTTGTTGGCCAAGAAGAATATCCATATCTTCCTCCGCAAAATCTTGCAAATCCTGAAATTGCTCCTGTTGTGGAGTTGTATGATGCATTTGTTCCTGAAATTGGCATTCCTGAGAGGCCACCAAACTTCACCCAGCCGACATTATCACTCCATCCAAAACCTTGAAATGTGTTTGTAGATGTATCAAGAGTAACACCATAATTTGAAACTCCACAAATATTCGCCTGAGAAACACCACCATCCTGACAATTCATACTTATCCATCCAATATTGTTACTCCATGCGTATCCCAGTACTTTTACTGATGTACTTTGCGCGTAAGAAAAATGGACACCTGTTACAAAAGCAACAGCCATTGTAAACAACACGCTAATATTTGTGATTTTCTTTTTAAACATAACTATTGTGTTTGATTAATGAGTTGTTGTTTGCGGAATTGCATATCTGATTCAGTAGTTGGTGTAGGATCCTCTAAGTTTACCCTGTCGATTAATTCCTGTTTCAACTGTGGATCAATTTGTCTATCCTGCTCAACCTTACCAGCAAGGTCTTCTTTTATTTTTTTATAATTTGGTGCACCAAATTTTTTTACAATGAATATTGTTCCTAAAATAAGTATTACTACAATTAGAATTGAAATATACACCTTTCGTGTATCATGTACCGGAGATTGTTGTTGAGTAAGTGGATTTTGTTCCATAGAAAATAAAATTATTAGAGTACTACTTTATAGTATCACTCAATAGAAATGTTTTAAGAGTGCGAGTGTGGATAATTAAATAAAAAACGCGCATGTGTGCGCGTTTTTTATTTAATTATCTTCTTCAGATGAAATTTCTTCTGCTACTTCTTTGAGTGTTGCAAGTGATGCATATCCTTCATCATCACCAGATGTTACAACTTCATCACCTTTTATTCCTTTTATATCAATTCTCCATCCAGTAAGCTTTGCTGCAAGGCGAACATTCTGTCCACCTTTTCCGATAGCAAGTGAAAGCTGATCTTCTGCAACCTCAATCATTGCTTTGTGCTCTTCTTCGTTTACCTCTATCGAGAGAACCTTTGCTGGTGAAAGTGATTTTGCAACAAATTCTTTAGGATTTTCTGACCATGGAATAATATCAACCTTTTCACCATTAAGTTCAGTCATGATTGTCGTAACTCGAACACCTTTTTGCCCCACACATGATCCTACAGGATCAACATGCTCGTCATTAGAATGTACTGCAATCTTTGAACGTGAACCTGCTTCACGGGCAATAGACTTAATCTCAACTACACCACTCGCTACTTCAGGTGCTTCAACTTTAAAAAGTTCAGCAAGAAACTTTGGGTGCGAACGAGAAAGCTTGAGATTTACACCTCGAGGAGTTTCCTCAACAAGATACAAATACGCCTTGATTCGATCACCACGATTGTATCTTTCGCCAGGAATTTGTTCGTCATGTGGCAAAATACCAGTTGCACGATTAAAATCTACGAAAATTGTCCCTCGTTCGATTTTCTGAATGACACCATTGATGATTTCTCCTTCTTTGTTTCCATACTCATCAATAATTGATCCGCGTTCTGCTTCACGAATTCTCTGGATGATAACCTGCTTTGCTGTTTGAGCAGCAATTCGTCCATAGTTTTCTTGAGTTTCAAGAGGGAAAATAATTTCGTCACCCAATTTCGCGTCACTTTTGATAAGTTTTGCGTCTTCGAGTAAAATATGATGTTCTGGATTAAATCTAACTCTTTCATCTCCTTCATCACGGATATCTTCTGTATCTCCAAGATCGATTTCCTCTCCTTCTTCTGGATTAATCATTCGTGCTGTAGTTTCGTCTACAACAATTTTTACTTGCAAAAATGAAGTTTCTCCTGTTTCGATATCAAAATGTGCTCGGACAATTTGCCCTTTTTTTCCGTAATCCTTCTTGTATGCTGCGGCAAGTGCTTGTTCTATTGCATCAATAATCTTCTCTTTCGGTATTTTTCGCTCTTCTTCAAGCTGAAGTAGAGCAGATTTCATAACTTTTAGGTCTAACATATTCTATTGATAACCAAGAAGTACTAAGGAAATAGCGATTGATTTGAGTTTTTCCCCATCCGCTGTACCCTTGTTACTTCTTGATTATAATTACTTATTAAATTGTCATTATTTCCAAAACAGCCTAAAATATAAGCATTTTTGTAATAAAGAACGCCCGCTTCGAAACGGACGTACATGTATTATATCATCTTTACTATTTTTATCAACAAAGGGATATTTTGGGGCTTTTTACTAAATATGTTTTTTGTTCTATACTAATTACCCACGGGAATTTGAATAATCTTAGTCCCTTTATCACTTATTTATAGACCATATATATTATGAACCTATTACACGATATAGAAGCAGGAAAAAATACTCCTGAAATAATAAATGTAATCGTCGAAATCAACAAAGGATCGAAAAACAAGTACGAAATCGACAAAGAAACAGGAATTATCGCTCTTGATAGAGCAATGCACACTAGTCAAGACTACCCATTTGACTATGGATTTGTCCCTCAAACACTCTGGGATGATGGTGATGCGCTCGATGTAGTACTTCTTACCACATACTCACTCCTTCCAGGAATCCTTGTGCGCGCACGACCTGTCGCTGTGATGCATATGATTGATGGAGGTGAAGCAGATGAAAAAATCATTGCAGTTCCTGCTGATGACCCACGTTGGGATGAAATTCATGATCTTAAAGATATAAATAAGCATACACTCAAAGAAATCGAACACTTTTTTGCAACTTACAAGCAAATTCAAAAGAAATCGGTTGAAATAAACGGTTTTGAAGGAGCAGAAAAGGCAAAAGAAGCAGTGGTTCGATCACTTTCGCTTTACAAAGAAAAACATTCATAATAAAACACGCGCTGATATATCAGCGCGTGTTTTATTATGAATGTTTTACACATGCAAAATATGTGCTGTATTCTATAATTAGTGTAACGTCATACAGACAATGAACGTTATTAGTGTGTGAGAAGTTATTATTAATTTACTTTAAACTACATATGAAATATTTATTTGGAATTGTCATGACATTTATACTTGCCATGACAGGATTTGTGTCGCACTCTCAAGTGGTAAAGGCAGAAAGTGGAAGCAGTAATGATGATAGCTCTGAATCATCAAATGATGATTCAGATGAAGACTCTGATGATGATTCTGATGAGGATTCAAATGACGACTCTGATGATGATTCAGATGAGGATTCAAATGATGATTCTGATGATGACAAAGGTGGCATGAGAGACAGGGCAAACAAAATTCGCGATTTTGAATTCAAAAAGGAGCGAGAAGACTGGAGAAAAGCACTCGAAATCTCAAAAGATGAGTTCAAAATAAAACGAGAAGAAACTAAAGCAAAAATTGATGGTGTAAAATCTGAATTTGAAAAGAAAAGAGAGTTGCTTAAAGCAGAGTACGAAAAGAAAAGCGAAGAACTTAAAAACAAAAAAGAAGAAATAAAAAAGGAACTTAAAAACAAGCTTGGAGAAATACGTGGTGAGGTATTTATGAGATTCGAAATAGCGATTGAACGCATCACTCAAATACAAACAAAACTCACTACTCGTATCGACACATACCAAACAGAAGGAAAAGACATGTCATCAGCGAAAGCATTACTTGATTCATCAAAGTCTCATAGTGCCAAGGCAAAAGACTTAGTTGCACAAGCTAAAGCAAAAGCAACATCAATATCAAGCACTACTTCTGACACAGCAACCACAAGTACTACTGACAACAGCATAAATCAAGCAGTACGTGATGAAGTTCGTGCACTATTGAAAGATGCAAAGGAAGAATTGAAACTTGCTCATTCTGACTTACGAGAATCATTCAAAGCAATCATCAAGGTACTTGTACCTGAATCAATCGATGATGATTCAAATGATGACTCATCAGGTGATGATGCAACTGGTTCTAATCAATAATTATTCGAACATAATACTTTCTCACAATGGACAACGAAACACAAAACACTCAAATGCCTCCAATGCAAAATCAAAATCCTATGACACAAGAGTCAAAACCTCATGGACAAGGTGCGTTGATTGGATCAATTATTATAATTATCCTCATTGTTGTTGGAGCATTGTATGTAATCAAAAACACAGAACAACTTACTCCCAACACAGAGCTGCAAGAAACATCAAATGTTTCTGATCAGCCACAGGTAGTAGACACAAATACATATCTTGAATCTCAAGCATCAGTATCAACATCAGACGAACTCTCAGACATTGGTACAGATATCGATTCTACAGATATCAACTCGGTTGATTACGGAATGGATGCTGCTTTGCAGTAATTTCAATCCAAAAAAAATACAAAACCGCCACATCTTGGCGGTTTTGTATTTTTGGCATTTTTATTGTAGACTCATTGCACTATGTAAGTATATACAAGCAACTGAAACAGTCGTTTGTATATACGGACACGTATATTAAACAAGTTAATTCACAATAAACAATATCGTTTATTTCAAATCAAATGTCACATTCAATAAAAAAATTAGAAAATAGTCGAGTTGAAATCGAAGGTGAACTCGCAGTCGATATTTTTGAAGGGTATCGAGCTCGTGCACTCGAACACCTCGGCGCACATATTGAAGTGGATGGATTCAGAAAAGGTCATGTCCCAGCTTCAGTACTTATGAAACATATTCCTGAAAATATGTTACTTGAAGAAATGGCTGAAATGGCACTTGGTGAACACTATCCGAAAATTCTTGAATCGGAAAAACTTGATGCAATTGGAAGACCACAAATCTCGGTCACAAAACTTGCCGCAGGAAACTCGCTTGGATTTAAAATCACATTTGACACATTGCCAGAGATTTCTCTTCCAGACTACAAAAAGATTGCAGAAGCAACACGCAAAGAAAAAATTTCAGTTGAAGTCACAGAAAAAGATATTGATGAAACAATTCTTCAAATACGAAGAATGCGCGCACACGAAGATCTTCACAAAGAAGGAGGACACGCGCATGATGATCATTCTCATGAGCCAATCAAAGACGAAAACCTTCCAGTTTTTGATGATGCATTTGTAAAAACACTTGGTGGATTTGAAAATGTTGATGCGTTCAAAGAAAAACTCAAAGAAAATATCACAAAAGAAAAAGAACGAGAAGCACGAAGTACTATGCGACTAAAAATTGCTGAAGCACTACTTGAAAAAACAAAGATTGATGTTCCTCAAATCCTCATAGATAGTGAGCTCGAAAAAATGATGTTTAGACTTAAATCGGATGTTGAGCAGGCAGGAATTGAATTTTCAGAATATCTAAAGAATATTTCAAAAACGGAAGACGATATCAAAAATGAATGGTTGCCTGATGCAAAAAAGAAAGCATCACTTGAGCTGATGATTTTTGAAATCGCAAAGAAAGAAAACATGAAACTCGATGATAAGGAAATTGAAACAGAAGTTCAAGCTGTTCTCTCTCACTATCCTGGTGCAGACAAGATGCGCGCTCAAGCATATGTCGAACAAGTTCTGATGCATGAAAAAGTATTTGCACTACTTGAAGGGAAAGAATAATTCAATACCTAATTCAGATACAATACAAATGTGCGACGGCTACGCCGTCGCACATTTGTATTGTATCTTTACCACTCAAACCTCTTAATGTTATACTACTTATGCAATGCACAACACTCGACTCTCAATTTTTATACTTCCGGTGCTTATAATTGGACTTAGTGTATTTACTACTTTTGTTGAGGAAAATCCTTCATTTCGTTCATTATTCCAAATTTCTCAAGTGGCAAATCCATCTGTGAATGAAGAAGGTCAAGATTTGATAGATAGGGCGGAATCAGAAAGTATCACAGAAGACATAGTTGCCGAAGACACAGTAACAGAAGGAGATATTGCAGATAGTGAAACAACTGTAGATCAAGAAAATGTGACACGTGACAATGAGGCCAGTGAGGAAAATGGCGTTCGAGAACAGTCTGAACAAAATGAATCACAAGAAGCCCCATCACCTGATGTTGAAGTAGATTCTTCAAGTGAAAATTCTGAGACACCAAATCAAACAGAATCTTCCACGGAAGAGACCGTAGAAGTGACACAATCTTCAGAAGACCAACAAACTGAGGAAGAAGTAAACAAAGAAATTGAAGACGCCGAACTTCTAGCATTAAAAATTTCTCAATTTGAAGTTGCCCGAAGTAATATTTCATACAGACTTCAAGCAAATCTTTCTCGACTAGAATCTGCACGTGACTCACTTGCAGACAAAATTGCGCAAATGGAACAAAGCGGAAAAGATACTACGCAAGCAAAGGATGCACTCATGAATCTCGATCAGGCAATTACAAATTCTCGTCGCTACATCAAGGATTCAACAAAACCTGAATCAATTTCTGGAATTCAACGAGTTCTGACTGAATATGTCAAAAATGCTCGCGACTCAATCCAAGAAGGCTATACAGCATTGTTTCAAGCAATCCAAGATGCTCAATAATAAACAAACCCCTGACTAGCATGTCAGGGGTTTTCATTACTGCGAACTTTTATTCTTTTGGTCACTTACTGCATTTTTTACAATAAAGCCAAAAATTATTACCAACGCAACCATTCCAGCAATCATATTGCCGTGCGTATACCAAATAGTACTTAATGTGTCCTGTATGGACATAACTGAGTTGTTCATGTATATGGGGTTTAAGGTTCCGCGCAGTAAAGGGCCGGCCAAACGGTCGACCCTTTTGGGTTTTGGTGGTTAGGAGATTACTTTTTGGGCTCTGTGATATCAGGTGTTTCCACCGATTTCATCTTAAATAAGATTATTGTACCAAGTACACAAAACCCTATTACCCAAATAATGAGTGGCATTCCAGTTGCTGACGCCAACTCCATAATCATTTTCCCTACCATTTTTTTTGTTTTATTGATTCTTTGTAATTATATCAGAAATACACACATTGTCAATACGTATTAAGAAAAAGAAAAACGCACCCTTTCGAGTGCGAACTTTGTTTGTTTAGGGCAAATAATTTGCACATGTGCTGTATGTAGCAACTTGCCTCCATTCACCATAAGTATTTTGTATCCAGCATACTGACACCACTGCCCTTTTGATATAACTAGCAGGACACATGTTGAAACATTCACTATTTAAATCTCCGTATAGATTTTGATGTGCGTCAACCGTTAAGTCATTTGCTCCATCTCCGTCTCTGTCGACACCGATTCGTCCACCCGCAGGTAAATTATAAACGAATGCATCGAATGTTTCAGAAGAATTAAAACCTCCTCCGCCATTTCCGCCGCCACCTACGGTGACAACAACGCTTCCACCACCTCCGCCATTTCCGCAATTGTTGCACGACGGGCCTTCATAGCCCGGATCATTTGATGCCTCACAAGAGGCAAACAATGTTACTGTTGCGATTGCAAGAACCGCGAAGATAATGTTTTTCATGATATTTAGTTTTTGATTTTTCTTGGTCATATTATAGCAAATATATTTTATTTGTCAATACTACTTAATAAATCGCTCACACCTTCCAAAAACCCATATTTTATGGTACTATTTGGCTATTCTTATAAATAACCATTATTTTATATGCTAATTCCAACAGTTTTAGAAAAATCACAATTTGGCGAGCGCGCATACGACATTTACTCTCGACTCCTCAAAGACCGGATCATATTCCTTGGTGGCCCAATCGATGACTACACTGCAAACCTGGTTGTTGCACAGCTTCTCTTCCTTGCAAACGAAGATCCAAAGAAGGATATATATCTATATATAAACTCTCCAGGTGGTTCAATTTCTGCAGGACTTGCCATCTACGACACCATGCAATTCATTAAGCCAGATGTCTCCACGATTTGCGTTGGGCTTGCTGCATCAATGGGAGCATTCCTACTCGCGGGTGGAACAAAAGGAAAAAGATTCTCACTTCCAAATGCAGAAATTATGATTCACCAACCACACGGCGGAGCGGATGGACAAGCTACTGATATAGAAATTTCTGCAAAGCGCATTATCAAAGTCCGATCTCAATTGAACGAAATAATGGCAAAAAACACTGGACAAAAAATTTCAGTAATTGAAAAGGATGTTGAAAGAGACAACTGGATGGGAGCTGAGGAAGCAAAAAAATATGGTTTGGTTGATGCGATTATCACAAAGGCGAAATCTTAAAAAACTGACGGCCCTGCCGTCAGTTTTTGTATAATTGCCCATCTATTTACTGATTCTTATTCTCAATGTATTATAAAGATAATCGAATTTATTAGATTAGTACCGTAGTATCCCCTTTTACAGTTCTCTATCAGAATTTCATGAAACGACTTTTCACCTTATTCTCAAAGAAATTACCTATACGAAACACTTTCCTTACTAAGGGACGGTAAAAGAAGCATATCTACACATTTTATTTATGTCGACATTAGCACTTATAATCGCGACCACTGCTGCACTTATCGGCGCTGGACTCGGATATTATTTGCGAATTTTGATTTCAAAAGGCCAGCGTGGCTCAATGGAACTCGAAATCAAGCAGATGCTCGTAGGAGCAAAAGAAGAAGCAGGGAGAATTTTGGATGAATCAAAAAAGAAAGCAGATGAACGAAGTGAAGCATTACGAGAAGAAGAAAAAACAAAAGAAGCTGAATTCAAAAAAACAGAAGAGCGTCTTATAAAAAAAGAAGAGTTACTCGACGCACGACAAACTGAAATCGACAAAGAAGTTGAAAATATCAAACTCAAAATCGATGAGGTGAAGAAGGTCAAGGAGCGCATCGATGCTGCAGATGAACAAAAAACAAAAGAACTCGAACGTGTCGCAACACTCACCCGAGATCAAGCGAAAGAAGAATTGATTCGTACAATTGAAAAAAACTACGAAGAAGATTTGATGGTTCGCATCCAAAAGATGGAGCAAGCAAATCACGAGAAACTTGATAAGCGAGCAAAAGAAATTCTTGCAACATCAATCCAGCGACTTGCATCATCAACTGCATCAGAAATGATGACAACAAACGTCACTATCCCATCTGATGACATCAAAGGAAAAATTATTGGAAAAGAAGGAAGAAATATTCGCACTTTTGAAAGAGCAGCCGGAGTGGAACTTATCGTCGATGACACACCTGGAACAATCGTCATATCATCATTTGATCCAGTGCGAAGACAAATTGCCAGAGTGGCACTTGAGAACTTGATTCTCGATGGACGCATCCAACCAGCAAAAATTGAAGAGTTGGTTGAAAAAGCAAAAGAAGAGATAAACAAAATAATCAAAGAGAAAGGTGAGCAAGCAGTGTATGAGTGTGGAATATTTAATTTCGACCCTCGCATTATTGCAATTATCGGAAGACTATATTTCCGCACTAGTTATGGGCAAAATGTTCTCCAGCACTCAATCGAAATGTCGCACATTGCAGGAATGCTTGCAGAAGAACTCGGAGCAGATGTCTATGTTGCAAAAGCAGGTGCACTTGTACACGACATAGGTAAAGCGCTCGACCATGAAGTGCAAGGAACACACATCGATATAGGTATTCGAATACTTCAGAAATTTGGTGCAGATCCACGGATCATCACCGCAATGAAATCTCACCACGATGACTGTCCTCATGAATCAGTCGAAGCAGTCATTGTTCAAACTGCAGACTACATATCTGGTGGCCGCCCTGGTGCACGAAGAGATACAGTAGAAAATTATCTCAAGCGTCTCGCAGAACTAGAAGCGCTTATCAACGGATTTAAAGAAGTTGAAAAGTCTTATGCTATATCAGCAGGACGAGAAGTACGAGTATTTGTAACTCCAGAAAAAGTAACTGATGTTGAAGCAAAAGAACTTGCAAGAAACGTCGCCCAGAAAATTGAAAATGAACTCAAATACCCAGGTGAAATCAAGGTGACTGTAATCAGAGAAAATCGAATTGTGGAGTACGCACGATAAAATAAAAAAATGGTTCGCGATACTGATCGCGAACCATTTACTTTTAGAAATCATTTTCCAAGAACAATAGCGCAAATATCTGGTCCGACAGAAGTGTAGTCACCATAAATTTGAATACCAAATGCATCAGTATCAAATTTTCCCCAAGTGATTTTTTCTTTGTAACCAGCACCAGAATATGAACCAGCACTCATTGGCGCAAGGTGAATTTCGATAAAACCTGCCCATGAACGAATAAGTTTTTCCTGTTCTTCATTTGACAATCCCTCAAGAAAATCTTTTTTCAAATGTGGCACAACACAAATAGAGAAATCTGCCGCTATCCCACCACCATACTGAAGAAATGCTAAACCTTTTTCATTTGCATTGTCCATGTACCACTCAACCAACTTATGCATATATTCAAATGAGTGACGAACAACCTCCTTTCTGATTGGTATTTCTTGCTTGTATTTGCTGGCGAATGAATGATTCCCATCATAGCAAAAATAAGTAAAAATATTACCCATTGTGGAGTCTTCAATCCCTGGAACAAACACAGGGATTTTGTATTTCCATGCCTGATACAGCCAGCAATTTTCAGCATCTTCTTCATCGAGTTCAACCAAATTTCTTTCAAATAATTGCCAAAAATATTCATGCCAGAAAAATGACTTGCCTGTGGCATCTGCTTCCCTCCAGAGTATTTCCAATTTACTCAATACTTTTCTGACACTTTCTTCCTCTGGTAAAAAGGTGTCGGTGATTCGGCGAAGTCCTGCATTGTCCAATTCTTTTTCTTGCATACGCGTCAATTGTTCATAGTTAGGAATGTATGCATAGTCAGAATTGGAAATAAGTCTATACAAACTTTCTTCCATGTTTGCGCCTGTAACAGACAGTCCTGCAATTTTGCCTGCACGAAT
Organism: Minisyncoccota bacterium; assembly: GCA_031973235.1. Classification (GTDB taxonomy): domain Bacteria; phylum Patescibacteriota; class Minisyncoccia; order Phycocordibacterales; family UBA9973; genus JAGOQQ01. Next base: position 9,644 of record DALYDM010000002.1, on the reverse strand, counting down.
CATTTCTCCAATATCTCTTCCCATTTGAAACGATGAGCCAGCTCCTGCCATACTCATAAAGATTCTTCCACCATCGTTACAATGGTCTTTGAGCCACAATCCTGCATCAACAGTTCTTCCACCATTACAATGACGCTTGCGATCGACAAGCCAATTTGTGATCGGAGTCTTAGGGTCTGGGTTATACTTTCTTTCACCCACAACAATCATTTGCTGTAATTCATCACTCAGTGTTCGAAGTTTTCTTTCTAATGACATAATTTTTTGTTTTAGTTTTGTTTTTCAAAGAATGAACGGTCGTTCAATTTCAAATCATACTCTCATGTTTGATGTTCAAAGTCAACAAGTATGTACTTTAAAAATACTTAAATTTTAATGAAAAACCCTTACGAATAACTCGCAAGGGTTTTGTTTTTAATCTGCTGGATGTATTTGATGATTTATAGACATATCTAATACAATATATCTATGTTCACCATTTATTTCATAGTAGGCATCGAAAGAATTTTCATCAAATGGCTCAATAACATATCCTCCATTGGCAAGAATTCTTGGTACTCCGTTGTACATAAATACACGATAATATCCATTGAGTGTTGTACGAAAAAAATACACTTCATCATTGCATCCGCGTGATGCCATAGAAACCACAAGATTTGAAAATAAGATTACTGTATCTTTCATTCCCTTAATATACTCAATCGGATTTGCTACGAGAACACCATTCCTCCGATTAAATGATTTTAAAGTTCTCACATATCTTACTTGATCTATGGCTGCATACATGTTCGACACATCTTCTTCAAGAAAGCAAACTAAATCATCTTTTGAAAGAACACCTGAACTCATAAAAAATGGTTCAACACATTCAACTTTTTCGTACTTCTGAGCATGCACATTCATTTCACTTCCAAGAAGTAAAATGAATACTAAGAGTATTTTCTTCATTTTTCTTCTTTTTTTTGATAATACAACTTCTGTAAAATAAGTCAATTTAAAACACCCTCTGCATTAGAGGGTGTTTTAAATTGACTTAAAGAAAAAGAGCGTCACATTCCATGCCACCATAGGTGATAGTATTTGGTGGAGTTGGCGGTGGTGTGAAATCTACAGTTATCACACTGTAGTCATCACACTGATATTTGTATGGGCGTTGATTTACACCAGGACCAGCAAGCAAAGACGATTGTCTATACATTTTAAACATCTCAGAGGGAGTTGGAGTTACAAGTACACTTATTTTATTGCTCACTTTTCTCGTGTTTATTGTTTTACAAAGATACCCACTTGTCCAAAACTCACTTGGCAATCTTCCGAAACTCGCGATATACGAATCGGCACCATCAGATTTTGCACAGAGATATGCAACTTCATTTTTATACAACACTTTTGTACCCTCAACTTCACGTACTTGCGACTTAATAGTTGACCCTTCTTGAGAAGCAAAGTATCCTGACGGCAATGATCCGCCAGCTGTTACCCCAAACAACAACACCATCAAAAGAATTGCCCATGTTTTCAATGAGTGAGGTGTTTTCTTTTGAATTGATTCCATTATCGGATTAGATTCCATGAATATATTTTGTTACTAATAATTACACATTCAGTATACCAACAATAAAAAAATCCACATAACACGCGTGTGGATTTTTTTACATATTTACCTACTGAGTAACTGTAAACGAAATGGTTGAGGGGCTGCTTGTTTTATTAGAATAATCTTTTGAGAATGCACGGAATGAATTCATACTATTTGATCCTATCCCTGCAGGAACTGTAGTTGAACATTCGTACGGCGAAGAGGTGTCAGTGCAAATCTTCGTCGTGCCTTTATAAAAATCAACCTGCTTTACACCAACATTATCAGAAGCAGTAGCGACAATCGTAACCGGATCACCAAACTTAAGAACAAGATTATTTCCCGAAGGATTAATGATTTTCACTGAAGGATTCGTAGTATCAACAACTGGAGTGTATGAGACCACGAGTGTATCCTCAGCAGAAACTCCTTTTGAATCCGTTGCAATAACTTTAAATGTATTATTGCCAGACTTAAGCTCAAACGGACCTTGTTGCCATGCACCACTGGTCAAAATTGAAGTTCCTGAAGTTTTTGTGTTGAGTGCATTTGTGTATTCCCATGACACCGTAACAACATCTCCAGTATCACTATCCCCTGCAGTTCCTTCAAATGTTACGAGAGGGACTGAAGTTGAGTATGTTGCATCAGTTGTGGGTGTTGAAATTGAAATTATTGGCGGATTATTAGTTTGCGTTACTGGATCAAGCGATACAGAAATATATCCATATGCATACGGAGGAATGACATGAAGTGCAGGAGAAGGGATATTGCCTTGCGCAACACTGATTTGATCTGAAGTAGTATACACAAAATCACCAGCCCCTCCATTTCCAATCGCTCCAGTAAGAGTATTGGCTGACATTTGATAATAACGCGCAAGTGTACCATTCATACTCACTGGATCTCCATTGTATGTAAGCGTTGGGAATGACGCAGTTTTTCCTGATCTGTTTACATAATAAATAAACAAATTGTTTGCTGTTTGGTCTAGATATGTATACACATCAACCGCTTCAGTTGTGTTTGCATTTACCGAAACCTTCTTGAGTGACCGCCCATAAATTGGCTTTGAAATAGCCCACTCATGATACAGTGCTCGTTTGACATAATTTGAACCCAAGATTGCAATTGAAGGATTTTCACCTGAAGAAATTTCATTTACAAGTCCGTATGCAGAAAATCCTGTTGCATTGTGCTCAATTGCATAATCAATAATGCCTGGATTTTCTATTGCCCATTTATTTAGTTCATTTCTATAAAGAGCAGTAAATAGTGTACTGAATATTGAATTTCCATAGTATCCACTTCCTTGGTATGCTGGACCAGTCCAGTGAGAAAGATTCCATTCTGTAATCCACATTTTTTTACCAGGGAACTTTTGCTTGTAGTACTCAAAACTTTCTCTCATTGTTGGAAATCCTATATTTATACCAGTTTCTGTCTTAATCTCGGCAGTAGAACTCTTGTTTTTCATTAATCCTGTATACATATTTGCACATGAAAAAACTGATTCGCGGGTTGGGTGAAAATCACATTTTACTTGCGGGTATGAGTGAAAAATATATGCATTATACAATTGTGGATCTGATGACAACGCATTTGCTATAGAAGAATTCCAAAGATCATTTTCAATAAAGGCAGGTGAGCCATTTACACGATGTGGAGCAGAAACAAGTCCAATTTTTACATCAGGATATACAGCCTTGATTGCTGTGGCGAATGTTCGTGCTTTTGCTAAATATGTTTGAGCATCACCGTTAAATCCAATATCGTCAGCGTTTGTCTCATTCCCTAGCTCAACTCCTGCTATTTGGACACTGTTTTGCTTAAGAAGTGCGATCTGTGCCACTACTTCTGCAGGAGTTCCATATACCACATTTGCCACAAGCATTGCTCGTGCATTGTCAGCTTTGACGTCTTCAATAAAATCAAGAATAAAATTTCTTCCTGCAGGCAGAGTTTGTTCATATGCAATATAATTTGCGGGGTTTCCGACAACATTCGGAACTTGGTGAGAGCCATATAGCTCGATATCTTTATTTACATCTGCAATTCTATAACCATAACCTCGTGCTGGTGCAGTATTGGTATCTGAAGTGAAATAATGATAATACCGTGAATCCGTGCCTGAAGGAAATCGGTACACGCGCGCATTCAAGTCCGCAATCGCCTGGCGCTCTCCTTGGTCAAGAGTGTACCCAGTCGAAGGATTGTACTGTGCAGGATTATTCATGTTATATTTTACCTTCGAATAATAACTTCCAAGATGAAGACCAAAAAGATTTCCTGGCACAGATACTGGATCAGCAGAAACAACTAGAGGTATTTGCAGTTCTGCGTTTGAAGTGACAACCTGTGCAACTTGTCCCCAGTTGTTTAGCTTCCCAATAACAAAACCACCCGACAGTACTATTATCACGAGTAATATCAAGATGCGTAAAGAATCTTTTTTCATAGAATCATCAAAGTGCATAGCACGTATAGTATTAATTATTAAAATATACTTATATTGTACTAGAAAAAACACATCTCACTTCATTACTTCTGGGGATTGAGACATGAAATGAGATATCCCCTTTTACGATATTTTCATATTGCATAAAAAATCCCTTGATATATAATGCTATTTAGACGTTTGAATAATCTTCAAACAAGTAACGATAAAAGAGGTCATCCAATTATCAGGATAATCATTTATGCTTAGTATGAATAAACAAGCAATGGTTGAGATGGTCCACGCAAAATTGGGTGGAACAAAAGTCCAAGCAGAAGAAATCGTTGAGTCAATCATCGATTCAATCATTGGCACCTTGAAGAAAGGTGACGAAGTTTCAATTGCAGGTCTCGGTATCTTCTCGGTGAAGGCCCGAGCTGCGCGAATGGCTCGTAATCCAAAAACTGGAGAACAAGTCAAAGTCGCTGCTACAAAAGTTCCTAAGTTTCGAGCTGCAAAAGCTCTCAAGGACGCAGTTAAATAAGTCTGCCTGCCGGCAGTCAGATTCATACGAATCACAAAAAGCCCGTTTCCAACGGGTTTTTTGTATTATGGACATTTTTTTTTATTCATGTAGAATCATTGTCTGTACCTTAAACAAATCGTATATGCACAAAAAAGCAGCAAAAGGCACCATCATGGTGCTAACACCCAGAACTGGGACCGAAACATTCACTGAAAGAATCAGAGAGATTCTCAAAAAATCACTTCAGTATTCAACGCATGACCTTGTTGAATCTCAAATGAGCGTCGAGGGAATTTTCGATTTGTGCACCAGAAACAACACGGAAACCGTGATTTTCACAACTGACTGGTTATTACAGGAATCGGAGAAAAAACACGACTTACTAGACACAATCACAGGCCTTGCAGCAAGTGACACGCATGTTGTATTGGTTTTGAAAAGAAACCCTGAAGTTGTAAGCAATCTGAGCATTCAAGAAACGCGACTGAAGTTTGTATTAAATCAGCTGAACTCGAAAAAAGGGCAATCCAAATCAGAATCTGAAAGGAAGACCCTTAAAGAAAAAATCAACCTCTTTACAGAACACAGTCAGGCGGCTATGTTTCTTACGCAGATGTTTGATCAGAGGAAAAGTGCAAATTAACACAAGGGGCCGGAAGGCCCCATTTTTATTTACTTTCTTTATCTAATACTGGTTATATGTCTGAAATTATTGAAAAAAAACAGAGTATGTGATATTATGTTTTTCATAAGCGGGATTGGTTTAGTGGTAGAATGTCTGCCTTCCAAGCAGAAGACAAGAGTTCGATTCTCTTATCCCGCACAATAGTAAAAGTCGCCAGAAGTATCTGGCGACTTTTACTATCTGATTAGAAAATATGAATTAAACAGGTTGATTTATTTTTAGCTAATTAATTACAGAATACCTACTGCTTTACTTAAACATAAAAGAGTCACACTTAAGTGACTCTTATAACTCTAGTATTTTTCAAATTCCTTTTTAAATACTTCTTCTGCTGAAAAGGAAAATGGAACAAGGTATACAGTTTCTATTGTTTTATTTGGGTAGTTGAAATTAAAATCAAAGATTGATTTTAATGCAATACGAGCAACCTCATTATCACTAAAACCACCACCAAAACCTGCACCTAGTGCGGGAAATGCAATAGTTTTAAGGGATTTTTGATTTGCTGTATATAGACTATTTGCGAAACACATTGCAAGAAGTTCAAATGAATTATCCATCTCACGATGCGGAGTTGGCGTATGGACAACATATTTTGCTGGTAATCCGTAGCCATTTGTTACAACGGTTGAACCAGTTTTGCATCCTCCAAAATTTCTTAATTCAATCGCAAGCTGACACCCTGCTTTTCTGTGAATTACTGCATCAACACCAGATCCTTGAATCAGACCTTCGTTTGCAGGATTTACAATTGCATCCACTTTAAAAGTGGTCAAATCACCCTTTCTGATAACAATGTTCATGTTTTATTTTTATTATAGCATACATAATAAATTTGTAAAGTATCCAATTTAATGATATTATTTAATGCATGTATTATAAGGGACCTGAAATATATTCTAACGAAGACGAATCTGAGCTTGATTCTGTCATTGAGGCAATTCAGTCAATTAAGGAGAAAGACAAGATGGAAATTCTCAAGCAAAAAATTGAGGATCTTTTGAACTTACTCGAAGAAAAAATTCATAGAAGCCTTAGTGCAAATGTTGAACAATCATATCTCGAGATGCAAAACAGGAATCTTGTTTTGCGAGTTGAGAACTTAAAAAATATTATTAATTGCGTAGTCAATAATAAATCTTTTGAAATAGGATCGAATACAGAGCACTACGCAAACTCAGTGGTTCCAACTCCAGAGGGTGTAAAAATTGCATTTTCAGAAGGAATGTCTCCTGGTGCAATAAAAATATTAGCAGGATATGATATTAACTCTGCAATCTCACTTGACCCAGAACATTTTGAGCTGTCAGAAATTGATTCAATTGAAGGAGAAGTGAGAGATGAGAATTTAAGAAAATCAACATGTAGACACATTCATGGAGTAATAAGAAAGGAACTTATTAAACACATCGTACTCAGAATTCCCAGTATGCTTTTTCCAAAAGACAAACTTACCTCATTCGAAATAGAACATCCTGGAGCTTATGTCTTTAGATATATAAAATTAGATTAAAAATGTATTGAAATTCCCGAAAAATATGCTATATTTAACCTGTTTTTAGTTTTTTTCGGGGTGTAGTATATCGGTAGTATACATGTTTTGGGAACATGAGGGCAGGGTTCGATTCCCTGCACCCCGACTCAGTGCTTAAAGTTGATATGAAAATGATTGTATCCAAATGTCTGGGAGACATTTGCGGCACGAAGTGATGAGGGCAGGGTTCGATTCCCTGCACCCCGACTCAGTGCTTAAATATAGATGTTAAAAAGAGCGGCGCCTATGGCGCCGCTCTTTTTAACAATTCTTCTTGAAATCTTTCCAAACAAATTGTATTTAAGCCGGTGCCAATTCCGCTTCTTCATTGCGTTGAGTTTGAGACTGTTCGCGTTATAATATATAAAAACGCACCTCACAAATGAAAAGCTCTATCTCCCCCACTCCGACCAGTGTAAAATTCAAAAGTCCCACAAAGCTCGGACTCAAAGAAGCACTCAAGACCGCAGTCGATGAATATTTCGAAAGAGAACATATTCCAAAGACAGGTACATTCAAATTATTTAGTAAAACAATTATTTTGTTTAGCATGCTGATTGGTGTATATTCTGCAATTTTGTCTCTAGAACCATATACACTATTTAGCATAACTATCCCTGTGTGGCTTTATGTATTTATATATTTAGCACTTTGGGCGTTACTCGGTTTGATATTCGCATCAATTGGATTTAATGTAATGCACGACGCCGCGCACGGATCATATTCAAAAAAAGATTGGGTCAATGAATTGTTTGGGTACAGTTTGAATCTTATGGGTGGAAATGTTCATTTCTGGAAAGAAAAACACAACAAAGCCCACCACACGTACACAAACGTACACAAACACGATGAAGATATAGACATTGACATAATGCGTGTACATTCTGATCAAGAATGGAAGTGGTATTTCAAGTATCAACACATCTACTGGTGGGCAGCATACGGACTTGCATATGGACAATGGATATTTGGAAGTGATATTACAAAGTATTCTTCTGGAAAAATCAGAACTGAGTCTGGAGGAAGAATAAAAATGAACCAAAAAGAACGTATCATCTTTTTTGTAAGCAAAATCAATTATCTAATTGTATTTGTTGGCATACCCTGGTATGTTCACGGTTTCCTATTCGCTGCCACTGGATTCCTGATTATGTTATTTGTATGTGGTTGGACCATAAGCACAATTTTCCAACTTGCACACATTGTAGAGAGTACCGACAATGTTTCTGCTGAGAATGGAATCATTAAAGATGATTGGTATGCGCATCAACTCAAAACCACTTCGAATTTTGCTACTCAAAACAAAGCATTGTCGTGGTATGTGGGTGGACTCAACTTTCAAGTTGAACATCACTTGTTTCCAGAAATTAGTCACATTCACTACCCGGCAATCATGCCTATAGTGAAAAAGACTGCCGCAAGTTTTGGGATCAAGTACAACGAAGAACCGACCTTGTGGTCAGCAATTCGTTCGCATGTTCGAGTACTAAAAAAACTCGGACAAAAACCTGCTGTTGTATAAGCAATAGTAAAAGCCGGAACTCACGTTCCGGCTTTTAAATTTGAAGTGTTCTAAAATTTTTGAGATGTTGCCAATAATAATATTTCAGAACTAGTTGATATATTTTATATTCTCTGTAATTACCACAAAATCAGAATAAATTTTAGGTGTTGAAATTGCCAGTATTTCAGATAATGATTTAAAGTTCTTCTCATAATCTTCCGTTTCTAAGGAATTAATTACAGAGGATAAAAGATGAGAAATATTGTTTTCAAAAGATCCTAAATCTAATACTTTTATTTCAAAATTATCTTTTTTTGCGAGATTGGATTCTTTCGAGTAAAATTTAACAAATTCACTAAAAAGACCTGTTTTATTTAGATAACCAAAGTACTTAACTGGGTTAGATTTAAGGCCTTTAAATATATTACCTAAAAATAGTTCTACCAATATTCCTTCTTTTTCATTTTTAATAAAATTAAAGGTGTTTTGTACCCATTCTTTATTTTCAGATATTGCCTTCAGTGTTTCTTCTTCAATTTCAAAATCTAACTGACAAGCAAACTTCAAAGCTCTAAAAATCATATGAGGTTCTTCTTTGAATTGAACCTCTGGTTTCTTTATTGTTCTAATAATCTTTCTTTTTAAATCATCAAGTCCATTATAAATGTCTATTTCCTTATTATTTCTTAAATCATAAAAAATAGCATTTATTGTAAAATCAGGCAGATTGTCATCTATAGTGGGAACCAGACTTAGGTCTATAGGTGAATTCGTCTTACTACCCAGTGGTAAAAATCTGTACACCGTCAAGTTTAGGTTTTCTATTTGTGTTTTACCTTCAAGATTATATTCTGATAATAGTTCTTCAATTTTCTCTTCTCTTTCTTTGAGGGGTCTATTGTAAATAATTCTCAAATCAACTTCATTCCAGTCCCTGCCAAGTTTTATGTCTCGTATTGCACCACCAAAAACATATACACCAATGTCTGACTCTTGTGTAAGTTTTTCTACAAATGATAAATTGTACTTTTCTTTAAATTTTTCCAACATTAGACTTACTATACCAGAAAATTTCCGAGGCATATTTAGATAATATAAAAAAACCTTGCATGACAAGGTCTTTCTACTTGATCCCTATTTCCGACTATCTATTTACTATTTACTGCCCCTTACGGTTGCAGTATCCCCTCACTCACACCATCAATCGAAATTTGTACTTCCTTCACTGTAGGGAATTGTTTCAATGTTGACTCTATTTGCGCGCGAATCTGCCCTACTCTGCATGACCCAGCCACCCCTTCACCAAGCACAGGACTGAAATCAGCTTTTGCCACACCACCAGAAATCGAAATTGAATTTAATGTAATACCTGAATTCAA
>DALYDM010000001.1:87987-88388 GCA_031973235.1 Minisyncoccota bacterium | reverse complement strand
GGTGAGGAAATGGAAGAATATACTATAAGCGAAAACACCCTCACAAAACACCGTTATGCACTCAAGGAAGAAAATGGTGTCTTGGTCCCAAAAAAGGATGAATTTGTGAAAGATATAGTGGCAACAAAAGTAGAGTGTAGAGAATAAAAAATCCCCGACGTTTCAATACGAAACGTCGGGGAATATTGTTTTTACATACTTCAATATTGTTCGTTTTTCGTCACACTACAGTAAAAATAGATTTTTATAAAAAAAATCCCGCTCACATGAAGCGGGATTTTAATTTACATATTGAATTTAGTCACAGTCATCAAAAATGAAAATTAAATAATCTAAAACCAAAAACGCAAGAAAGATTATTGTGAACTCGGCTATTGCAAAATACGCCAAAGTATCAAACG
>DALYDM010000001.1:0-87977 GCA_031973235.1 Minisyncoccota bacterium | reverse complement strand
TATACCACCCGAACAATAAGATACATGGATATAATAATTGCTTGAGAATTGAAAAATCTATTTTCTTCACGTAACGCAAAATAGAGATCGACATACCTATCTTTAATCAGTCTTACCATTGAAGTAAACCCAAAAATATTTGACGACATCATACCACTCAAAAAGAATACCACTATGCCGAGAATCGCCATAATGCCATAGTAGTCACCAAGTGAATGTCTGTAAAATTCGTAGTAAAATGGCAAAATCACCACACCTGCAAATGTTACAAGATTTGTCACAAGTGCGATTCGTGATAGCAAAAATCCTTGGACTGTTATTTCACGTGAGTTACTTTGGTAAACATCAAAAATATTCGTATCTTCTGCGTTACACACAGAAGATGTAAGTTTTTTCATCTTCGAAAAATATGCGAGTAGCGAACAATATAACAAAAGTATAATTCCGATTTGCACAGACAAATCATACCTCGTGTAATGACCACTAATCACACTCGAAATAGTTTGTCCAAAGAATACAAGAGTAGTGATAATCACAAGCACTACGAGCGCAAGTACAACCGAAGTGTTTTCTAACACTTTGAATGAATTAAGTGAAGAGATTTTTTGTGTGTTCATAAGGTTCGTTTTTCATCACACTACAGTAAAAATAGGTTTTTGTCAAAATTGTAAAAAGTATTTTTAATACTGCAAATACATAATTCAAAGTATTTATTTTGAATATGTTACAATAAAAATACTATGGCCAAAAAAATCATTTCATGGATTCTCGTGCTTGGAGTAATTTTGTTTGCAGTGTTTGCACTTACTCGTTACAAAAAAGACACTGCTCAAGATCAAGCAACTCCAGAAATAGAAAGTACTGCAGTATTTATGAGTGAAGACGGCAAAACTGTTCCCGCAATTTTTTATGATGGTGTTGTGATGTTTAACATAGAAGGGTTGGGCGATACAGTTCTTCCGCAGACAATTTCTGGATCAGGAGCACGATATGCAAATGAAGATGAGAGTATTGTTTTTTGGAACAAAGGCGACGATCTGACTATCACACAAAATGGCGTTGATATATTTGTCGGTACGGTGTATGACAAATCATCAAAAGAAGATTCAGACTCATCTAAAGATTCAGAACAATTTTCTCTTGCTGATTCATCATGGAATTGGGTTTCGACAGGCATGAGCAATAGCACGACTATCACACCTTCCAAGAAAGATCTTTTTTCACTCACATTCACCAATGATGGAAAGGTCTCCGGGACCACAGACTGCAACAGCTTTAGTGGAACATATACTAAAGGAGAGAACAATATGATTACATTTAGTGAATTCGCAAGTACTCAAATGTACTGCGAAGGATCTCAAGAAAGTGCTTTCATAGACATGATTTCAAAAACCGACCACTTCATGTTTACCAACGACGGCAATCTTATACTCCTTCTCAAGTATGATTCTGGTTCTGTGCTTTTCAAAAAGAAATAATTCACCCATAAAACACTACGATTCTGTAGTGTTTTATTCTTTATTGACAAATTTGTTATATGTGCTACAATGTAAGCAAATCGTAACACACATGATAAAAAAGATCCTAGTTCTCTTCTTCACAACAGTCGCAACTTTATGTATCAGTGCCACTACCGCACTATGGGCAAACGCCTATGATGGTGTGTATATCCTGAAAAATATGAGTAGCGACAGCGCACTGCTCCATGTCGGGGTAGGGTGCATACCACTCATTTTTGCCATTGTTGGCATTGTGCAGGTGTTCAAAGTTGTGGGCACTGCCCATGAAGAAGAAATGAATGAAATTCACAAGCTCGGGTAACATGCGGATGTCAAAGAGCTTTGTGGAAGCCGTCTCGAAAGAGACGGCTTTTTATTTTATACACTTGCACAAGAACGTACGTTCGGTATACTTATATACATGAGAAAGAAACAAAATTCTTCTACATACGAAACATATCGAGACAAGTTATACAAATTTTATTCATCAAAAAAGCGCATGCCTTCATACAGTGAAGCAGCGGCACTTTTTGGATTCAAATCAAAAGACTCAGCGTATAGAGCAATCCAAAATCTTATCGCACTTGGATACGCAGAGAAAGACCATGCAGGAAAAATAATTCCAAAATCTTCACACACACAAAAAATCACCTCCCAAAAAATTCCTAGTCCTATACCACTACGCATGCTCGGACTCGTCGAGGCAGGATTCCCAACACCCGCAGAAGAAAACTTACTCGATACACTCTCACTTGATGAATGGATTATTAGAAAACGAGATTCGAGCTTCATGCTTCGAGTCAAAGGTGACTCAATGAAAGATGCAGGTATCAACAACGGAGATATGGTAATCGTAGAGAGACAAGACAATGCACGTATCGGAGATATCGTGATTGCAGAAGTAGACGGTGCGTGGACCATGAAGTACTTGCGAAAAGATTCGAAAAAAGGTTTCTATCTCGAACCAGCAAATGACGCATTTGAAAATATTTATCCAAAAGAAGATTTGCGCATCCAAGCAGTGGTCCGCGCAGTAGTACGAAAATATGACTAAACACACATACATCATACATATAGACGGAGACAACTTTTTTGTTGCATGTGAAGTCGCTCGACTTCCACACCTCATAGGCAAGCCTGTAATTGTCGGCGAAGAACGCGGTATTGCTTCAGCAATGAGCAAAGAAGCAAAACGACTTGGTGTCACACGAGGAATGCCTATTTTTAAAATCAAAAAAGAATTTCCAGAAGTCACCATCTTGCCAGCACACTTTGATCTCTATCAGCATTATTCTATTCGCATGGCATCAATAGCCGAAGAGTATTGTGACACTGTCGAACACTACGGAGTAGATGAGTGTTTTGGATCTGTAACACTTCATATAGAGAAAAACGAAGAATCATTTCTATATGAATACATCCAGACAATCCAAAATGACCTTTCAAATAAACTGGGTATTAGTTTCTCTGTCGGCATAGCCCGCACTAAAACACTTGCCAAAGTAGCATCAAAAAGAAACAAGCCCAATGGACTCTGTGTCATTACAGAAAATAATCGCGAACAAATTCTTTCGGAGACCCCCATCGAATCAATCTGGGGAATCGGGCGTGCACTTTCAAAAAGACTCATATCTTCACGAGTAGGGGATGCAGGGCAATTTGTCGCACTTGAGGAGAAGAGTATACGCACACGATTCACTCAACCAACAGTCGATACGTATCTAGAACTCAAAGGAATTCAAAAGCTTTCACTCACACACACTCTTTCTCACAGAAAGTCACTTCAGACCGTGCGAATGCTTAGTCCATATTCTTCCGAACGTTCGTTTGTATTTTCTGAACTTTCTAGAAATATAGAAATTGTCTGCGCTCGAATGCGTGCAATGAATTTGAAATCTAAAAAAATTTCTTTCTTCATAAAGCAAGTATCCTTCCATAACAACAAAAGAAGTATTGTAGCAGACGGACGAGAAGTTGAACTAGAATTGTACACATACAATCCAAGCGACATAGTCAAAGCTGTCGAAAGTATATTCAATCAAATATTTGATTCTACAAAACAATACCGAGGTACTGGTATTACCGTCCACGATCTGAGAAAAACAAACGAGCTTCCACTGGATCTATATAATGATCAAGAAAATAAAAACACGAGCGAATCATATACGCATGTATTTGATACTCTACGAAAAAAGTTTGGTTCATATGCGCTTTATATTGGATCAAGCATGCGCTCAATTCAATCACGCAACAAAGAAAATGATGTTCGTACCAAAAATCATCCGTACGAATACAATCTTCCATTACCGTACATGGGCGAAGTATTTTGATCGACAACACAATCAAATTCAATGACTACTATATCAACTCGCAATTACTGACAAGCCTTAAAATCGATTTAAAACGGTCGAATATGTACACATGAGGTCCAAGACAGTAGTATGTAGAGTCGATTGTTATAAATACAAAAATCTAAAATTTATCTAAAATAATTTCAGTAAAAGTAAAAAAAATAAATAAAAAATTTTAAAAAAAAGCGTGAGAAAAAAATTGGGGAACATTAAGAGGAGAAAACTAGAGATGTATATCACACACAAAAACATAGTGATACATACAAAGGAATACACAAAGAAATAAAGACCGGCGAACGCGCCGGTCTTTATTTATCAAGCTTTATTTTAAATGTACATGTCGCAAAAGATATATTGTGCGACATGTACATAGTTATCCACAGTCTCTATTATTAGACCACAAATCCGTCAAATGGCTATACTCCCTTTGTGCAGTCATTAAACTTATTCACCTGAGAATTATATTTTGAAATATTATTCTTGAGCTCCTGAAGAAGAGTATTGTATTCCTCAGCGAGAAGGTTGTACTCATCTACCCTATCGTTATAGTCGGGAGAGAGAGTGCTTGTTGAATCAACCTGAACCTTTTTTGCCTCCAACTCCCCTTTTTTGACTTCAAGATTATTTTCTTCTTTTTCGATTGTATCTTTGAGTGATGAATCAACTTTCTGACAAAGAGAAAGTGGTGCACCAAAATGCTGCACAGCCATCCATACAGTCTGTCCATCGTAGCGGCCTTGTTTAACTGCGATACCAATTTCAGTAAATTGGCCATTCAAAATATTTGCTCGATGGCCTGGACTTTTCATCCACTCATCTACAATTTCTTTTCCTGAAGCAAAATTTCCCATTGCCAAATTTTCTCCGATAAGAATGTACTCATAACCTTCTTCATTAACCAAATCAGAAAGAACAACACCACGAGGAGAAGTATGTTCGAAATAATTCATAGTGAACATGTCATTTAGTTTGACTAGAGCAGATGCATTTAGTTTTGAATTAAGAGCAAGTGAAGTAAGGCCATCATTTGAATTGCGATTAGTATTTGTTGCATCTAAGATTTCTTTTTGAGTTATAGATGTAGGTTTTGCTTCTTCGGTGTTTTGATCGTTTTCTTCAGAGAATGTCTCACTCTTGGTCAGAGGTCCTGGAAGTGACACTTGAAGCTCTTTGATATTTTCAATTTGGATTACCTGTGAAAGACTACCCACAGTCTTATCAAATGTACTTTTAAGTGACGTATCAATTATCTGAGCAGGGGTTTTCAGGTAATCAAAATATGCACTAAAAACAATTGTAAGCGCTGCAGCGATAATTAAAATGATTTTTGTTTTCTTTGACATCATTATGAAGTAGTCACACGCTAAATAATATAAAAATATGCGAGCTACTTTTTTGTACACGATGTTGATAATGTATATCCATTTGCTTCAGCTTCTTCTTCTGATGAAAAATATATCTTGTTTGATTCACTCAACGTTTTTGCGCCACTGCAGTATACGTAGTAATACTTACTTCCCCTAGAGGATGCCACAATATCACCTTTTTCATTTGCAACAAGATTTGGTGTTGATAATTTCTCGTTTGCACTTTCTTCGGTAATTGTATTCTCTGTATCAATTTCGGTACTTGTAGTAAGTATATCACTAGAATGTGTTTTAGAACTTGAAAGAGTAGGGGTAGTTCCCTGCCCTTCATTTGCTGACTTGTAAAAGTAATCCGTAATAGACGGATCAAATTTGACAACTATCGGATTGTCTTGTTTATTTTCAATATGTGATAATTTACCTAGGAAAAATGAGGATATAGCCACACAGAGAATTGTTACCACTATCAAGAGGTCCTTCCCTTTCTCGCTCTCAATATAGGACTTGATTTTTTCTAATAAAGTAGGTATACTCATATGACAGTTTAATTATAGTTTAAATAAGTAAAAAGCACCAAATTATATACGTAATTTTGGCAAAATCACACTATGGCACATAGAAAGTCCGGCGGAACAGCCTCAAACCTAAGAGATTCAAACCCAAAGTACCTCGGTACTAAGCTTTATGATGGAGAAACAGCTCAAGCAGGTTCAGTTATTGTTCGACAGCGTGGCACAAAAATCCTTCCAGGAAAAAACGTAGGTCTTGGAAAGGATCACACACTTTTTGCACTCAAACCAGGAAAAGTTAAGTTTGGCTCAACTCGCAAAACTCACTTCAACGGTAAAACAATGGTAAAGAAGAATGTACATGTTGAATAATTATAAATAAAAGCCCCAGCATATGCTGGGGCTTTTATTATTCACTCTCGATTACAACATTGAGCTTTGTTGTGTGTCCTTCGATTGCGACCACAATTTCATGAGAACCAAGATCCTTGATCGGAGTTGGAAGTTTAATATATTCTGGAAGTAGCTCAATTTGATACATCTTCTTAAGCTGTGCAACTATATCCTTTTCGTGTACAGCCATAAACAAATTTCCTTTTGAGTTTGCTTTTGCTTTGATGGTGACTATTTTATCTTTTATGTCTTCTAGATTTTTTTCTAATAGAGCAGAGTGGATTTCTTGTTGCATTCGTGCAGTTTCCTTCAATAATTTTATCTTTGAAACTTGCTTGTCTGTTGCAATCTCAGCAAGTTTTTTGGGGATTAAAAAGTTTGAAGCATAACCATCATTTACTTCTTTGATATCATATTTTTTTCCGATCTTTGGTACATCTTTTAGTAGAATTACTTTCATTTCTGTAGTGTAAGTTATTGTGCTTTTAATATTTCTAATGCTTTCTCAAATTGAATATCTGGTCCATCAGTATTAGTGTCTTCAGTCTTTTCTTGAACAACTTTAACATCTGGCTCCAATCCTTGTTCTGATATAGAGTGCCGATTTGGAGTAAGCCATTTTGCAACTGTTACCTTGAGTGCAGAATCGTCACTAAACGGTACGACTTCTTGCACAGAACCCTTTCCGTAAGTTTTTTCTCCTACGAGAGTTGCAAGTTTGTATTCACTGAGTGCTCCTGCAAGAATCTCAGACGCTGATGCTGATCCTCCATCTACCAACACAACAATCTTCGAAGGCTTTTTAGGTAATGTGTATCCCTTACTCCTGTATATAGTTTCTTTTCTGTTATTACCGAATTCTTCTATCACAACAGGTTCACCTTGTTCAACAAACCAACTTGCGATATCAATAGCTGAATCTAAATATCCACCAGGATTACCGCGCAAATCGATTACAAGTTTACTTGTATTGCTTCTTCCAAATTCTTTCATTGCTTTTGTAAATTCAACTTCAGAATTTTCTGAGAAGCTATAGAAATTGATTACGAACACACCGTCTTTGATTTCAGTATCAAGCGGAGGCACAACAATCGTATCTCGAACAAGATCAAATTCCATCATGTCCAAATTCTCACCTCGTAACACGGTAAGATGCACAGTTGTTCCCTTTTCTCCACGTATTAAGCCAATCGCCTTTTCTGTACTCATTCCTTCGGTTGAAGTGTCATCAATCTTGACTATTTTATCTCCTGTGAGTATCCCTGCCTTGAATGCTGGAGAATCCTTGAGTGGTGATATTACTGTGAGTACTTTGTTGCGAATTCCAATCTCCATTCCAACACCAGAAAACTCTCCTTTGATTGTTGTTTGGAATTCTTCCGCTTCTTTTGGGTTGAAAAACATTGTATAAGGATCATTTACAGAGTCAACAAGTCCTGAAATAGCTCCCCATACTCTATCTTCTGTTGATACATTTTTTGCATCTGGATATTTTTCGTCCAATGTTTTCCACACTTGCCAAAACGTCGAAAGATTCACATCAGAAAAATCTGATTCAGCTGATGATCGAGCTTGTGAGAGCGACGCCGAGCCGGTAATATACCCAACACCAAAAACTGTACTTATGACAACCAGGACAAGTATATTAAAACTTACTTTTTTATAGAAAGGTGTTGGATTCATATATAAATATTATCTCAAAAAAATTACTTTTTCGCAATTTGCATTATTCGCTCAATAGACTGCCTGCTGTGTATGTATTTGCAGGATCCCACATCATCCATGATGTCAGACCAACATCATATGTAGCCTTAATTTGATCTCGCACCATTTCTTTTGTATAAGTTGCTCCTAGGTTAAAGTCTTGCAGCCATGGTCTAAGCTTGAGTGGATTTTCTCCCATAGCTTTTGCTCTTTCGACTGCCTTACCCATCGAATAATGAATCACATCGTACGGATTTGCAGCGGGATTCTTGAGACCATTCCATGTAGGAGGAAAATGTGACGGATACACCATTGGTGATACAAAATCAACATACGGAAGTGTATTCTCGAGTACTTGACCAATATTCAAATCATCGGTATTTGTAGTAACCATTCCAAACAAGTCTGCAGAGATAGGAATACCTTCTTTGCGAATAGTGTCATTAAGATATGAAAAGAAAGATTTTAAAACTTCAGGTTTTGGTTTTCCATCACTCACAGGAAAATATATATCCTTCATATTTCCATCAGATGGAAAACGAATATAATCATAATTGATCTCATCAAAACCAACTGAATATGAGATCTCACCAATAAGGACTGCGTATTTCCACACTTCCTCCGAACCGGCATCAAGCCAGGTAATACCCTTTCTATCCTTCCATACCACATCCTTGTTTGAGGCAGTCTTCACTGCAAGTTCCGGACGGTGTTTTACCAAATGTGGGTCTTGGAAAACTGCAATTCTTCCAATGACATAAATATTCTTTTTGTGCAATTCATCTATAAATTGCTTAATATTTTTAATTCTGTTTACCTCTACTCCTGTCTCTGTAAGTCTTTCATCACCGCTAACAAATGAGACATTCCCAGTGTAATCCTTTATATCAATCACAAGTGCATTTGCTTCAGTTGTATCAACCAAATCAATAACCTTCTTTGCCATAGAAGGAGTACTTGCTACCCAGCTTGTCATATACAGAGCCTTCACTGGCTCTGGTGTTTTTATGTGAGTTACCACAAATTCTGGCTCTTGTTCCTCGGGCACAATCTCAGGAAGATTATTTTCTTCTACACCCCCGAGTACTTGTGCGGATTGTGCATCAGAAGCAGAATATGACTCCTCTGTGATGTGCGATAATGCAAAATAACCCAGTACCACAACAAGAGGAATTGCAATAAATGTGATAAGGGTTTTCATAGTATTTTATTCAGAAAATGACCCAGTAGAAATTGTCTCACTTGATGTGCTCTTTTTCTTTCGTACGGCACGAATGCGTGGACGAACTGTATCCACTTGGTCAACAGAACCAACTCGATGAATTAGAGGACCAGATTTTTCTTCATAAAAAGTTTTAAAGTGTGATTGTGAGGCAGAGTATGGAGAAACCTTGGGAGTCTCAGCATCTTCAGCTGGATTATATTCTGATTTGAATACAATTTTCTCTTGAGTTTCTTCAAAGGTGTGACCTGTTGAATGTGAGTTTTTGTCTGAATTTGAACTTGGATTGATGTCGTCATCACCTCCTTCTATAATTTTCAGCAACACTTTTTTGTGTCGATACATCAAATACGCAATCATACACACAAAGAGTCCTGTTACAACAAAGAGAAGATTTTTCCAAAATACTGGAAACCCTAAATATGGCAAACAAAATATCCATATTCCCAGAACAAAAAGTGTTTTTTCTTTCATCATAAATAGATAATAGTATACATTAGTGGTTAAAATCTCACATTACTCAATTGCAGTAATTTTATCACATTTTAAAGCAAATTTCTAAAATGTGAATTACTTACTATCTACAATAACAACAAACTCACCTTTCGTTTTGTCTTTGTGATCGTTAAAAAAAGAAAGCAGCTCTTCGGGTGTACCATAAAAATATCCTTCATGCATTTTTGTGATTTCTTTTGCTATGCCGATTTTTCGATTCCCAACCCACTTATCGAGTTCACCTAGCAATTTGACTATTCTATGCGTAGATTCATACATCACCACAGGGTGAGCTATTTCTGCAAGATTCCGAAGTGCTGTCTCCCGACCCTTCTTGTGTGGTAAAAAGCCCAAAAACGTAAATTCTGAGGCAGAAATTCCTGAAATAGAAAGTGCTGATACCAAGGCACTGGGACCCGGAATTGCGACAATAGACACCTCTGGTGCTTCTTCACGAACTTTTCTGACCAAAAGCACACCAGGGTCCGAAATGCATGGTGTTCCAGCATCTGAAACAAGTACGACATTTAGCTCATGTTTCAGTGACTCCACGATCTCAGTGTGAAGTTTTTCACTTGAATGAGAGGTATAGCTTTTCATTGGCTTTTTTATTCCAAGATGAGAAAGAAGCTTGCCCGTAACTCGAGTATCCTCACAAAGCACAATATCAGCCTTTTTCAATGTCTCAATAGCACGAAGAGTAATATCACCGAGATTTCCTATCGGTGTTGCGAGGACATAGAGAGTTCCGTGCGTATTCATATCGTGAGTATGCATTATTTTCGTGTTTTAGACAAATAAAAAACCCGCAAAAAAGCGGGTATTCATTATTTTGAAACGATGATTCCTTTAATTGCGAAAAATGGTATATCAAGTAAGAAATCATTGTGTACGTTAGTAGAAAAAAAGTTAAACGTATCAATGTACTTTCTGTCTCTTTGAAAAAGGACCTCATGTGCTCTTTCCTCAGGTAAATAGTATTGAAAATAAGAATCAACACCAAATTCAGAATATATACACTCCACCCTGCGCTCGATTCCGTGAGATATATGCGATGTATGCAAAAATACATACTTATTTAGCTTAGGATTACAACATACATGCAAACCTCGCAATGAATACTTCAAGTCTCCTTCTATTGTATTTAGATAGAGTCTTCTCAGTTGTTGCGAGTAGTCATTTTTCTCATTCTCGTTTGTGTAATTTCTTGAATTTAAGCTCAAGTAAAGCGAAGGTGATTCATCAAAATCATAGTAGTAATCTTTAGGCTTATTTAGCTCACAACTAAATAAGAGATTTAAAAACTCGTGAAGTTCTTGGTGCGGGAATTCCTGCTTTGATTTCTTTTCCATAACGAAGGACATTTTGATTTACCCAAAGTGTACACCTAATATATTATTTTGCACAAGTAAAACTGTGCATACAATTTTCACTACAAAAATGTCCATCCTTCGCTTCACAACCTTCACACAAAATTACGTGTTTATGACACGCGAGATTTTGACAGTTCACATATCGCTCAGAAGGCACAGAACATCGATAACACTTCCCTATTATTTCGTGTTTATCTGGATCGTCGAAATTCATCACCACCCTTCCATCAAACACATATAAACTTCCTTTGAAGTCTTTTCCGGGATATTTTTCCATGTACGAAACAATCCCACCGTCAAGTTGATACACATCTTTGAATCCTTCTTTTTTCAAAAATCCAGACGCTTTCTCACAGCGTACTCCGCCGGTACATACAGTAAGTACCGGCTTGTCTTTCAAGTGATCAAGCTCTTTTACTTTCTCACGTAAGTCGCGAAAATTTTCAAGTCCAGGAAAAATGGTATTTTCAAATTTACCTACTTCAAGTTCGTAGTCATTTCTCATATCCACAATGTGAAATTCTTTTCCTTCTTCATACCATTTGCGAAGCTGGTCTGGAGCAAGGTGTACACCTGTGAGTTCGTTTGGATTTATGTCCTCTTCATCACCAAGATGAAGTGATACAATTTCTTTTCGAACTTTTACCGACAGACGAGGAAACGCATTTCCTGTACCTACACTTTTCTTCCAATGAATATTTTTGAATTGCCTTCGTGACTTCATCCACTCTACATATTTCTCGGCATTTTCTTTTGTGCCTTCAAGAGTGACATTGATACCCTCCTTTGCCACAATAGTGCGCCCTTTCAATCCTAGTACCTCACATACAGATTTCTGTACCGCCATTTCTTCTGCCGGATTTTCGATGTGCGTGTATTTATAAAAAAGAAGTATGAGATATTCATTTTGCATGTGTGTACTATATGAAAATTATGGTTTTAAGTCAGTATTGACAAAATATATAATGTATGCTAATATATAATCAAGTTTGGAGTTATTCCAGCAACGTACCCGAGAAATCGTATGTTCTCAAGATTCTTTAAAAAACTAAATACTGTCGTTATGGCAAACAAAGGATTTTACCCATTCAGAAGTGGTCTTGCGATTATTGCGGGTCCTTCCAAATTCGACCTAATGAACTCACTGTTCAAAAAAGGAGAAAGAATTGAATTCAAGGTAAAATGTGAGGATGGACGCGAAATATGCTTTCCGTTCACAACACAAGGAATTACAACTGAAGACGGCTCACACGAGCGTTGGCTAATCAATGGGTACACATTTAATTCAAATGATAACTCTTTTGATTCAGCCTGTCAGTTATATTTTGATTCACGATCACGCACCGGTAGTATAATTTCTTACACAAATGTTGCATGATCCAAAAAACCACCCCGTAAGGTGGTTTTCTTATTTGTGCGCGCACTAGGGGTCGAACCTAGGACCTTTCGAGTATCAGTCGAATGCTCTACCAGCTGAGCTATGCGCGCATATTGTTTTGTCATTACATTTGCCACTGCACACTTTTTCTACGAATGCTCGGACTTTATCCTTTGTACTCAAAGGGAGTTCGGTTATTCGTGCGTTTGCTACAAATGTAACAAATTTGACTTTACCATATTATTATAAAAAAATCCATAGAAAAAACCCGCTTTCGCGGGCTTTCTCTACGAGGACTATCGTCGTGGTTCGAGAGGTCGTGCAACGTTCACTGTAAGTGTTCGTCCACCGAAATCTTTACCATTGAATTGATTGATAGCATCATTTGCTGCTGCTTCATCAGTCATTTCTACGAATCCAAAACCTTTTGATCGGCCTGTCATCTTGTCCTTGATAATAGCTACTGAATCTACTGATCCAATAGATGAGAAGTGAGACTTGAGGTCTTCTTCTGTTGTTGAGTAAGGGAATCCCCCTACATAGAGCTTTGTTGACATAACTCGTGTGAATGCCTATACGGCGTAACTTATAAGTGTAATCCCACACCGCACAGTATCCACACACACGCGAGATACGAGAACGTTTGGTAACTACATGCACAGTATGGCACAGTTGTTACTAATTAGCAACACTAGTCTTCGTCTGCCTCATCGCCCACTTCACCCGTCATAATTCTCTCTATGATTTTACCTATATTCCCAGCGAGAATTCCCGGCAAATTTGACCATGATTGTCGTATTCTGTGGTCGGTCACACGGTCTTGCGGAAAGTTATATGTACGAATTTTCTCCGAACGGTCCGCTGTTCCAATCTGTGCTTTTCTGTCTCCTGAGTACTTTTTTGCTTCTTCCTCTTCTTTCAACTGTTCAAGCTTAGAAATCAAAATCGACATCGCTTTCTCACGATTTTTAAGCTGTGTTCTCTCTGATGTTGAACGAACATCTATACCTGTTGGCTTGTGAATCAAGCGTACTGCTGTTTCAACTTTATTCACGTTTTGACCTCCAGCGCCACCTGACCTTGAATACTCCATTTCCAAGTCAGCAGGATTAATTTCAATTTTTGATTTTTTTCTTATTGGAAGTACTGCGACTGAAGCAGTTGAGGTATGAATTCTTCCATTTTTTTCTGTTGCTGGAACTCGCTGAACTCTGTGCACACCTGTTTCAAAACGAAGTTCCTTGTACACATCTCTTCCTCGAATTTCGATTGCAACTTCTTTGTATCCTCCAACTTCAGAAAGTGATTCATGGATAGTTGAACACACCCATCCTTTTTGCTCTGAATACATTCTGTACATTTCAGCAAGTTGCCATGCAAACAATGACGCTTCATCGCCACCTGCACCAGCTCGAACTTCAAGAACCACTTCATTTGGAAACTCCTCTTCTTCTTTTTCTGCGTTTAATATGTCATTGATTTGTTTTTCAATAGCTTCTTTTTGTATTCTTGTCGATGAAAGCTCTTCTTCAGCAAGTTCCTTCATGGCAGGATCTATTTCAATCATTTTCAATGTTTCTTCTTCAGAAGCACAAAGTCGCTCGTACATTTCCGCGAGATATGATGTCTTATGATTCTTTTTTAATTCTTGAATATCAATCATATGATTATGTGTCACTAGTATACCAAACAAAAATCACCCTGTACTATCTCCAAATTTCTTAGAGAATCATACAGAGTGATCTTGAATTTACTTCTTTGTCTTTTTTGCTGAAGATGACAATCTTTTGAATCGTTCTACACGTCCTGCATTATCAAGTACTTTGTCGTTTCCTGTATAAAACGGATGACATTGACTGCAGATTTCAACAGAGAGAGTATCTTTTGTTGATCCAACAGCAAATTTCTGACCACATGCACATGCGGCTTCTGATTTAATATTATAAGTTGGGTGAATGTCTTTTTTCATAATTGTGAGGTTATAATACTACATTTTCAGCCTATATGCAAGTACAAAATTGCGTTAATTTCTCTATATTTTATAGGCCTTCAAGAGGGTCAATTTGATTCTCTTGGATGTTCTTTGCCTTACCCATTACTGAGTTTCCGTATGTCATCGCTTGAGCCAGTGCGGTACATGCCTTTCCAGAGTAGTATCGACATGCTGCAGTTCTCTCTGCAGTAAATGTTTTTGCATTCGCACCAAGATCAGCTAGATACGTCGCAGATGCCATGAAGGCGTGTTCAGGATTCCAAGGGTCTGGTGCCGATGTACCAAGCGATGCCTTGAGTCTAGTGTTGTAGAGCATCCATGTTGAAGGGATGAACTGAGCAGGTCCCATAGCCCCTCCCCAGCCGATTGATTGCGGACAAGAAATAAGTGTCTTGTATGGATCGCGCCCTACTGCTTTGGTTATTGAAAGAAAGTGTGCCACGTCACGATCTGGCTTCATTACCTTAGCTAGAGCATTCCCAGACCTCACAGAAGTTCCAGCACCTGTCACTGGATCTGATAGATAACATGAACCAGTATTTTGCCCGAGATTAGACTCTTGAGTCAAAATTGCAAGCAAAAATGCAGGTCGCACTCCAGTTTTTTGCTCTGCTTCAAGTGCATACTCAAGTGCCTTACCGAAAGGAATCGCCGCAGAGTCACGCACAGAGAAGAGCGCTGCACGGATTTGAGCTGCTTTCGCTCGTCGCTCTTTCAATATTTGCTCGTACTCCTTTTCTTTACCCTTACTCACTGAAACAAGTTTCTTCTTTTCTGCTTCACTTACTTCTACTTTCTTTTTTGCGGATTCGAGCTCTGCTTTAGCATCAAGTTCTTCATCTTGCTTTTTCTCTAATCCTTTCTTTTCTTCAAGAGTTTCTGTCTTTACAGTTTTGATTTCATCAACAGAAGATTTGACTGATTGCTTAATTGACGCAAACGTATCCACATCGCCATAAAATTCTGAAATTTCTTCACTTGATAGTATTAGATGTACAACATTCGAATCATCTATTTCATCAGTTTTACGAATAAGTTGCGCAAGTGACTCCTTTTGACGAGTCATTCTTTCTTCAAGTGTTTCAATCTTTTGATTCTTTTTGCCAATTTCTGAATTAATCTTGGTTATTGAAATTGTACGCGCTTTTATTTTGAGTTTTGCTTGTTCAATTTGATTTGTGAGAATACTCACGTCTCTTTGAAGTGAGCCGGTTTGTTGTTTTTGTTCTGCGAGAATTTTTTCTTTCTCAGCAATTTCCTTTTCATACTGTGCAAGTTCAGCTTCAAGTCTCGAGCGTCTTTCTTCAGGACTTTCTTGTGCATGAAGAAACACACTTGGAAGAATGAAAGAGAGCACAATTATCGGAAGTATAAAATACTTAAATCGGGTCATAATTGAAATGGCCATATATTTGTATTGTATCAAATATAACGCAAATCAAAAGTATCTGTGACCACATATTCCACCAAAAGAAAAACAGAGTAGTTGCCTACTCTGCTGCTTCTGCTGATTCTTCTTCTTGTTTACCTTTCTTTTCAACTTCGATTGATGAGAGGTCAACTGCAGGTGTTTCTTCTTCTTTTTCTTCTTTGATGTGTGTCACAGATGCGACAACTTCATCCATTTCTCCTACAAGTACAACTCCTTTTGGAAGTTTGATGTCCTTGAGAGTAATGTGATCATCAACATTTTCAAGTGATGACAAATCGACTTCAATAGTGTGAGGAAGGTCTTTTGGAAGCGCTTTTACGTGCACTTCATGAAGTGCTTTTACAAGCACACCACGTCCACCTTTTTCTGCAGGTGATTCACCTGTGAATTCCAGTCCTACTGAAACTTCGATTTCTTTGTTCATGTCAACTACAATAAAGTCTGCATGTACAGGTACTCCTGTTACTGGATCCTTTTGAATTTCTTGAATAAGAACATCGAGCACACCTTCAGAAGTTTTAAGACTTATTGTCGAAGATTCTCCTGCTTCATTCCATATTTTAATAAATTCTTTACTTGGAACAGAGATGGAAGTCGTAGGTTTGTTGTTACCATAAAAAACCGCCGGAATCTTCCCTGTTTTTCGAATATTTTGGAGAGATTCGTTCTTCTCTCGTTTTTCTGCATTTAGTGTAAACATAAACAACATTATATACAAAAAAGAGGCTTTGTAAAGCCTCTTTGAATCACAAACTATTTACTTTCATATAGAATAACAGTCCCTTCAACCAAACCTAAGCTGCTTTCCACTTGAAAGTAGAGTGTATCAGGTTGCTCAGTGCTTAGCATTGTTCGAGTTAAGTACCACAACTGTTCATCTTTCCATGTAATATTTACTAATTTTTTTCCTTTTGGAAGACTAATTTTTGCATTTCCTCCATAGTATTTAGCGCGTTTATTCTCAGTGCAAGACCCCAATAGCGCTACAATCAATATTAAACACAGTTTTCTCATATTCTATTTTTTAATATTATAGCAATAAATGCAAAAAAGTCAAGTAGCAATATTTCACTTACGTGATTAAGTACATCCCTACAGTTAAAATGCCTAACTTGAGTGAACTTGGCTCGGATGATCCGGCTTTATGAGATATTTCTTAATATCTTCTTTTGTCGCACCGACTTTCTTTTTTGGATTAAAAATATTTTGTGGGTCAAATGTTTGTTTTGTAATCTTGAAAAGTTCTACCACCTGCTCACCAAACATTTGTGTCAAAAACGGTGTGCGGATAATCCCGTCATTATGCTCTGCGTCTATTGAACCTTCGTATTTAATTACCAAATCGTATACTTTTTCTGAGAGATCCAAAATTATTTCTGATGTTTTTGGATTGTTGAAATCCATTAGTGGAATTATGTGGAAATTTCCATTTCCAGCATGTCCAGCAATCGTATAAATAAGCTCTGGATACTCTTTGAACAATTCATTGAGCTTTGGTAAAAACTCAGGAAGAAATTCTGGGCGAACAATAATATCATCAATAAATGGCGCAGTACGTTTGCCTTGTACATGCTTGCGAAGAAGTGCAAAACTATCTCGACGCATATCCCAATATTTTTTTGCCTCGGTTTCATCTTCGGTTACTCGCACTGTATGGCCGAATTTATTTATGAGTGGAAGTAATTCAGCACTTCGCCTTTTCGCATTGATTTCTGAATCTGCCCAGTATTCAACAAGAAGTATGAGTTTTGGAACTCCCCCTGTAATCATCATGAAAAATTCTGGTACAAACTGTGTTGCAAATTTGAATGTCCCCCAAAATCCTTTTGACTTTACGAAATCTTTAAAAAATTTCATCGCGAGTTTAAAAGTCTTGTCATCATATGATTCAATACTTTCTGGATGTGTCTTCGAGATTTCATGAACCAGCTCACCAAGATTGTCGAGTGAGTTCATCATGATTACAACAAGCGACGAAGCTTTTCTTGGTTCGACGAGCGCGAGCTTCATCTCTGTTACAAGTCCGAGGGTGCCTTGAGCACCAATGAGTATTTGAGAGAGATCAAACACATCCTCACCTTGTGCGTCCATTTTAAGTGCATTCCAAAGATTATACCCTGCGGCATTTTTTGAAACTCTTGGTTTTGCAGCACGTATTAGTGACTCATTATCTTTAATCAAATTATAAATAGTTTTATATAGCTGACCTTCAAAATCAACTTGTGCAATCTTTGAATAAAGTTCACGACGAGTAAGTGGTCTCACTGTATATTCATGACCATCTTTCAATATCACTTTTAACTCAGTGACATAATCTTCCATTTTTCCATATCGAAGTGTGAGCTCTCCACCAGAATTATTTCCTACCATTCCACCGAGCGCATTGATGGATTTTGATGCGGTATAACATGGCAAAAGAAGACCGGCTTGTTCTGCTTGTTTTTCAAAATCACGATACATCACACCAGGCTGTACTATCGCCTCACCTGTACACACCACTTCTTTTGCACCATAAAAATGCGGAAGAATAGTGAACGGTAAAGATTTACGAATTGATACAACCTGATTCATAAACTTTGTCGTGTCGACAATGATTGAATCATTGATCGATCCACCAGACATACATGTACCTGCTGCTCGCATTGTGATTGAAAGAGTTGGATCTTCTTTTTTGTGATCATTGACCCATTTTACGAGATTTGAGATATCTTCTTTGTCTTTTGGGAACACTACTACTTGTGGTCGGATTTCAAAAACACTTGCGTCATGTGAATACGCATCTTTTGTTGCCGAGGATACATCCACTTCACCTTTTATAAACGAAAGGTCTTTTTTGAAATCAATCATGAAATTGGAATTATATTAATTAATTACGTGCAAATAATTTAATTCTTTCTTCAACAACCTTCTGCACTGCAAGCATTCCAGGTTTGAGAAATTTATACGGTGCAACTTCATCCGGATTTTCTATAAATGATTTCTTCACTGCGTCGCGGTACGCAACACGGATTTCAGTATTAATGTGCACGATATCAATACCATTTTTAATACATTCAACAAAATCTTCATTCATTGTTCCTGATCCACCATGAAGCACAAGAGGTACCCCACACGCATCGCGAATAGCTTTGACCCTCTCTGGGTGAAGTCTTGGGTTGCCACCACGAACCATTCCGTGAACATTACCAACCGATGGCGCGAGTAAATCTACACCTGTTGCTTCTACAAAAGCTTTTGCATCCTCTGGAGTTGTCATGCTCTCTTCACTAACACCATCAGGAATTTCATCGAGAATTTTTGACGACTGACCTATGAATCCAAGTTCTGCTTCAACCAAAATATCTCGTCCAGTATTTTTTGAAACTTCACGAGCATACTCTACACACTTTTTTGTAAGTGCAATATTCTCATCCAACGGAAGCTTGACCGCGTCAACAATAACCGCATCGAATCCTGCATCAATCGCCTTTTTAACTCGCTCAAAACTGTAGTGATGATCAGCGTTCAAGAAAATAGGATAGTTGTATGTTTCTCTTAGACTTCTGACCAATGCCACTGCTTGTTCAGTTCCCACAAAATCCTCTTCACCTTCAGATACGCCAATGATCACAGGCAAGTCAAAACTCCGTGCTGCATTAAAAATTCCCCACAGTGCATCAAGGCTAGAAATATTAAAATGCCCAATCGCTCGTCCATCTTTACCAAAATCTGAAATATAATCTCTCAATGTTTTCATATAGTTTTAGTATATCAAACTATGGTACAATCAATGTGAAAAACATGTGAGTTTTTCGTCTCGAAACTTTTCGAGCACTTAGTCAAGATAATCACTTTCTATGAGTCTATTTAATTTATTTTCTTCAAACAAAAAATATGACATGGTTGCCATCGGTGATATTGTCACAGATGCATTTATCAAACTCAAAGATGCAAATGTTCACTGCAAAATCAATCAAGAAGATTGCGAGCTTTGTGTTCGATTTGGAGATAAAGTTCCTTTCGAATCAGTTGAGGTAGTCAAAGCAGTTGGAAATTGTGCAAATGCAGCCGTGAGCGCGTCTCGTCTTGGTCTTTCTTCAGCACTTCTCTCTACTGTTGGAAATGATCAAAACGGTAAAGAATGTCTAGATGAACTTGCAAAGAACAATGTTTCAATCGACTACATGTCAACAAACAATGACTATCCAACAAACTATCACTATGTACTTTGGTATGATGTTGAGCGTACAATTTTGGTCAAACATGCACCATTTCCCTATTCTCTTCCAAAAAACTTTGTTGCACCAAAATGGATTTATCTTACCTCGATGGGAGAAAACTCAAAAGATTTTCATAAAGTGATTGCAGACTTCGTCAAAGCTCACCCAGAAACAAAACTCGCATTTCAGCCAGGAACTTTTCAAATGAAGCTTGGAGTCGATGCACTTAAGCCTGTTTATGAATGTACAGAAATATTTTTCTGCAATGTTGAAGAAGCGCAAAGAATTTTGAAAGTTGAATCACGTGAACCACTTGAACTCATGAAAGCACTTATGGCACTTGGTCCAAAAAAAGTAGTACTCACTGATGGTATCAATGGCGCATATGCTCATGATGGAGTACATGCGTGGTTTATGCCTGTCTACCCACATACACCTTTTGAGCGCACAGGCGCAGGAGACGCATATGCGTCAACAATAGTATCTGCACTTGCACTTGGAAAATCACTTGAGGAAGCCCTACGTTGGGCACCGATCAATTCGATGTCTGTCGTGCAATACGTAGGAGCACAAAAAGGACTTTTACCTCGCGCAAAACTTGAAGAATTTCTTTCAAAAGCGCCTGAAAATTATAAGATTAAGCAACTCGCATAATACATATATGTTAACACCTGAATTTATTCCAAAACCAGCATCAGAAAATGAAGAAGAGAAAATTTTTAAAGATAATATTAATGCTGGTTTTGCATACAATGAAATTGAACGTGAAAATGCAAAATTTAACGCTGCACTTATAAATGAGGACAACAAGAATTCTGCCCAAGCAGGACAAATGGAAGGAATTTCAGAATTTAATAAAATCAAAATCAGACAAAATATAGAACTCAACAATAGAAGAATTTCAGAGATTGAATCAGAATTAATAAATCAATATGGACACAACAGAGACAATCTAGATGAAAAATTAGCTTTTGCAGAACGTTCAGACAGAAAAAACGACCAAAGTTATATTGATCATTACAATGAAATTCACTACCTAAGAAGTCAGCTGCTTGATTCAAATGAAAAATTGGAGAGAAAAATTATTTTGAGTGAATCCCCTCGAGAAAATTAAAAAACGCCGGCAGTACCGGCGTTTTGCTTATTTCATAATACCTGCACGTGCAAGTTCTTGAAATTCTTCGTTTTTATATCGATACAAGTACTCATGGACCTTCCCGCGAACATATCCCTGAAGTGTGATTCCTTTATTGGAAATAAATTTGATAATTTCATCTTCAGCAGCAGACACATCTTCCTGCTTCTCTACGCATTTTTCAACTTCCCAGATAACATAGTCAAAATCTGTTACATCGTGAACAATTGTAATACCTGGAAATCTTTTCGAGTTGCAGATGTTTCTTACAGAAGAAATTGTAAACCAAGGAGAATATTCAAACTCTCTTAAATCTTGCTCAAAATCACCTGAAACACCCATCACACCAAGGATTTGCTTGATATCTTCAGTGTCGGTAATTTCATTATACTTATCAGTGGTTCTTGTGGTTGCGTCAAAACTTGATACTGGGTTCTTCAGTTCCCAGTTATCTCCTCTTTTTCTAAGCCACCGATCACGCAGTGGAAGATGTAGTCCGCTATCTTTCCAGTACGTATCTGATAATTGGATTTGCTTAATCAAATCGAAACTTTCAATAAGTTTTACTGACTGAATCATGGTTAGTTGAAGTTTTTTCTCAACTTCAAACTGATTTTCTGTGTGGGCATTTTCTTGTGTCATGTTACGTTTTTTTTGAAATAATACATGTATTATTTCAAAATGTCAAAACTACCACTTACTTGTGGTAGTCAAATGTATTGAGAATTAATTAATTTACTTTCCTTTTCAAAACCTTTTCAATAGCTTCCTTAATGTTTTTCTCTCCCATCTCGTAATACTCTATTAGTTCGCCAGGTGTTCCTGATTGTCCAAACTTATCTTTCACTCCGACAAATTCAATCGGCACAGGATATACACTTGCAAGATGTTCCGCAACAGCACTTCCAAGTCCGCCTATGATTTGATGTTCTTCTACCGTGACAAGTGCATGTGTTTCGCGTGCGAGTTTTTCTACTGCATCTTTATCAAGTGGCTTTATTGTATGAATATTTAAAATTTTTATTTTAATTCCATTCGCTTCGATTTCTTTTGCAACAAGTAAAGCTTTGTGTGTTAACGCGCCAGTAACAATGATTCCGACCTGTGCGATTCCATGTTCTGGTTGCCATACAATATTTCCTTTTCCAATTTCAAACGGAGTTTCTTCAGTGGTGATGATTGGAGTTTTCTCGCGGGCAAGTCGTAGGTAGGCAGGCTTTTTTATTTGAGCAAGCGCGAGTGTAGCCTTCTTTGCTTCTATGGCGTCGCATGGCGAAAGCACAATCATATTTGGAAGCACTCGCATAAGTGCGATATCTTCGATTGCCTGGTGCGTTCCACCGTCTGGCCCCACAGATATTCCAGCATGACTGCCTACGATTACCACACCTCTATCGTTGTAACAAATAGTCGTACGGATTTGCTCCCAGTTTCTTCCTGGAGAAAACATTGCATACGACGAAACAAATGGATACTTACCCATTGCAGCCATTCCACTTGCGACTGTCACGAGGTTTTGCTCAGCAACACCAATTTCGATAAATCGCTCCGGAAACCTCTCTTTAAAAAAATGCATTTGTGTAGATTCAGTAAGGTCAGCACATAGTGCGACAATACCTTTGTCTTGTTCACCCGCCTTCAAAAGCCCTTGTCCGAAACCTTTTCGAATGGGTACTTGTTCAACATCTGTGTTGAATACTTGAGTATTGAGTTTAAGTTCGGGGTTGAGCATGAAGACTTAGTTAATTCCTTTCAAACAATTTTGATAAAATGTATCTCGTGCTTCTTCACTCGCAAAACGCATTGTTGCAAGTTTTTCGTTGCATGCAAATTGCATATCAGCATCAACAACATCATTCTTTGCAGATTGAATGAAATAATATAGCCCTGCAACGATTGCGAGTATTAATATTGTTACAACAAAACTTTTCATAATTATTCTTCACTTTGAAATTGAAAGCGTGGAACTTCAACTTCATTTATTGTTACTAATTCCAAAAACATTGAAACTGGGCGTACCCAAAACTTTGATTTTTCATTTTCATAGAGACACTCGTACACAACCATGTCCTCAAGAGTCTCTGAATGTTTTGCGACAAAATGCACTTTGTATAAATTACCTGTTTTTGAGTGCTTATAAATTCCCTTTTTAATTTCCATAAAATTGTTATTGATGTTCACTAATAATCTGTCCGCCTAAAGTTCTTAATTCTTTAAGTGCCATTTCGGCTTCCTCTTTGTTTGGAGGCTTTCCGTGCCATGTATAATCTCTTTCAAATTCTCTCACGCCTTTTCCGGGAATTGTTCGGGCGATAATCACTGACGGCTTTTCAAAAACTGCCTTTGCTTGCATTATCGCGGTATTCACTGCTTCAAAGTTGTGTCCATCTACTTCCTGTACATGCCAGTTGAATGCTTCCCATTTTTCTTTGAGTGACTCGAGTGGCATTATGTTTTCGGTATAGCCATCGATTTGAATATTATTTCTATCAATGATTGCGATGACATTTCGCAGTTTTTCTTTACCTCCCAGCATGATCGCTTCCCAATTGTTTCCTTCATCAAGCTCTCCGTCACCAAGCATACAGTACACATACTTGTCAGACTGAAGACCTTCATCTATACGTATTGCAAGTGCCATTCCTACTGCCTGTGAAAGTCCTGAACCAAGTGGTCCTGAGCTTGTCTCAAGCCATGTCATGAATTCTCTATGTGGATGACCTTGAAGTCGTGAACCAAATTTTCTTAATGTCTTTAATTCTTCAATCGGAATATATCCTGCATGGGCCATGGTCGCATACATCACAGGACAAATATGTCCATTTGAAAGTACTAGTCGATCGCGTTCTGCCCATGTAGGATTCTTTGGATCATGGCGAAGAATATGAAAATAAAGCAACGCAAATATGTCAGCCATACCTAGTGGGCCAGCAGTATGACCACTTCCCGCTTCTACAAGCATAGAAATAATAGACTCACGAATATCATTCGCAGTTTTTCGAAGTTCAATTATTTTTGAATCTGTAAGTGTCGACATAACTATATAATTATTATCGCACACTTTAAAAAAATCTAAAGTGATTTGAAGAAATCAAGTTCACCAATCGGATTATCAGAATTGTAAATTGCTGAACCAATGACGAGTCTATCCACTCCTGCATCAAGAAGTCTCCATGCGGTATCTTGATTTACTGATCCATCGACAGAGATTGTAAGTTCTTTGTATTTTTCTCTAAGTGCAGAAATATAATCAAACACTCTTTCGTCAAAAGGATTCCCTTGATAACCTATTTTTTCAATTCCCATACATTGAACAAATTTCACATGACCTGCGTCAATGAGCGGAAATACACTACTTATGTCTGTTGTAGTATTGAGTGCGATACCAAACTCAATTGTATCTTTGTAGTATTGATCAAGGGATTCAAAAAAAGCGACAGGATTTGAAAGTGATTCAATATGAAAAATGATTCTTGAAGGACCAATCTGTACGAGGCGGAGAAACTTTTCTTCAGGATTTGAAATCATGAGATCAAGCTCATAATTTACCTTGTCCCAAAATGGCATTCCTTCTTCTTCGTTTTCTATCGCATCAAATGATGCATCCTCTGCAATGTACGGCCAAGTAGAACGCTTCGTAAATACACCATCCATAATATCAAGCTGAATAGTATCAACCCGCCCCACCATTGGTGTGACTTTTTGCTCTATTTCGTATAGTGATTGTGGCATTATTGCTGGTATGATTTCCATTGTGTTATTCAAATTAACGGGGTGTTGATTACATATCAATCTTTCCAAGTCTGCGAACATGTCGTTCTTCTTCTGTGAACGGAGTCTCGAGCCACATTTTGATTGAGTAAAGTGCTTCATCTTCGGGCATCATGCGTGCGCCAAGAGAAAGAATATTTGCATCATTGTGTTCGCGTGAAAGACGGATGATGTCGATATTTCCTCCATAGTAAACTACCGCTCGGACTTTTGCCACACGGTTCGCGACAATTGCTTCTCCTTGCCCACTTGCTCCAAAAATAATTCCTTTCGCTTCAAAATCTCCTGACACTGCTTCAGCTACTGGACGAATAAAATCGGGATAATCATCATCCATATCAAGAGTACTCGCACCAAGATCAACAACCTCATATCCATCGAGAATGAGTTGGTCTTTTACTTTTTCTTTGAGGTCAAAACCTGCATGATCTGTACCGAGATAAATTTTCATAATTATTCCTTTCCTATATATTTAATATCTTCGAATGCCAGAGTTGTTGTAACTCCATACGAATACGTTTCGTTTGTTTCTCCGGTTGAAACCTTGATATCATTTATTGAGATAATATCAGTAATTATTCCATTCAATACATGACCATCTCGTATGAACTCAATCTGCAATCCAGTTTTTAGGTTCTTGAACTCTTCAAGATCAAAATCTGTATATTCATATCCGTTTCTTTTTCGAGGTTTTTCATTTGGAGGCATTTGTTCCATGTGTATATTCTACCCCAAAACAAAAATCTCCCAAAATTAGCATTTATGAGAGATTGTGAAGATTTTTTAAGTCTTGAATATAGTTCGTAATATTTTTATAGATTTCAATTCCTTCTATATCTCTGTACTTTTCTGCGTTGTGCTCCATAAGATATGTGAGTTTCTCTACAACATACTGGCTTTCATCTTGATTTTCTAGCGGTTGTGCATTACCTCCACCAATAAACTCATTCCAAATATTCTGGGCAGTTACATTCCATGCAATTTGATTTTCAATTAAATTGTTGTTTTCCATAGCACTAAATTGTATTTCTATTTTTACAACATAATCCAAAAGTACATACGTATACGCTGATTAGTTATGATACTACATCATTTTTCTCCAGATTGCGTAACGCTTGTTCTATTAATCGATTGATTTGTTCTGGCATTACAGTATCCCCGATACTTCTCATATCTTCAGAAGTTATTCGAGTGTTTCCAGAATTAAATAATGCTTTTTCACTTGGAGAATACCAGAAATTTTTATCACCATAATTTATCGCAATACCTTTTCCGAATGCATTGTTTTCTGCTTCATAGGCATAGATATCTTCTGCCAGATGAGCCAGAGCTCCTTCTGCTGTTCCTTTCCATGCTTCCCAGAAACTAGGTGAATTCTCTGCTTGTCTCAAGTTGGTATCGATTTTGGATTCATTCATGCTGTCCATAAAAATTTTATTTATTAATTTGCTAATTCACTAAAACTCCAAGATTCTACATAAAGATACGTAGGCTCACCTACCTTTAGTCTACCAAGAAGAGGTTTATATATCAACGAGTAAAAATAAAAAAGCAGCACCCATGTAGCAGGATGCCGTTTGTATCAAAAGATATAATTTTTATCTGCTCTTTGTTCAACAAATATATGATTTCTTCCTTTGATAAAATAATTTTCTCGCCAGGAGAGATTATTCCATAAGGAGTGAAAGAAAATGATTCATGGGTTCTGTCTTCAAAGATTTCACGAAATACCGCACCAGGACTAACAATGACCGGTATATTCTTTATTGATCCATTACCCTGTTCAAAAGTAACTTCCTTTTTCAAGCTAAAATTACTTAGTGCCTCAAATCCTTTCATGATTTTGAGGATTTCATTTATATTTTTCATTTTTTTTGTTTTAATTGGTTACCACAAATTCCATTATTGTATTGAATCTCCGGTCACCAATCAAAAATTTCGAAAGGACTATTTATGTTTATTCTAAAACTTTTTGCATAAATGTCAATAGTAATATAAAAAGCCCTAAATTTAGAGCTTTTTCTCGAAATATTTGGTTTTGTTACCTAACTGTGTTCCCTGTCTTAATCATATGATCCACGAGTGTATACGTATACCCTTTCTCACTGCGATATCATGTCATTTTAATCTTGAAACATTATAAAGTAATACCATGCCTAGTAATACTTCAAAGATTCTCAACAATGCACCATGCTGGAGAAAATCTCCAAATGGTAGCATTTTCCCTGTGACACCTGCAATGACGAATACTAGTGCGCCTATAGTTGATAAAACTTTTACAATGAGAGTCATAGTGGTTAGTAAATTAATTATTAATTTTTCTTCCAGTTTTTATTACGTGGTCTACTAGTGTATACGTATACCCCATTTCATTATCATACCAACCCATAACTTTCACCAAATTCCCACCCACGACACGAGTCATTTCAAGATCAGCAATTGATGCATGAGAGTTGCCGAGTATGTCGCTTGATACAAGAGGTTCATCTGTGACAGCGAACAGCTTTTCCCATCGAGGATTCTTGGCTGCAGTACGCAAAATTGCATTCACTTCTTCGGCAGTAGTTGCACGCTTTGAAATAAAAGTGATATCGACAATCGAACCAGCAGGAACAGGAACACGAATTGAAATTCCATCAAATAGTCCCGTGAGTTCCGGAAATGCTTTCGTCACAGCAATCGCTGCACCTGTTGAAGATGGCACAATGTTTTGTGCAGCAGCACGACCTTCTCTCAAATCCTTTTTACTTGGACCATCAACAAGTGCTTGAGATGCAGTGTATCCGTGTACAGTATTCAAAATAGCTTTTTCGATTCCAAGAGCTTCATGTAGAATCGCAATCAGTGGTGATGCAGCATTTGTTGTACATGATGCATTTGAAGTGATGTCACAAGTACCAAACTTGTCTTCATTTACACCAAGAAGAATTGTCTCACCAGCCACACTTCCGTCACTTCCCTTTGCTGGTGCAGAAATCACCACCTTCTTCGCACCCTGATCAAGATGAAACTTTGCCTTATCAAATGCAGTGAAGAGTCCAGTTGATTCTACTACCACATCAATATCAAGTGCTTTCCATGGAAGCTTTGTAGAATCTTTTTCAGAAACAAAACGTACTTTTTTCCCATCAATAACGAGATAGTGCTCTGCACTTTCTGGATTGCTTGGATCTGTTGATGCACCATGTACCTCTACTTTGTGATGCCAATTTCGATATACAGTGTCATGACGCAAAAGATATGCGAGGCTTTCGATAGAGCCAAGGTCATTGATTGCTACAATTTCAATTTCTGGACGTTCCCACGCAATTTTTAAAAACGCTCTTCCTATTCGACCAAATCCATTGATTGCTACTTTGATTGTTTTCATATGAATATATTGTAGCAAAATAATAAAAAGCGCCCAAAATAGGGGCTTTTTATTTATATCAATTCTTTCAATATCTTTTGCACAATTTGAGGATTCGCACTTCCCTTCGTCTCTTTCATTATCTGTCCGACAAGCGACATAAGTGCATTTTCTTTTCCGCTCTTATAGGTAGCCACAACTGCAGGATTTGCATCAATAATCTTTTGCGCTATTTCTTTGAGTGCTCCTTCGTCGTTTTTCTGAAGCATGTCGTGTTCTTCTGCATACTTCAAAGGTGAGATGTCTTCTTTAGTGAGCACGGCAAGAATATCTTTTGCACCACGTGACGACATAGTGCCATCAGCGAGCATTGAAATCAGTTCCGCAAATGCATTTTCATTTGGAATTTTTGCTTCTGTATCATTTTTCATCAACCCCAATAAGTCTGAAGTTGTGTAATTTGATGCGATTTTAATCTTCTCTTTATCACCGAGAATTTCTGCAACTTGCTCAAACCATTTTCCGAGTATTACATCATTTACAAAAGTCTCGATATCCTCTGCTTTGATTCCAAATTCATTTGCATATCTTGCTCGCTTTGCTTCAGGTAGCTCAGGGAGTTCACTTCTTAATTTCTCAATATCAAACACTTCTTTGAGAACTAGCTTTGGCAAATCTGGATCTGGGAAATATCGATAGTCATGACTATCTTCTTTTTTTCTTTGTGAAAATGTAACCTGCTTTGATTCATCCCATCCGCGAGTTTCCTGGACAATTTCATTTTGACGTCCTGCTTCATACAAGTCTTGCATTCGAGCGAGTTCGTATTTTATTGCACGCTCAACACTTCGAAATGAATTGAGGTTTTTGACTTCTACTTTTGTTCCAAATTTATCTGGATTATCAGACAAAGAAATATTTGCTTCCACGCGCATTTCACCTTTTTCCATGTTTGCTTCTGACACACCAAGATACTGAAGAAGAAGTTGAAGTTCTCGTCCAAAACGCGCCGCCTGCTCTGCACTATGAATCACAGGTTCGGTCACAAGCTCCATGAGTGGCACACCTGCACGGTTGTAATCCACGAGCGAATAATTTCCACGGTCATGCTTGCTATTCCCAGTATCTTCTTCGAGGTGTACTCGTGTGATATCAACTCCCGCGAGTGTACCACCTGAGACGATTGGAAATTTGTATTGAGAAATCTGATACCCTTTTGGAATATCTGGATAGAAATAATTTTTTCTATCAAATTCTGTGAAGTCTGTTGCAATATTCGCACCAAAAGAAAGCCCTACCTTGATGACGTTTTCAACTGCCTGCTTATTGATCACAGGAAGAGTTCCTGGATGTGCCATACACACAGGACAAATATTTACGTTTGGTCGCTCTTCGTTTGGGTCATTCTTACATCCACAAAACATCTTTGAGCGAGTGCTCATTTCTGCGTGGACTTCAAGGCCGATTGTTGGATAGTATTTATTTTCCATGAATGGTTTGAGTATAGCAAATTAAGGCTTTTTTCTATTCTTGACTAATAGTTAAATTTATGATATTATATTTTTAAATCAAAAGGTCTTCATATGAAAAACATCCTTGTATTACTCGCAGTAGCCGGAGTGGCAATTATTGCCATATCCATTATCGACAACCAGATCGAATCGTTCGTGCCTGGTGCAATGTTAATTCTTTCATCACTCATCAACCTCAGCGGAAGTGATAAAAGAACGGCAACATTCTCTTTTGCAATAGTTACTATTGCATTCACTTATCTTCTAAATTTGAACCCACATCAATTTGATAAGTGGAGTATCGAACTGGTGATAAAAATAGTTTCAGTAATATATCTAACTGCAATTTTTGCTGTTATCCCAACCGTACTATCAAAAAATATTTCTAGGCAAATATGCCCTTGAAATAAAACACAGAGAGAGCCTTCACCGGCTCTCTATTTTTGATATTTGACAGCAACTTAGTGAAATAGTAAGGTGTAAAAAACTATTACTATGAAAAAAATAAATATTGCACATGATGTGACACAGTACACATACCGAGACTATTTGGGTAAAATCAGAAAAACAAAACCCAATAGCGCATTGTCACTTTTACTTAAAAAGTATACATGCGAGAAAAATGGATCGCTCATACGAGAAACCACAGTGCTGGGATATCCTATAATTGCAGAAGCTCTCACTACACTTCGAAACAAGGGTCAAATTACTGATTTTTACAACGAACTGTACACAATTGACCGACACTGCATCCGATCACAATCCAAACTTCACTTCAACGAATCCATAACGAAAGTGATATCCACTTACGAACTTAATGTTTCAAAAGGATGGGTAAATTTCATAGTAACAAAACCACGCTTCCATAAGCGATAAATTTAACCCCACCGAAGCTGATTATTCAGCTTCGGTATTTTCTTTTTCTGCTTTTTCCTTTTCTTCTTTTTCTCTTAGAATTTTGACAAGTTCGTCTTGGAAAGATTTGATAGATTGATCATCAAAAAGCGAGAGTGTGAAAACTGGCTTGCCCAATTTTTCAAATTCTTTTTTAACTTTCGAGATATTTTTCTCCTCAGTAACATCTGTTTTTGTGAGAACAATCACTTCATCTTTTTCATCCAAACCATTTCCATAGTTTTTGAGTTCTTTACGAATTTGTTTGTACATACCTAGCATGTCTTCATTTTCAAACGAAATAAGATGAGCGAGCATTTTTGTGCGTTTGATATGACGAAGGAATTTTGTTCCAAGTCCTTTGCCTTCTGATGCACCTTCAATAATTCCCGGAATGTCTGCAATCACATATCCATAAAATGCTCCAAGGTTTGGATCAAGTGTGGTAAAGGCATAGTCGCCGACTTTCGCCTTAGCATTTGTAAGCGAATTGAGCAGTGATGACTTCCCTGCATTTGGTAGCCCCACGAGTCCTACATCAGCAAAAAGTTCAAGCTCAACTCTAAATTCACCTTTATCTCCCTCTCTTCCATCTTTTTGCTCTTGAGGTGAGACATTGATTGAAGACTTGAAATGTTCATTTCCATATCCACCAGAACCTCCGCGAAGAATCTGTATTTTCTCGCCTTCGTTGTCGAGTCGCACGACACGACCTGTTTCCTTGTTTGTAATCACAGAACCTATTGGTAGCTGAATTACCACATCGTCACCATTTGCTCCATGCTCACTTGATCCACGTCCGTCTTCACCACGTTCTGCATGAAATTTGTTGTTACCTTTGTACTTGGCAAGAATATAAATATCCCGAACTGCTTCCACAAACACATCCCCTCCTCGGCCACCGTTTCCTCCAGCTGGCCCTCCTTTTGGTATAAATTTTTCCTGACGCCAACGAACAACGCCGTTTCCCCCAGCGCCTGCTTCTGCATATATAGTTAGTTCGTCTACGAAAGCCATGAATTTAGTATTTAAATATTAATTAAGTTATTGAATACTAGCACATTAAAACACTTTTTCCTATTATGTAAATTATTGAGCTAATGCAATTTGAGCAATTTTAATTGCAGATTCTTTTGATTTAACCACACAAAGAAAACATGCTTTATGACAAAACACTGCGTCACTAATGCCTGAAATTTTTGAAAGTTCTTCATCACGCAATCCTGACCATTCTTTTGGAAATTCTTTTCGTATTTCAAAGCCAACTTTTTCTTTTTTTACTCCATGGATACCCCAATTTCCATCACTACGTGGATATACTACAAAAATTGGCTCAATGTGTGATTGCATGACTTCTTTCCACGGCAAACTTTCAGACATCACAATAATTCTTTTATCAGATGTATCTTGGTATATTTTTTCAACCTTTGATATTGATTCGAAAAATTCAGTAGTATTCTTAATTTCCCGTGCAAGAACTTTTTTTGCAAAATTCACCATCTCGAGAAAATTTATCTCATTGATTTCTTCTGGTTCATTGAAGTTCGATGTAAATAATCCGATCACATCAGAAATTAAATATGGTCTCACACCAAATGAAGTGAGTTCAAACGTAGACACACCATTGTCTCCTGCATCGATTGGTTGCACGAGTTTTTCATCAATTCTTTTCCATGCTTCATTTGAAGTTACAATTTTCTTTCCATACTCCATCCACACAAGTCCAAATGATGCAAATGGAATTCCATTTTCTCGAATTCCGGCTCCTTCTTTTTGATGATGGTCAAATCTACCATTCTTTGGGTCATACACACTTCCGACATCAACAACAATATCACCCTCGTTAATAATCTTCTCATCTCGTGTTCGGATTATTCTGTATGAAATTCCATTGATATCGAAATAAAGTGCCAATGTCGCACACGCAAATACATCATCAGTATGAAAGCCTCCATCATGAACAGCAATTGTCTTTTTTTTAAATCCAAACATTAGTCGTCTTTTTTGAGAATCTTTGATCCCAGCCAGTTGATAACAGACACCACGATTGCACCGAGGAATGCAGCTTTGAAACCATCCACATTAAATCCTGTGATCACACTTGCAACAAGCCAAAAGAAAAGTCCGTTCAAGACAAGTGAAAACAACCCAAGCGTTAGAAGATTGAGTGGAAGTGTGAGAATTGAAATAATTGGTTTAATAATAGTATTAATAAATCCCAAAATCGCCGCCACAATAAGCGCGGTAACAAAAGATGTCACACTAATGCCGTCCACCACATACGGTGTTGCGAGGACTGCACCTGTGATAATGAGCCAATGTAAAATAATTTTCATAATAATTAAAAAGCTAATAATAAATTAGATTGCTTTTCTAAATCGATTTTGATCTTCGTCTTCAATATCTTCATCAGGTTTCATCTCTATCACTTTTGCTTCTTGTGATTTTGAGTTTATTGAATCTTGAAATTGTTTGTACATACTTAATTTTTGGCCAGTTTCAAGAAGCAGCTTACGCAACGCTTCTCGTTGTTCATCATTGAGATTTGACTGCTCTTGATCATCTTCTTCACGCTCAAGAAGCCTTTTCTGAACATACTCAAGCTGAGCAGAGTTCGTGTCAATCTTTAATTGAATATCATCATTATTTTCTTCAGGTGAAAATTTTTCAAACATAGTTTATGAAAATAGAGAATCAACAACTTCTTTTACTAATGTACCGTCAGCCTTACCTTTGAGGTCTTTCATCAGATTAGACATAAGAATTCCTGCTTTAGATTTGTCTTCAATGCCAAGTTCTGATTTTTTTGCGATTGCGATATTCATCACATCTTCTTTTGACATCATCTGAGGAAGAAATGCCGAAAGAACATCAAGCTGGGCCTTCTCTTCTGCTGCAAGTTCTGGTCGTCCGCCGTTTGTGAATTGCTCAATTGAATCCTTTCGTTGCTTTGCAAGCCTTGTAATAACCGCTATACATTCCTCATCAGAAAGTGATTCTGTGGGTTTACGACCTTTTGCGACGAGTTCATTAGTGAAGGCAGACTTCACACTTCGAAGTGTATCAAGTCGAACTTGATCCTTTGCCATCATTGCATCCTTAATTTGCTGTGAAATTGAGTCTTGAAGATTGTTCATATACGAGGATTATACCATTAGATTCAATAAAATTAAACAGTACATTATTTATAAAAATACTATATACTTCATATATATGAGCAAGAGATTTATTTTTATTGATACCGAAACTACCGGCAATGGACCCGATGATGTACTATGCCAAATTGCGTACAAATACGATGATGCGGTTTTTGAAGCACTCTACAATCCAGGAAAGAAGATTCCGCCAGAAGCAAGTGCTGTGACTCACATCACCAACAAAATGGTTG
Organism: Minisyncoccota bacterium; assembly: GCA_031973235.1. Taxonomy (GTDB): domain Bacteria; phylum Patescibacteriota; class Minisyncoccia; order Phycocordibacterales; family UBA9973; genus JAGOQQ01. The sequence goes on along the minus strand of DALYDM010000001.1, from coordinate 54,014 downwards.
CAGACAAACCAGTATTCAAAGAAAGTGCAGAATACACATCAGTCAAAAAACTTCTTGAAGACGAAGATTCAATCTTTATCGCACACAATGCACGATTTGATGTGGGTATGTTTGAAAAAGAAAGAATAGTACCAAAAAATGTTATTTGCACACTTCGTCTTGCTCGACATCTCGATAAGGAAGACAAGATTCCTCGATACAATCTCCAATACCTCCGTTATTACTTAGAAATTGAAATTGAGGCACAGGCTCACGACGCACTTGGTGACGTACTTGTACTCGAACAACTTTTCCCGAGACTCAAAGATGCACTCAAAAAAGAACTCGGTACAGATGACGAAGATCAACTTTTAAATCAAATGCTCGAGATTTCTTCACGCCCGTCACTAATGAGTATGTTTACCTTTGGAAAACATACTGGAAAAAAAGTCTCAGAAGTAGCGAAGATCGATTCAGGATATCTTGATTGGCTTCTCAAACAAAAAATGCAAAATGAGGCAGACGAAGAAGATTGGATTTATACGTTAAAATATTATTTAGGAAAGCAATAATCTTATGCAAATCGCACTTATAATTCTATCTATCGTTGTACTTGGACTTGGCATCGGACTTATTGTCGTAATTTCTCGTAAAAATAAGCCTGTTGTGCAAGACGACCGCGCAATGCAGCTTCTCTTGCAACAATTCGACACTCTCACTCGCACCGTCGACCAAAAACTTGGTGAATCCCACAAACAAGTCAACGAATCTATTCGCTATCAATCTGGCGAATCACAAAAAATTATTCGGGATATCACCGAGAAACTCGTACGACTCGATGAGACCAACAAGCAAGTTGTGTCTTTTGCTGATCAACTCAAAAACCTCCAAGACATTTTGAAAAATCCAAAACAGCGTGGAATTCTAGGAGAATATTATCTTGAAACACTCCTCAAAAATGTTCTTCCTCCTGGACAATTTCAAATGCAATACACATTTTCAAACAACGAAATTGTTGATGCGGTAGTGTTCGTAAAAGACAAGATAATTCCAATTGATTCAAAATTTTCTTTGGAAAACTACAACAGACTCTCAGAAACAACTGATCCAACAGAAAAAGATCGTTTAGAAAAACTTTTTGTAAACGACTTGAAGAATCGTATCGTCGAAACTTCAAAGTATATTAGACCATCGGAAAATACAATGGATTTTGCATTTATGTTTATTCCACACGAAGCGATATATTATGATCTCCTCATTGGTAAAGTCGGTGCAATCACTGAAGATACAGACAACCTCATCCAGCGTGCTGCGGGCAAATACAAAGTCATCATCGTCTCTCCTACTTCATTTCTGGCATATCTTCAAACTGTACTTCAAGGATTAAAAGCAATGCAAATTGAAGAGTCAGCGAAAGAAATCGTGAAGCGTGTTGAAGAACTCGGAAAACATGTTAAAGCATACGAAGAATACAATACAAAACTCGGCAATGCACTCGGAACCACAGTCAATCAATACAACCTTGCAAATAAAGAGCTCAAAAAAATAGACAAAGATGTTATGAGGATCACAGGTGCATCACCAGAACTCACAGTACTTTCGATAGACAAACCAAGTCAAGATGAAGAATAAAAACCCCCGCAAATGCGGGGGTTTTGATACCATTTTTACGTCTAATTCATAAATGCTTTGAGTACTCTCGAACGACTATCACTCTTGAGTTTTTTAAGTGCTGTTTCTTTTATTTGACGCACTCGCTCACGGGTGAGTTCGTATCGTTCACCAATTTCTTCTAATGTGAGAGGTTTACCATCGAGCCCGAAGTACAAATTAATCACACCTGCCTGTCTCGGAGTCAACGACCCAAGCAAACGTCTGATCTCATGTTGAAGTGATTCATGAATAAGATTATTACTCGGATGAGAAGGGCCCGCATCAGGACAAGCAATGCTTTCAATAATAGCTTCACCGCCCGGCTCATAAGAACTGTCAAGTGACACAATTCGTCCTGATTGATTTGACATTGAGCTAATATCATCAATGGACACATCCAAACAAGATGCAAGTTCGTCATCTGTTGGCTCTCGTTCGAACTCTTGCTCCAAACGACTAAAAGCTTTATTGATCTTGTTAATCATTCCGATTTGATTTAACGGAAGCCTTACAATTCGTGACTGTTCGGCGAGTGCTTGCAAAATACATTGACGTATCCACCACACAGCGTATGAAATGAATTTAAATCCACGAGTTTCGTCGAAACGACTTGCAGCCTTTATGAGTCCGAGATTCCCTTCGTTTATCAAATCACCGAGCATCAAGCCCTGATTTTGATACTGCTTAGCCACAGAAACCACAAATCTTAAATTTGATTTTACAAGTTCATTAAGTGCGCGTTTATCGCCTAGCTTGATACGGACAGTGAGTTCAATTTCTCTCTCGACAGTAAGTAACGGCTCTTTAGATATGTCACTCAGATACTTTGTAAGTGAATCAGATTCTCTAATTGTGAACTGGTTGGTAATTTTCAATTGACGCATTTTTTTCTTTATTTTGAACGTTTGTATACATAATAACACATTTTAAGAATGAGTCAAACAAAATCCCCGCATGTTACGCGGGGATTCAATAATTAGAATGTAACAGTGTTGCCACTATTTTCCGATACCCTGTCTGTTTTTAATACCATCATAAGGGCATCTTGAATTGCCTGGAGCGGATCAGCCCAAATCGGTAAGCCTGGCTTAATACCCATAATTGTATGGTAATAGTATTTGTATTCACAAAAGCCATTCTCGATATACACCGATAATCGCGCATTCACACCAAGGAGATACCCAAGCTCAAACGATGTGTGACGTGCATATCCACGAATCGGATTTACTACAGTTCCATCACCTCTTGGTATCATAACCAGGACAACTCTTCCGGGATCACGCTTTACATGCACATCTATCATTGTAGTAACCCACTCGTTGTACTCAGCTTCATTGATATCGTTGAAATTTTCTCCAAGATAACGAGTAGTGACAATATTAAGTTTCTTATTCTCTGGAAACCTAATATCTGACAAAGTATTCTCAATATGTGTTTTCACATACTCGAGAATATCCATATTTGATCCGAGCACTGGACCCAGAAGCAGCAGCGAGGGATCCATGAGTGATTCCATTTCGATCATTTCAGGAAATGAAATTATTCTAATTTTATTGTTCTGTGTCATATAAGGTTCGTTTTAGTTTGACCACAGAATACAACAAAACAAAATAGAGGTCAATCGACCTCTATTTCATAAGCATTACCACATCTCGAGCAATTTTCTGAGCACGATACTCATCTATCATAAGGAGTTTCGAAAGTGCGTGGGGAGTATATGGGAGCAAATCTTGTGCGAGAATAATATTTTTTCTTGCGAGTTCTTCAAGCATTGCGCCAGATATCGAAGGGAGCACTGTCACAGGATAGAGCTTTTTGTATGCAATCATATCTTCAAGACTATTCCCTTCTGGATAATCCCATCCGGTCAAAATTACATCTTTACAATTTGCATACTTGATTGAAGTATCAGTGAATTTGGTATTTGTGATAAGCCACATTTTGTGTTCATGTGTATCCTTTTCTTTTTTTGCAAGACCAGCAGAAATATCAAGCAATCGAGCATACGCATACATCACAGTATTTATATGTGTACGGATTCCCACTTGATTGTGGTATTTCATTTCAAGAAAATAATGCACACCGTCTTTCATTGCCATCACATCGACTTCATGCGTCACACATTCACCTTTCATCATGACATTTCTCTTTGTGGTGAATCCATATGCTTGCAAGATTGCCTCGACGTATTGCTCAAACACAAACCCAGCAGGACCTAGAGCCGCTACACCACGACGAATACTATATCGAGCTGCAAGCTCGCGATTCTCTTTGATCAAATATCGAAGTGCTTCTCGATAAATCTTACTTGTGGATGCTCCAGGATTGATATGCTCTTCCACTCGCTTACAAATCGTATCTGCGAGCTTCTTTGGTGCACCAGCGTGCTCGAGAGACATGCACAATTTCTTTTTACTAAACGACTGCTCTTCTCCTGTTGATTTGATAATAGATATAGACATACTAAGATTGTATCACTAAACTCAAAGGAAAATAAAGTTGTATTTTTCTCACAGAAAAGTATACTTCTGGTACTGTTCTCTCATTTTGAGAGATTCGCAGTATTTATAAAGCCGGCCCGTGCATTGCACAGTCCGGCTTTTTTTGTGTTTAAAATGGAAGATTGTAGTCACCGCTCAATGGATCAGCATGTGGCGGGTAAATTATTTTTAATTGACCTGTCTCGACTTTGTGACTATTTCCACTTTCGATGTGGTTAGGGACACTCTTCATTTGCAATGCTCTTTTAATACTACCTATAAATGATAGCTCAAAGTACTTCCCGATTAGAGTGAGAATGTTACCTCCACTTCCACACCCAAAACATTTAAATATGCCTCTTTTACTCGAGTATCTAAACGATGGTGTTCTTTCTTTATGAAGTATGCACTTCATAGTATAGTCGCCATTTTTGCGTCTTTTAGGCAAATATAATTTGTCGTGTGTTTTGAGGTAGTGAACTACGAACAAATGAAGAACATAATCATCATCCGCAAGTATTCGCTCTACCAGTGCGGGGTCATATTTATGTTTTTTCATTTTTGTAGATTTTTCTACACAATATCACACAGAACCAAAAAAGTCCCACAGGTGTGGTTTTATTGAATCCTGAGCCAAAGACTTGGATTCCGGAAATAGCAAACATTAATTCATTATTATTTTGAATAATAAAAACCGCTGAATTACAGCGGTTTTTTTACTGACTCACTTTAATGGAAAATCTAATTCCTCTTCGAATTCTTTTCTAGATTCTGGAATCTCTTTTTCATTTATCCAATCGATTCCATTTAAGTAGTACTTAGTATAACCGACGCGTGCATTTTCTAAATTAGTGGCCGTATAGATTTTTTCTTTAAAGTACATTATTTTCCAATTCAATTCGAAAAAAAATAATGTCCAAAGAATGAAGCCTGTCGCTTTCAATGCAGTAACAAATACTACATAGGCGAGTTCAAGAATGCGCATTAGAACTATTACCATGATTTTAGATTTTTTAGGTTTAATACATTATATACTATATATATTATTTGTCAACTTATATACGGAGGAAGTATCAATGGAACATGAGCTAAGGTATCTGTAAAAAAATATACTTTTGACTTCACATCTCCTAATCTATAAATCCCACAGAAGTGGAATTTATAGATCCATGTGAGCCTTCTAGAGATAAAACTTTGTGTTTGATTGCCTTGTAATTTTATTTAAATTTGATACTTGACTTTTGTGATTAGTATGATATATTATATTAAACACTAACTTACATAAAATGAAAAAAGTTACAGAAGTAGTAGTAGCAACTATCATATGTGTTGCGTTGCTAGTAGAATTTGTTTCAGTAATCAACAAGGCTAAAGAATGTAGAAATCCTAAAGACGCCAAAGCCATTTTGGTTGGTTACAGAAAAGATGCCAAGTTTGAACATTACGAATTTAATAATCCTGAGACAAAACAATTGTTTCAACTAACTATTCTTTACATCGGTCGTATTGATGACAAAAGAGACTTAATAAAGTTGGGTGATACTTTGAATGTTCAGTATTGTAATGGAGTAATCAACAAGGGTAAGTTGGAACAATTAGTAAGGAACTTAAGATGCGTTGATAATAGTTCATTTTAAACAAACATTATCTAGCCACTGGTATAAACCAGTGGTTTTTTACTTATGACCGTATATCAGAAAAGCTATTGCGCCATCGGTCACAAATACTATCCTCACTGATTTACTGAATGCTTCGCATGCTTGTTCTGTGAGGTCACAAGTTACAAAGTCTACTCATATGCATTGCATATTCTGTGGGCGTAAACACTTGCGACCCCGTCTCACATTTTTTCTTGGCGAGAGTCAGGAAAAAATCTCTGTGACTTCACCATGCACTCGAAAATCCTACTTAGGTGGGACTTTCTATCTTAGTGAGCCTTTTTGTGATAGAACCCCGTGGTTCATTACCCCATAAGGTTATTTAAGGCTTTTTTATTATACCATCACAACCCTTCTCGAGCGTCTATAAACTTTAGACCTCAAGCACTTTTTTAAGCCTTTCAAGCGTTTTCATTTCGAAAGGCTCTACAAGAACAGAATCATTTTCCATCCACTCATGATAAGTTAGCTTTGTTCGAGTGTCAGAAATTTTTTCATAAATATACTCTACGTGATAGAAATCGTCTTTTTGTTTAAGTTCAAACTTTTTATCTTTTTCAAATTTCGTACAAGTGTAAATAGTCCATTCAATGCCGTTCTTAGTATTTGAATACTCAGTACCCACAGTTATTGGAGACGAGTTTACCTTCTCTTCTACGATATTCTCAATCCATTTCGGAGTATTATCAGGATTTATTGTAAATTCAAAAACTTCTGAGATTGGTTTGTCTATCTCAATTATTTGAACATTAGAAGTCATAGAAATCTTTAACAATTCTTCGGCAGAAAAGGCACAAAATTCAGGAATTTTTATATCTAAGATTGTACCAAAATCTGATTTACTAAATTCTCGATATTCTTTTAATTTATTTTGTGCGATTGCGAGCATTTGAATTCCTAAGGTTGTAGGCGTAAATACAGCACAGGGAATTTCAACTTCTTTATTTGTGAGAGGGTGTTTTATCTTTTTTGTTATTACTTCCCAAAAATCACCAATTAAACCTTTATTTGAAAGAGCTGTAAAATCAGTATCAATGTTAACGCCAAGATCTAGAAGTTCTAGTGTATAAAAATAAATTCTTTTACCACTTATTTCTGAACCCATGCCTACATTCAAGCTATGTAGTGATTCAGTACGTACAAAAAGATTATTTAAAGATTTATATAAAAGATAATGAAGATATAATTGTTTTGATGAAAGTGATTTTGTGATGTTTAAATAATAAATACCAGTATCATCTTGTCCATCTTCTGTTTTTGATGCAGCAAGAATTCCTCCAAAGTATTCTGCTCCAATTTCACTTTCTGTAAAACTCGCCTGCGTGACAATGTCCCAAGCTATTCGTAGGTTTGCTTTACCACTATTTTGATTTGGTTTAAGTTTTTTTTCTGCTGATTTAAATATCTTCTCTTTTGTTTTTTCATACCCAGCACGAATATCAAGACCAAGATTATCAAAAGTTGGTCCTAAAACTTTCTTTATTGCCCACTCAAAAGGAATAATCGAGTGTTCGTGATTTACTGTAGTTGATTGTGGGTTTTCGTCAGACATAATTTTATTATAACATTTTCATAACAAACGTAGACTTTATTCAACGCTTCTCGAGCGCTCTCTAAAAGGTGAGCGTTCTCGAGATAGAACTTTTCGATTCGTTACCCTGTAAGGTTATTTAATATTTTTTTATAATATCACAACGACCCTTCTCGAGCAGTGGGTAATTGACTTACTATTGAAATATATATCTTGTGAGATTTATAAACTCATCGTATAAGCCCTTGTTTTTCAAGGTCTCTATTAACCCATTTTTTGAGTAAGCATCTGCAACGAATTCGTGGATGTTTTTTCTAAAATTTGGCTGCAAATTTGAATTATCAGGTAATACCTCTAGTACTTTTTTATAAAAAATATTGAGCTGTTCTGGAATCTGTTTAGTCATTTCTAGTGAGTGAATAATTTCATGGTGCATGACTTCTGGCGAGGTGTCATTGTATGCAAATATAACATTCAACTCGGGGTGATAGGCTGCTAGATTTCCAGATATTTTCTTGTCTAATATCAGTATAGGTATCGGACACTTAATTTCATAGTTATACCCTAATACAGTAATCACTTTTTGTGAATCTATAATATTCACTATTTCAGATTCGCAAAACGAACCGTCTAGATTTTCAGAGCGTATCTTTTGTCCAATACTATAATGTTGTACTGATTCTTTTTTTATTTCAGGAAATTTTTCTTGCATATTTAGATTTTATCACAAAAACAGCCCAAAGTGGGCTGTTTTTGTATGCTTCTCGTGCTAGCACGAGATGGTGACCCTACAGGGAATCGAACCCTGATTACCGCCTTGAGAAGGCGATGTCCTAACCGTTAGACGATAGGGCCAATATATAGTGATGTACTCACCATATATCATTTATCACTTTTTTTCAAGAAATACTTTGCAATTACCAAAAGTATTATAAATTACACCCATTAATCTATTTATTCTCAAACACTCTCGGAACTCTCTCGGAAATACACACAGTAACCTCATGTGGAGTGGTATCAATGTAATTTGAAATATCAACCACTGAAATTGATGCAGCACCATCACTTCCAATCAATACCACTTCATCACCCACATACCCTTCGCCATCTTTGCCGAGCGACACCATACATTGATCCATACACACTCTTCCAACTACGGGATATTTCTTACCCCGAATTAGCACAAATCCTTTGTTTGATAATCGTCTTGGGAATCCGTCTGCATAGCCGACAGGAAGAGTCACTATTCGTTCATATTCTTCTTTCACTTGATATGTTCTTCCGTATCCAACATAATCCCCGCACTTTAATACTTTAAAATATGTGATTTGTGTTACCCACTTCAATGCAGGAATAAATTCTTTTGGAAGAATATTTGATGTTGACTCTGGCTCAATTCCATACAATGCAACACCCGGTCGAACCATTGTCATTCTATATTCTGGATACAAAAATGTTGAACGCGAACTGCTAATATGTATACATTCAAAATTTAAATTTATTTCCTTTGCAGAAGCAATTACTTTTTCAAATCTTTCAAACTGTAATTTTGTATATTCCTCATCCATACTGTCCGCAAAATGAGAATATATTCCCTCACTGTTTATTGTTTTTGCATCATTCATTCTTTTTGTGGTTCTTAAAAATTCACCAACTCGATTCCATTGCACACCGATTCTTCCCATTCCTGTATCAATCTTGAGGTGAATCTTTGGAAGTATTCCTAATGCAATTCCTTTTTGATTTACTTCATTCAATTTTTCTATTGAAGGAACTGTAATAGTGAGTCCAGAAAGCAACGCACTTTCAATCTCATCTGAGCCAATAGCTCCCAATACTAAAATTGGTGTTTCAATCCCCGAATCGCGCAACATTCTCCCCTCACACACCAATGCAACACCAAAATAGTTCACACTTTTTTCTAGTGCAAACGCGACTTCTTTCATTCCGTGTCCATATGCATTTGCTTTGATTATTGCACACACTTTTACAGATCCACCACATATTCTCCGTATGTGTAATGCATTTTGTTTAATAACATCTAGAGAAATAATCGCTTTTGTATTTCGTATTTGATTTTTATCTATCCGGTGCAACATCGTAATAACTAAGCAAGTACTTTGAAAGATCGAAAAATGGCTCTGCAAGTGTGGTTGCTGCATATTGTACACCTTTTGGATTTACCACATACATCAACACCAAGAACTTTGGATTGTACGCAGGATAGTAGCCAAAGAGCGAGTGAAGATATCTGTCTTCGTAGTACCCTCGCCCATTTTCCATTGCCATCTGTGCAGTCCCAGTCTTCGCAGCTACACTATAATGTTCGTTCTTGTATTGTCCTGCTCCGAGACCTTTGTCAACTACGGTCACAAGCATTTTGGTTATATCATCTGCTGTCTTTTGTGCAATAAGTTGTGAGCCGTATGTTGGTTCAATTTTTACTTCCTCACCATCTTTGGTTTTGATCATTGAACCCACACGTGGAGTCACAGGGACACCACCATTTGCAAGTGTAGAAAAGGCTCGGATTATTTCCACTGGCGTCATAGCGACACCCTGACCGAATGCCGCATTGGCGAATTCAATTTCACGAGTACTTTTGAGGTTCGTAGTGATTCCAGAAACTTCACCTGGCAAATCAATACCAGTTTTTTCTCCTATTCCATACGCAAGCATGTATTTCTTGAAATTATCTTTCCCCATTTGTTGCATCACAAACACCATACCTGTATTCAAAGATTGATTGAGCACGTCTTGCATTGTTGCTTTTCCTCGAGCTTTTTTGTCGAAGTTGTGAATCTTTTCAGTATTGATTGTAAGCTCACCCTTGTCTATATATGTTGTATCTGGTCGTACTGCGTTCATATCGAGCCCAGCTGCCATCACAAGCGGCTTCACAATAGATCCAAACTCATACACATTTTCGACAAGTGGATTATTGAAAGTGGATACATTTTGTACTGAAGAAAAATCATTCAAATCAAACGTTGGCAAATACGACATCGCATATATTTCGCCAGTTTTTGGATTCATGACTATTGCACCTGCACCATCTGCACTGTATTTATCAATTGTTTTTGAAAGTGTAGATTCGAGATATTGAGTAACAGATGGTTCGATTGTCGTGACAATGTCTCCTTCGATACTGTCTTCTTTGAATACTGAATCATGCAAAGTAGAAAACACCTCAGTAAAAAAGTTGCTGTATAGTGAATTTTTATTCAACGTTAGGGTTTCGTTGTAAAATCTCTCCACCCCATATCGTCCCACAAGTGAATTCCCTTTGAATGCCACAAAGCCAATTGTACGCGCTGCAAGAGTTGATCCGGGATAAAACCTCCACTTATCCTTTCGAAATGCAATCCCGTTAATCTTTTGCTCATTTAGCATATCATATTGAGACTGAGTAACATGCTTTGCCACATCAATATATCTTCCTTTTGAATTCATCTTTTTATCGAAAAAATTCTTATCTGCATCGGGAATCGCTGACTTAATAATTTCAAATAGTTTCTCTGGTGAGAGATTTATTGAATTTTTATCAACAACAAGAGTGTATCCTGACACAGTTGTAGCCGCACTCACGAGTGTACCATCCTTCTTCTTTGTATATATTGTACCTCGATCAAATTTTGACAATTCCTCAACAGAATAGTTATTACTTACTTCTTCACTATATTCATCTCCTCTAAGTACCTGCAAATAAAAAAGTCTTATCACAAGCAAACCTGTAATAAGACACAGTAAAAGCGAAAGTCCTGTGATTCTTGAAAATGTAAATTTAGAGCTCATTTGTCAAAAATGCTGCACGTGATACACCAGTATCCTTCTTCACAAAATGAACATTTGACGCCTCACTAAAACCCGCTGCTCGAGCGACATCCATGGTCACGTTTCCGGAAAGTGAAAGGTACTCAACCTCAAGCTCTCCAATCTTAGAAGAGATGGTGTTTTTCTCTTCAGTGAAGGTGTTTCTAGCGACCACGTTGAACGTAATAGTACCGATAATATATGCATACAGTGCACAAAGTAACGCAAAGACAACTACCACAACTCTAAAAATCTTTTGGTTGAGTGTTGGTCCAAAAATATTTGATTGTGATGGATGTGTTGTGTACATTGGATTATACTTTTTCGATTACTCTTAATTTTGAACTTCGGGAGCGAGGATTTGATTTTATTTCCTCATCGCTTGGAATAAGTGGTTTTTTGTTTACGAGAATGGCTTTGTGTTCTTTGACTAGATGCTGAAAATAGTGCTTTACAATTCTATCTTCAAGACTATGAAATGTGATGGCTGCGATTCGTCCATGTGATGAAAGAATATTCCATGCACCTTCTAATCCTTCCTTGATTGCATCTAGCTCGCCGTTGACTGCAATACGTATCGCCTGAAAAGTTCGTGTCGCTGGATGAATTTTCCCATGAACATACGCTTTTGGTACTGAAGACTTGATTATGTCGACAAGTTCAAAGGTTGTCCTGATTGGCTTTTCATCACGATGTGCAACAATTCCTTTTGCAATTCGATATGCGTACTTCTCTTCACCAAAACCTCTCAATATGTCTGTCAGGCTTTGGAGTGACCATGTGTTCACCACATCATATGCAGTCACGTCATCATCTGAGAGATTTTTTTTCATAGTCATGAGCAATGGCTCATCCTTTTGAAATGAAAATCCTCTTTCTGATATATCGATTTGAAATGAACTCACGCCAAAATCAAAGAGGATTCTATCAGCCTGAGTGAACGGCATACGAGTGAAAAGTGATTCTACGTCTTTGAAATTTCCGTGAACCAAATGTGGATCACATCCAGCCGACATCAATCGTGGTTCTGAGCGCACGAGTGCATCTTCATCTCGGTCGATTCCAACAAGAGTGATTGTTCTTCCAAATCGTGAACACAATGCTTCACTATGTCCTCCACCTCCAAGAGTTGCATCCACTACGACATCACCTTGTTTTACATCAAGCAAATCAATTGTTTCTTTAAGTAATACTGGAATATGCATATATTACATTGCTCCAATATGACCAAGTTTTTCAGCCAAACTGTCTGCTTCTTTATCAACTGACTTTTTATAATTTGCCCAAATCTTGTCGTTCCACACTTCAAGATGATCTTGCACTCCGATAACCACAGTCTTTGAAGTTAGCTTTGCGCGTTCTTTCAAGAAATCAGGAACCAGGATTCGTCCAAGTGAATCAACATCTACTTCTGTAGCTTGTCCATACATAAAGCGCTGAAAACTTCGATTGTCAGCCTTGAATGTAGAAAACTCAGAAAGCTTAGATGATACACGTTGCCATTCTTTTTCTGTAAAGATCGATATACATCCATCAAGACCTGGAGCCACCACAACTGTCTTCCCCATTTCTTTTCGAAATTTGGCCGGGAGTGACAAACGATTTTTGTCGTCCAATGTATGTGTGTACTCTCCGATAAGCATAGTGAATTCCGTAATCTGATAAATGTTTTTTGTGAGATTTTTTATTTACCACTTTATCCCACTTGAATAAAGTATACCCCACTTTATCCCACAATCAAAACAAAAATCCCACTTTAACTGTGGAAATCTTTATAAGCTTTACTTATTATTTTTTTGATGTATTGTATAGAAAAACGAACCCATGAAAAAAACAATGTATCCACCAGGACTGTTATTGCCTAACGCGATGAAATGGGAGGTTGTAAAGCCTTCAACAACAAATGGAATCACTTTGTCACTTACAGCACAAAATGAGTCCGAAAGAGAAGCCCGGAACAGGGAAATTGAAAACTTTCAAAACAATTTCAATTACACGTTAGATGAAAACGGCATTCCATGTTTCAAAAATACTAATTTTGCTGCATGGTAACAAAAAAAAGCCCGCGATTGCGGGCATTTTTTATTCTTCTTGTTTTGGTCTCATGAGTGGAAAGAGTTGTGTTTCTCGAAGTGGTTTATCGACAAGAAATGCAAAAAGTCTTTCTCCAAATCCAAATCCACATGTTGGTGGCATTCCGTGCTCAAGCATATCTACAAATTCCCATTCGGGCATCATTGCTTCATCATCACCTCGTTCGATTAGCTTTTGTTGAAGTTCAAATCGTGCGCGTTGATCGATTGGATCGTTCAACTCTGAGAATCCATTTCCCACCTCACTTCCTGCAATGAGTGGCTGGAATCGCTCTGTTTTTCGCGGATCTGATTTGAGTACTTTTGAAAGCGGTGACACAAGCACCGGATGATGCACTAGAAATGCTGGACCTGAAATATGTTTTCGGCAATACTTCCAAAGCGTATCAGTAAGTCTTTCTCGATTTTCTCCTGAATATTCCACACCAAGCTCTTTGAGTTTTGATTTCATCTCATCTTCTGTCGCTGTGAGCACATCTACTCCAGTCATTTTGATTATCTCATCTACATAGTCAACTCTCGGCCATGGTCGCTTTGAAAAATCAAATGTATGACCTCGAGTAGTGAATTCTGTTTTTCCAAATACTTCTTTTGCAATCTTTTCATAGAGTTCTTCTACGAGCTCCATTCCATTTTCATAATTTGCAAAAGACCAATAGAATTCCATGTTGGTGAATTCTTGTAAATGCTCTGGACTTGTTCCTTCATTTCGATACACTCTTCCGATTTCAAATGTTTTATCAAAACCTGCTGCCATGAGTCTCTTTTGCCACAGCTCACCGACTGATATTCGCAAAAACACATCTACATCAAAATCATTGTGGTGTGTCTTGAAAGGACTTGCCTCAGCTCCGCCAGTGGTGACTTCAAGTGTTGGAGTTTCTACATCAGTAAACCCCTTTTCTTTCATGAATGTCCGAACAACATCCCAAAATTTCGCTTTCAATTCAAACATTTCTCGAAGTTCTGGGTTCATCAATATATCAAGATATCTCTTTCTGAAGCGTTCATCGGGATCAGTGATTCCATGCCACTTTTCTGGGAGTGGTGCGAGTGACTTCGTAGCCAATATCCATGTAGATACGAGTATGCTTTTTTCTCCACGCTGAGTCTCAAACACTGTTCCTGTTGCAGAAATAAAATCTCCGATATCTATTCCATCAACAAAAAGAGTAAAGAGTTTTTCATCCATATCATCCTTTTTAAACACAAGCTGAAAAGTATCTGTGCCGTCATACAGTGGGACAAACAATATTGCTCCTTGCCCACGCACAGACATAATACGTCCCGCAACAGAAATCTGTGTTTTCTCATTTTCTAATTTTTCGAATGAACCTCTCACTTCTGAAAGTGAGTGAGTTTTTGGGACAGATGAAGGAAATGCCTCCATACCCGCCTCTTTTAATAAATTCATTTTCTTGAGACGCATGTCTCGAAGTTCTTCTAGTGACGCCATAACAAAAGTATAAATTAAAAAGATAAAAGTTGAAAGTCAAAAGGCCTACACATGATGCGCAGACCTTTTGCGAATAATTATTCTATATCGATAATAGTATAATTAAATGTTGCTTTTGGTGTTGTAAACGAAACAGTATCACCTTTCTTGTGACCAAAGAGTGCTTCACCCAATGGTGACTTGTGAGAAATTTTACCGTTTGCTGTATCTGCTTCTTCTTGTCCAACGATTTGATATGTCTGTGTTTCTTTTGAACCTTCTTTCTTTACTTTCACAGTCGATCCGACTTCCACATTTGTACTGTGGTGTTTTTTCATTACAACTGAATGTTTCAAGATGTGTTCAATCTTTGAAATTCGTTCTTCGAGCTTTCCTTGTTCTTCTCGTGCTTGGTGGTATTCTGCGTTTTCAGACAAATCTCCGAGTGATTTTGCATATTCGAGTGCATCAAGGATTTCTTTTCTTTTTACAGATTTGAGTTCAAGAAGCTCCTGTTCGAGGGCAATTTTCTTCTCTTCTGTTATGTATGTTGCTTCTTTATCCATGACCCACAGTATACCCGATTTGACACCCCTGGTCAACGAAGCTATTTGAAGTATTCGGGTGTATACAGAGCCATCCAGCGAGCAAGCTCACCGACCGCCTGTGCAGCACCAGCCTTATTTGAAGACGGTGAATTTTCCATCAACACAGTGAATGCATATCGTGGATTTTGATACGGAAAGAATCCAATCACCCATGAATTGATTGATCTCTTAGACAGTCCTACCTGTGCTGTACCAGTCTTTGCAGCAATCTCAACATCACCAATATTTAATGCTCCTCCTGTGCCAGATGTGACCACCATGCGCATTCCTTCATGAATTACTTCATAATTCGATGAGTTTATTGAAAGTGTCTCAGTAGAAAGAGTTGCTGGATCGACATCTTTGTAAACATGAGGGGTGACCAGCTTTCCTTTTGATGCTATTCCTGCGACTGCGCGGACCATTTGCACTGGTGTAACTTGAAATCCATACTGACCGATGGCTGTATGATATGTATCTCCAAGTCTCCACGGGTCACCCGGAAATTTGCTTGCCTTCCATTCAACACTTGGAATATTTCCAATTTTTTCACCTTCAACATCAACTCCTGTTTTTGATGCAATTCCAAACATGCGAGTATATTTTTCAATATTTGCAATTCCAATACCTTTTTGATCCTGATATCCACCACTGATAATGTAAAAATATGTGTTAACAGACTCTGCAAGACCTTTTCTCATGTCAGTATATCCATGCCCACCTTCTTTCCAGTCTTTAAATACTGACTTCAGTTCAGGATGATATGGATTGGGAATAACAAGCGCACCAGAACTATAAAAATTCTTATTTGGATCAACAATTCCTTCTTGCAGCGCTCCAATTGCAACAAAGGGTTTAACAATAGACCCTGGAGTATACACACCAGAAACCGCTCTGTTTATAAATGGTTTTTTTGTTGTATCTAAAAGATATGATTGAATTGTCTCTTTGTCCTCACCTGCAGCGATAATATTTGGATCATATTCTGGATAACTTGTCATGGCAATCAACTCTCCTGTTTGTATATCCATAATCAAACCTGCACCACCTCTATATCCTGCTCGCTCGGCAAGTCCGACAATTGCTTCATACAACTTTGATTGAATTCGAGAATCCACAGTGAGATTTAGATTGGTTCCAGGCACTGGTGAATTTAGTGCGCTACCTGTCTTTATGTGTCCGAGCGCATCTGTCTCATACAATCGTGCACCATTTACACCTGAAATAATGTCATTGTATTCATCTTCAACACCATCTTTACCTATATACTCTTTTTGCCAATAATGACCATCACTATCTTTCTCAGGATAACTTACATATCCAAGCAAGTGCGCAAATCCTGGACTATTAATGTATCTTCTGAGCAAATACTGCTCACCCTTATCGTGAATCACATTCCATGCGAGCTCCACTCCGTTTCTGTCATAAATCACACCCCGGTCGGCAAAGAGTGGTTCTGATTTCAAACTATTTTTCTCACTAATCTCAAAGTATAATTTTCCTTTGTTGAGCTGAAGTACGATTAATCGAGACGTAAACACCACACCAATAATCAAAAACACAACACCTAAAAATACAACACTACCTTTACCGATAGGTTTTTCAAGTCTACCTTCAAATTGCTGAGTATCGAATTCGGGAATATTTTGCGAGTCCATGAATATTTCGTCTGGCTCGATCTCAGCATTAAATCTATTTTTTTTAAATCTCCTACGCATGATCATAAATAAATCGCAATTTATCTCGCACCACTAGGCTCAACACGAATACACTCCCTACGATTAAAGTTGTTGAATAACTAAATCCCAAAATACTTCCTCCTTTGTATCCAAATAATAGATCTGCCACCACCGCAAGCAAAACTCCCTCTGAATACTTTTTAAATACAAACAGCGCAATGAGAATTAATCCAAGATAAATATACCAGTATAGAAAAAATATACAGAATAAAAGAAAAATTGTCGAAAGTGTTCTTTTTGAGTGTGAAGTCATATCACATTATTATAATCGAAATTCTTTATTTTAGTCAGTGTTTGACTAAAATATAAAATAATGGTACTTTAGAAATAAATAGAACCTAAAAACATGAGACAATTCAAAATAACAAAATCGATTACAAATCGAGAATCTGCAAGTTTTGAAAGATACTTACAAGATATCGGAAAAGAAGAATTGATTTCAGCAGAAGAAGAAGTTCGACTTGCTGTATGTATTCGTAACGGGGACCAAAAGGCACTTGAGAAACTCGTACGTGCAAATCTAAGATTTGTGGTATCGGTTGCAAAGCAATACCAAAATCAAGGATTGAGCCTACCGGATTTAATCAATGAAGGAAATTTTGGCTTGATCAAAGCTGCGAAACGCTTCGACGAAACACGCGGATTCAAATTTATCTCGTACGCAGTATGGTGGATTCGTCAATCAATCATGCAAGCTATTGCTGAACAGGCAAGAATCGTAAAAATTCCTCAAAATCGAATAGGTGCAATGAACAAGATAAGTAATGCATCGATGAAAATTGAACAGAAATATGAACGGGAGCCAACACTCGAGGAACTTAAAGAATTGACCAACTTGTCAAACAGTGAAATTGCATCCGCGATTATTCTATTATTCCACAACTCAGTTTCTCTTGATAAGCCAACAATTGACGGCGAAGAAACAACACTTCTCGATATTCTACAGAATGATACGGAAGCACCAGCCGAATACAATCTTGTCAATGCATCCAGGAGAACAGATATCAATAGAGCACTGAAGAAACTTACCGAGCGTGAAGCTGAAGTGTTAAGATATTTCTTCGGATTAAACGAGTATCCTCCTATGACACTCGACGAAATCGGGGAAAAAATTAAACTTACACCCGAACGCGTGAGGCAAATTAAAGAGAAGGCAGTAAGACGTTTGCGAAGTAGTTGTATACGTTCGATGTTGAAAGCTCATTTATGAGAAACGCCACCAGGACAACCTGGTGGCGTTTTTAATTTCTGATCTTTTGCCAAATCCCTCTGACAAGCCAAAATACAATCAACAACAGCAGTCCGTAGAAAATTAATGCATTCCCAACAATAAATCCAATAAGTGAATATAAAAATATTAGTACATAGTGCATCGGTTTTTTTAAAATATTTTCTCCACTTGAATCTACATATGATTGCTTCACAAAATTGTCTGGATCAGCTTCCTCTTTCGCCTTAAGTCTCTCATCATAAAATTCATTTAATGCGTTGAGTGAGTCTTGTTCGTTCTGCTTTTTTTCCAAAAACTGCTCCTCCCATGTCTCTCTCAAAGTTTCAATACTTGCTGTTGTCGAAGATATTTTCTCTTCTACAGAATCCGGTGTCTTTTCTTTGATAAAATCCGTTGCTTTAGAGACTTCGCCAACAACTGAATCTTTATTCAAAGATGCTTGTGCAGAGAGTGCGTTTGCATTGGATGTGTTTTCTTTTGCAATTGCTTTCTTCACATAGACTGTATCTTTTTGTGTGGCTGGTGTAGTTGGAACAATGCTAACCTTTTTTCCATCTGCTTCAATTGCGGAAACCTGAGAAAACTGCGCAGAAAATTGATGTTCACCTTCTGACACTTTCCAATCAAGAGATACTACTTTTGCATCATTTTTATCAATAGTAACTTTCTTTTCACCCAAAACAGTATCGCGATCGAAGAATCGCACAGTACCAGTAAGAGTTGAAGATTCTCCATTCACCACAAGTGTATAAATAGTGACAACATTACCTACTATAAATGTATCGTCTGAATACCAAATCGATTTTTCTGGAAATCCAACTTGATCTGCATGCACTTCAAATGTTCCAGCACTGAAAAGCAATGCAGCTAAAATAAATACTAGTGATTTTTTCATACGTTAATTATAACACCACACCCGCACAGTGTTGTGCGGGTGTGTGAATTATTATTTTACAGTAAATGATGCTTTGACAGTAACCATGATTTCCTTTTGAATTTTTGAAGTGTCGTATGAACCATAATCCGAAACTTCAGTAGAGTTTGGAGTAAGTACTTGGACCACACCCGACGATGCAGATTTGAGTGCACCCACCTTACCTCCTGTAGATTCAGCAAGTTTTGTTGCACGATTCTTTGCATCAGCAAGTGCTTCAGACAAAAGCTCTACACGCATCTCTGGAAGTTTTGAATAATAATATTCAGGAGAATTGCTTTGGAAAATTATTCCCTTGTCGATAACTGTTTGAATATTCTTTGATACATCAGTAATCTTCACAACATCATCTGACTGAATTTCAAATGTTTGAACAAGATTGTATTCTTTTGTTTCTGCGGTTGCGTATTGTTGCCAGTTTTCATTCATGAACACCGGAGAAATAGTGATCGCCTCATCGGGAATTCCCTTTTCTTTAAAAAATGCTTTTACATCAGCTAAGTCTTTGGCCATTTGTGTGTAGCCATTTTTTAGACCAGAAATTTTAACAGTTCGAGTAATACTAGAAGTCCACTTCACTTTATCTGAAGTAACTTCACGTTTTGCAGAACCAGTCACAGACAGAGCATTGTCGTATGATTTTATTTTATAGAACACACCCGCTCCTATAAGCACGCTTGCAATCATACTTGCGCCAAGAATAATTCCGAATATCGTCAATGCTTTCGAACGTGTATCTGTTTCCATAAGAATATAGATTAGTATCTAATAATACTAATAGTATAGCACATATGCACCACTTTTATTTATAAAGAAACGATGCAAACATTCCAATAAAAATAAACGCGAGAGCAAAATTCACCATGATTCCAAACACTACTCCAAGCACAGCACCTGTCGCGGCACGAATAGCCTTGTGGTGGTCCTTGTATGCAAGTATTTCCGACAATACCACCCCTGCAAATAGTCCAAAAAGTGAACCAAATGGCGGCATAATAACTGTACCCAAAAGCATTCCAATAAATCCGTATATCAATGACTTTTTACCTGCACCACCATACTTTGCACCAATAATTCCGGAAAGCATATCTACCAATAAAGAGACCAGCATTATGACAAAAAGAATAAGCATGTTCCCTGCTGACAGAGTGGTGAATTTTGTCACGATTGCATACCCACTCACAATCAAAAACATAAACGGCAACGCAGGAAGCGCTGGAATAAGTGTCATAAACATACTTCCAACTAGAAGCAAAAATGTAACAAACAATAGTGCGATTTCTCCCATTCCCATAATGTGTTAAGTATATACTATTTTAATAAGTTTGGTATGACAAAAAAACCGTACAATATCGCAGTGAAATTAAATATCGCATGAACAATTGAAATCAAAATGAGATTTGGGTAACGCAAATACATCATCGAAAAACCTATCCCACCAACAAACGCCAAGGGTAAATTTACGTCAGCGTCTGGATAAATAATGTGCAGAAAAGTAAACAAAAGTGCACTTACAAACACAATTCTAACCTTTGATCTATACACCCTGTGGAGAATCGGCATAAGAAAACCCTGATATGCAAATTGTTGGAATGCAGACACAGGAATAAAAAGTAAAAATAAGTGAAGTGCATTATCAGTAGAAATCTTTGGAGGCATCCCAAGAATCTTTGCTAAGCCAATAATGAAAAAAATACCCATCAATGCAAAAGTGATATATGGAGTGAGTTCCTTTTCGGTGTGAAATTCTTTTATACCGAGCATCTCAAGACTCCATTTTTCTTTTCGGATTATTCCATAAATCATAAGCGCACAGAATGCAAGTACAAAAAACCTCCACTCTATGGGTATAATCCCAAAATACAGCAACGTCACCGGCACAACAAAAATCATAAACACTTGGTACAACTCAAATGGGATATTTTTAAGTGAAGATGACTTTATTGAAAGATCAAAATGTGTAGTATCCATAATTATTTTTCAACTTCTTGACCAAGCGCCTTGTCGACCACTGTGTGAACAATATGAGTACTTGTATGTGAAAGATTAAACAATATTGCAAATGTATAAAATGCTAGTGATATTTTGATATTATAAAAACTCACCACTATTGCAACAAGCGCAGAAAAAAGTGGCAACAATGTCCGGAGTGTACCATTTTGAAATTCCTTTTTACTCACGCGAGGATTTTTTATTGCGGGATCATTCAACACATAAGACCTCATCCACAAAATACACAAACTAATCAATATCATGTGCACCCCAAACAACACTACCGCAGCTTGAGTAGCACTATAACGTCCAAGCAACTGACTAGAAAAAGGTACTAATCCAATAAGGAAAAAGAAGAGTGCATTGATATTTGTAAGTTTTGAATCGATATTTTTCGCATATACAGAAACCACATAGTGGTGTGCGCGCCAGTATGTAAAGAGTAGCGCAAATGAAAGTAGATAACTAAGCAAATTTGGAATTATTTGAAAAAGCGAAACTATCAAGTCAATATTGTCTGGTGTTCCATGCAATTCCGGAATTCTTATCTCAAGTACGAGAAGTGTCATTACAATTGCAAAAATTCCATCAGAGAGCTCATCGAGTCGTGATTGTTTCAATGTGTTAGATAACGCCATATACTACTAGTATATAAAACTTTTTGACTATATGACTGTGCAAAAATCGATTATTCTCACACATTTGATTAAGTTTTCAAAAGTACTATACTTTCAATATGAAAAAAATTGTACCAATTGTAGCAATAAGCATTATTATTATTTATGCAGGATTCCTACTAACCACCAAACAACCTTCACAAGCACCTGAACAAAAGACAGTAGCGAATGAACCACCACTTGCAAGTCTTGTACCAAAAGAGACATTAACCTCACCGACAACCACCACTCCAGTAAAAACCACACCTACCACAACCCCAAAACCAACAACACCCTCAACTCCACCAAAAACAAACCCAAATGAATACACCAGTGCACAAGTCGCAACACACAACTCTTCATCAAGCTGTTGGACAATCGTAAGTGGTAATGTATACGACCTCACTTCATTTATAAATCAACACCCTGGCGGAAGTGGTGCAATAAAGCGACTTTGTGGAAAGGATGGCACAAGCTCATTTGATGACCAACACGGAGGAGAGCGAAGCCCAGAAAAAGAACTCGCTTCTCACAAAATAGGTACACTAAAATCATAATAAAAACCTCGCATGAAATGCGAGGTTTTTATTATGATTTGAAATGTTCGCGATAAATAGTAAGAAGTGTGTACAAAAGTGATACAACAAGTGGACCAATGAGAATCCCCACCGCTCCCATCAACGAGATTCCACCAAGTACTGCAAACAAAATGATAAGTGGATGTAGATCAATATTCTTTGCGACCACGATTGGGTTCAAAAAATTATCGATTGTTCCAACAAGTATCAACGCCCATGCTGTAAATCCAACCGCTCCAGTACTGTCACCCGTTACAAGAAGATAGAGGATTGCGGGCACTGCCACAAGTGCAGTTCCGATACTTGGCACCATAGATGCAACACCGGCAAACACTCCCCACAATGCTGGGTTTGGTACACCAAAAATCCACAACCCAATCCCCATCAACAATCCTTGGACAAGCGCGATCAGCAAGTACCCTTTCATTACTCCGTTTACTGCACGTGAAAGCTTGTAAAGAATTTTTTCATCGTACTCATCTGGAAGTGGTGACAAGTCAATCAACATATCTCTCCACTGTTTTCCATCTTTGAGAAAATAGAATAGTGAGAGTAGAACAAGCAAAAAGGAAAACAACGTACTAATCGTAGATGTAAAAATCTTTGATGCACTACCTGACAAGAATGATGCGATATCATCAATTTTTTTTGCAACATCTACAGAAATTCCGTTGGGTAATACTTCACTTATTGATTGTGATATGTGTGCAATATACGGACTTGGCCCACCATTTGAAGTAATCGATGAATACATTTCTTGTGATTGTCTAAACACTGAAGAACCTATGAAAAAGAATGGTACTCCAAGTAATACAAGAAAAAGAAGTGTCGTAAGGAGTGCAGAAAGCCACGGTATACCATGTGTGATTTTCTCTTCAACAAGGACATACACTGGGTGAAATACCACCGCAAGAGATGCTCCGATAACAATCACTGACAAAAACGGCCAAAGTATTATTCCAGCTATAACTGAAACGAGTACAAGAAACGCGTAGAAAAAATTTTTCTCAATTACTTTTGCCTTCATGAAGTTAAGTGTATCACGCTACAAAACATTACGATACTTTCTTAAAAAATAATTCACCAACATTTTGCTTCATATATTCTTTTGTTGTAATTCTATGAAAGAATCTTGTTGCACCTGCTCCAAAAAACAAAAGCAACACCGCCGCAGAATACACTACCAAATCTTCCACTTCCCATTGTTTAAACTGTACAAGCATTGTTACTACTGACATCGCAAAGAAACACGCGATTAATGCTGTGGTAATACGTGTAATGTAACCAAAAATAAACAGTATCCCGAAAATCATTTCTGCAAATCCTGTACTTAAAACAAAAAGCTCATTTGAAAACCATTCAACACCAAAAAAATGTTGCATAAAATTCCAGTGATGCACATCAAGAAACGACAGGCTCAGCTCTGGATACATAAGTTTTTCTGTAAACGCAAGTACGATCAATGATATACCTACTCCGATTCTTACCATTTCCAGTACATGATCATTGAATCGAAATGCGAAGCTTGATGGTGATGAATGACGAACGTAGAAAAATATCGCGAGTGTAATCAAAATAATGTTTTCAAAAAATGCAATCCATCCAACATGAAATGTCATCAATCCAACAAGTCCGAGAAGGAGTATTGATCCAAGTCGAGAATAAAGATTGAATATAAACAACGTACCTGCAATGATCTGCACAGATCCCAGCAAAAGCATGTAGTGTGAATCAATTGGAAATTCAGGAATAAGAACGATTTTCCACAGGAGACTTACACTTACCAAGAAAAGACCAAGCATTACTTGAGCAATTCTTTCAAGTGTATTTTTGTGACGTGCTGCATATTGTTCGACAGATTGTGGACTTTTTAGGCGTCTATCAATAAGGGCAAATATACCTACAACAACAATCGTGATGAACGACCACACAAAAACCTCCTTACTTGTAAGATAATAAAACGCAGTACTTCCATGCTGTGATTCAACAATCGCATCACTATCTACAAACCACTTCACATGTGCAGATGCCTGAAGGAATGGAAAGAACACGAGCATTAAAGTAAAAAATATTTTCTTCATATATATTTAGTGTAACTCATTACTACAAAAAACAAATGTGAAAATAAAAAACGCACGAGCATGTCGTGCGTTTTTTATTATTTATGAAAGATGTTTTGAAACGAGTTTTGTCATTTCGAACATAGTCACAGTCTTTTTTCCTCCGAAAACTTTAGTGAGCGCTTCATCACCGTTGATGTTTCGCTTGTTAGCTGGATCTTGAAGGTTGTGCTTCTTGATGTACACCCAGAGCGCTTTGACCACTTCACTTCGTGGCATAGGCCCTTTTCCGATAACTGCTTCGAGTTCTGGACTCAAAGTCATTGGCTTCATAAATGCTGAGTTTGCTGTTGGCATATCTAATGTTTTACTTTTTGGTAATGCCTAAATAATAGCACACAATTCAATATTTATCCAGCAAGTCTATTGGTAATAAAAAATGGTTGACATGTACATGCCAACCACAAAATCATTTTGACAGAATATAGAAGTGATAACTTCCATCGAGCCACACACTATTGATATAATCGATCGCTTCAGAAAAAGTCATGTTTTTAAATAACATATCAAACGCCTTTTGACGTTTGTTCTTATTTTTTGTTTGCTGACCTCCTTGAATGCTAACTTTAGAGCCATTTATAAACTTACAAACAACTCTTTTTCTTTTTGGAGCAAACCATTGATTTAATTCATCTTTGATCTGAAACGCATTCATATTACCAAATAACGTGTGCCAACATTTATGTAGTTTTGCTGGAACGAATGAGATGTTTGAAGGAGCATCTGTCCCGCCTATAGACTTCGGGCGTCTGTGATGTTCTTCTGTAAGAATCTGAGGTGCAGCCATACAGTATGAGTGTTTTCCTTAATTATTCCACTCAGTACATTTTTTTGCAAGAATACATTTATATAAAGATAGACATCTTCTCCGAGCGCTTCAATCCTTTTATTCTTGCTTCTTCTTTCGACGCAACAGAACGATTTTTGCATTTCTTTGAATACACAAGCACCACCGGTTGGCGAGCTTTGGTATATTTCGCTCCTTTTGTGAGAGAGTTGTGTTCCATTATTCTCCTTTTTAGATTCGTAGTGATTCCAGTATAAAGTGTGTCATCACTGCATTTCACTATATAGACAAAATACATACACAAATTATATCAAAACAGCTAAGTGGATATGCATCATATCTTCTATGATTTGAGTTCTTCAAGTAGTTCGTTGAGTTCTTTGTGTCGTGCCACCACAGCCTGATTGTGAATCACCCAAAAGACACTCGGAGCAAATGCTTCGATAAATTCATAGTCGTGACTCACGAGGAGTATCGTACTTTTTGACGTCTTACATGCTTCAAGGAGAATTTCCCAAGTTACTTCATCGATATGGTTTGTAGGCTCATCGAGAATGATGAGGTCTGGTCGCTGACCAAATACAATCGCGAATCGAAGTCTCATTCGCTCTCCACCAGAGAGATTCCGAATAGGAGCAATCATCCGAGGTGTGTCAAATTTCATCATACCGAGAACAGAACGCGCTTCTTGGTCTATCATGTTGAGTTTTTCACACACAATATCTACCGCACTTAATTCTGGGTCAAATTGTGCATGCTGATCAAAGTACGCGTATGTAATTCCGTTTCCAAAAGTCGCTTCGCCCTTCGTGAGAGTGAGTTCACTTGTGAGACACTTCAAAAATGTAGATTTACCTGAGCCATTTCTTCCAAGTAGTACTACTTTGTCTCCTGTGCGAATTTCCAAATCAACATTATCAAAAATTCTTTTCTTTGGTTCTGGAAATTCAAACATTCCCTTTACTACTTTCAATACCAATTTTCCTCCATGAAGACCTTGCTCAGTACTCGCAATTTTAATTTTGTTTTGTGCTTCGTCTGGTCTACCGTTTTCTTTTGCTTCTTTTTTGAGTTGTGCGAGTTCTTCTTTTGCACGCTTATATGCCGAGACTTCTTTTCCTCGAAATGCTTTTTGTTGGAGAATCACAATCGCCGAAGAAAGTTGCTTGATTCTCTTCGAACGAACATCATGTTCACGTTGTAGTCCTGCAATTCGCTCAACCTTAGTCTGAATATAATCATCGTAGTCTCCTTCTGAAATATAAATTTTCCCTTGGACTATTTCACCAATTTTTGTCGCAACACCATCAATGAGAAGTCTATCGTGAGAAATAAAAATAATCGCTCCACGAAATTCTTCGAGAAGTCGCACGAGTTCCACACGACTTACAATGTCGAGATGGTTTTCTGGTTCGTCGAGAAGCAAGAAGTCCGGTGCAAGCGCAAACGCACATGAGAGCGCAAGAATCTTTTGCTGTCCTCCGGAGAGTCTTCCACACTTTGTATCTTTGTGCTTTTCAATATGAAATCCGAGAACCTTTGCAATATTGTGGACTTTTTTTGAAAGTGTCTCACCTGCTTTCTCTTTGATATATTCTTCTATCAAAAGTTCGAAGTATGAGTGGTCGAATTCTTGTGGTACATATACAAATCTGATATGTCCTTGCTTTTCTATTCTTCCAGAATCTTGCTCTACTTCACCGCAAATAATCTTAAGGAGTGTCGACTTCCCTGCGCCGTTTTCGCCGAATATACAGATTCGCTCATCATCTGCACAACGAAAAGAAATGCCCTGCAAAATGGGCTTTTCATTGACCGAGTATTCAATATTTTTGACAGAGATTGTCTTTTGCATTTAGAAACACACTGTACCACACATAGGGACTTTTGGCGAAAAAGTAGATTATCACGCGTGATGATCATAATGCATACTTGCGAGAAACTAAAACGCTGTATTTTTTATGATATAAACATACTTGACAAAAATTCTATTTTATGATAATATATTTAAAAATTTAAAAACCTAAACGATGTCAACAAAAGCAATTATCGCAACATTACTCAATGTAATGATAACTACAGTCTGGTACGGAAAAATCTTCTCTTTACTTTGGAATTGGTACATTGTCCCAACTTTTCACTTTCCTGAATTAACAATAATAACAGGATCAGGTGTGATGCTTATTATAGCAATAATCATGCCTAGAAGTGGAGGTAGTGTGGTGATTGATCATTCAGCAAGTTTTCTTGAAAACATTGAGAATGCCTTGGTAAAGTTTGTACTGGAACCGCTTGCCATACTCGCGACCGGCTGGATACTAACGTTCTTTATCTAAACACTCAAAACTCCTTCAGTGAAATTTCACTTAAGGAGTTTTTTATTAAAGTGATGAAATTGAGTAATCGTCAAACTCAACATCCATAAAATCTGTTCGTATTCCCGCATATCCCTGAGTACTAATGGTATTTGAACCGTTTGTACCAGAAACATCATATACCTTAAGTGACTCTGCCCACTGCTTTGAATTCGTAACATCGGTATATACAATTATTTCAATCCTGCCATCAGATAAATCTCTCACTGTAGTTTTAA
This sequence comes from Minisyncoccota bacterium, assembly GCA_031973235.1. GTDB lineage: Bacteria > Patescibacteriota > Minisyncoccia > Phycocordibacterales > UBA9973 > JAGOQQ01. The sequence continues at coordinate 26,155 of DALYDM010000001.1, read as the reverse complement.
GTCCTATCCATTGATTCAATGGGAGCAAATTTGGATTTGATGAAATTGAATATGTTCCAGGAAATTGTTTTATTGTTCCAAGAGTATAATATGTTCCATTTAATTTCTTTTTAACAACAATGTTTCCGTCAACTCTAATTCCAGAATAGTAAAGACTATCACCAGATTGATATCGATTAAACAGCAAAACTCCATTTGATGCATTCCTGTTTGGACTTTGACTTACATTATATTTTACTATTTTAAAATACACTTCCTGTGAGAAATTTTTCCAAAACTCACGCTCAACAAGTCTAAAAATATTTTGAGGATGAAGACCGTTGTCTGTATCTAGTGGATTTGAAGAAAGATACTCTTTGTACCAATTATCAGATGAGGGCAAATCACCAAAAATTGTCTTGGCTGTTGAGCCATTAATTATAAATCGTCCACCAGAATTAACCCACCATCGAGAACTTGTACTTCCTGAAATTGAACCTGACTCATCTATGATTAGAGATGTAGAAAATGAATCCTTTGTACTAGTCCCAGTTTTTGTTTGATTTTTTCTTGAACGAGAAACAGCCGCCAAAAGATCTTCCATTTCAGCACCGAAATTTCCTTTCAAGAATACACCCTCACCCTCATCATCACCTGAAAGAGATCCTGTTTTGTCTGATATTACTCCTACAACATTATTGTGATTTCTTGAAGAAAAATATGCGTCGAATGCTTTTTGGCCCACAAGAAACACAACTATAACTGCTACGAGAATTCCAATTGATTTTATAATTGTCATGCCTATAGTGTACTATATATTTCCCACTATTTCACTACGCTAAAATCATGAATAATACTATGCGCAATACTGGACTCACTCCATATAATCATACCTGAATCACCCATTGAGATTGCAGAATCTTTTGAAATCGCCGTTATTGAATTATTCAGCATACATGAAATATCTGTACCTACCAAATCAAAATCTAACAATAAATTCTTTTGTTCATATATCGAAAAATCAAGATGCTCAGTTGCAAGGTATGAAGTATTACCATTTATAACCTTTCTTATAAAAAGTGTATTTCCAGACACACCACACGCATAGTATGAATTTTCACTTTCATGTCGTGCAAAAAGATAGACTGAGTCACCTTCGATAATATCAAAGGTGCTTGAGACAGTATAATTCTTCCAAAAATGTTCACCTACTTCAAATGATGCATTCCCATTTGGTTCCGATGCCTTTATTTCAAATCCTTCAGCGTGCGTAGTAAGCTCTCCCGAAATTCTTTGCTTTTTGGGAATTTGTTTAAGTGTGATATCTGAAAGTACAAACTCGGGTTCAGACGGTATTCGTGATGTAAGAATGCTATCAAGTTGCGTTGATGACATATTTTTCATTTCAAGTCTTCGCATACGCATCGGATCAGTATCAACACCATTATATGGTGATTCTAATACAACAGTCACATCATCAAATTCATTTCCTTGAATAAACGCTAGGCTATATAACTCTTTTGCAATATTGTTATTTATTTCAACCGCCTGAGGAAAATTACCAAAATCCGAATCACCGTAGTCATTAAGCGGAATTGCAAAAAAGCGTGGCTCTTTACCTATAATATTTTTTATATCTTGATTACCAACAACATAGTCATTTCTTACTCTATTTATAAATTCTTCATCAGTTTCTAATCTTTGTTCATTTTCTAAATACATCTTTGATGTAAGAAATCTACCTTCATTTAAATCAGAAGAAGTAGACGAGTTATTTATTTTTATTTTATTATGCGAATACCGACCATGCGCTTCTATTTCCCATCGACCAGATTCGGACATTTTCTTCAATTCGCTCTTGTCTAAATAAAATGAATTGCCATCCACCATTGGTCCAGTGGCAACAAAAATTGTTGCTTTAAATCCGAGTTTATTAAATACATCATCGGTTGTATAATAACTATCTTTTCTTCCATCATCAAAAGTAATTATTATTGGTTTTGGTGGAAGCACAAAATTTCCCATTCGAAACTTATTGTACTCATCAAGTGATATAGTTTGATACCCCTCTCGTTTTAAATACTCCATCACATCAACAAAATTTCCATATGAAGTATTATCATTATCACTTACTTTGATTACACCGTGATACATAAGTATCGGTACATACGAGGCAGGTGGGAGCATACTCACATCTTTAGGTTCGAGGCTTTGAGGCATACGATAATTTACATACCCGATACGATATTTACCCAATTCTTTTGCTACATTCTGTCCGAAAAAAAAGTACATTCCCAAACCAGTACTCACGACAATAAGTGTAATTATTACAGATTTTAAAATTGTATTCATAAAAATAGTCCTAAATCTTAACGAGTTCCCCACTTACTGTCACGAAGTTTAATAATCGCCCAAGGCATTTGCCATACTAAAACTACTGAATAGAAAAGTGTAAACGGAATTGAGTATAAGAAATCTTTGTGCTTTGTTTGTGCGTAGTGATACAAACCATACGCAAGACTCATCATTGAAACACTAAGACAAAAAAGCAGTGTCGCAATCCATTCACCGTGAATTATTTTTGCATAGAGTCCATACAAAACAATAAACGGACCTACAATAGGAATTATAAGATTTGTATAGAATGCAATCGATGCAAGTGGATGTTTTCTCCACATAAACGCTGCTGCACCAAAAAGCCCTTCTCGAATCCAAGATTTTTTCCATCGCAATTGCTGCTTAATAAACTTGCTGTATGTTTCTGGAACTATTGTTGTTGCTTGAGCGTGTCGACAATAATGAACCTTCCATTTCTTTTTAAGTACAAAATTTGTAAGACTTCGATCATCACCAAAAGTACTTTTTGTTCCAAATACTGTTCGATTCCGCCAATCTTCCAAAATATCTGCAACTACATCATAACGATACGCAGAAAAACATCCTGGGCAACAAGTAACAGCACCGAATACACTTTCACATGATTTAAAAATATCAAAAGAAATACCATATCGAGCTGATTGCATCTTTGTGAGAATATTTGTGTCATGGTTTTCAACAAGAGTATTCCCAGAAATTGCCCCAATTGTTGCATCTTCAAGAAAATGTTCGACTATATGCATGAGTGCATTTGGTTTAACAAAACTATCAGAATCAACGAACACGACAATTTCTCCTTTAGCAACAAGAAAACCTGCTGTCATACCCTCTCGTTTTCCTTTGTTTTCTTTAAATGAAATAACCTTAACCAGATGTGAGCGAGTCGAAAAATCTGCCTTAGCTCTGTTCATTTCCAAGAGAGTATTATCAGTTGAACCATCATCTACAACAATACACTCAAAAGAACCCGGATACTCTGAGTCCATACATGCTTTAATTGTTGAATAGATAGAATCTTGCTCGTTCTTGGCAGCAATTATAAAAGAAACCTTAGGAAGTTCTATGCCTTCTATGTCTATTCCTTTATGTATGTCTTTGTAAAAAAGAGCGATAATTGGTCGAGAAAGCAAAAAGAAGGTAGATAAAATTACATATGAAATTACAATTCCTGAATGCTCAACATTAAAAATTTGAACCAGTTTATAGAAAAATATTATTTCAAAAAGTATAAAAAATCCCGCTGCAGCGAGAAAACTACTAAACGATATTGAATCGAATTTAAACTTCTTTTTCATGTATAAATTTGTTATAATACTATATCACAAAACAAGCATTATGTCTACTATTTAAAAGTGTCGTACTGGAATAATTAAAATTCTAAACACACAGTTTTTAATCAAGTTCTTATTTTTGCTGGGGTACATGGATTCGAACCACGATTAAAGGCTTCAAAGGCCTCTGTCCTACCATTAGACGATACCCCAATAACACGTGAAAACTATACCAAATAATTAGGAATTTTTCCAGTCATAAATAAAAGCCCGAGGATACGGGCTTTTATTATTCTTCTCTGTTTGCAACTTTGAGTGCAAGGATTTCGAGTGGAAGTGTGGGGATGAATGCATCGGAGAATTCTTCATACACACGAAGCATGGTGACAAGAGTCTTTGAGGCGAGCACACCCTCCTTCTCTTTTGCTATTCCTTCAAGGAAAATTTTGTCACTTTCGGAAAGTGCTTCTTCAATTTCTTTTTTCATCGTTGGAGCAAATCGTACGAGAAGACCTTGGCGAAATGTATGCATTACGAGTTTCAAATAAAGCTTCATGTCGACTTGAGCATTCTTTGCACTTTGTACTGCTTTCAAACATTTTTCAGAATCACGCAATATAAGTCCGTGAATGTATTCGTTGACCAAAGTAGACTTGGGCGCACCTGTCACACGCTCGATTTCATCAGCAGAAATTTTCTTGTCTGTAGAATAATTGAGTACCTTTTGCAAAATACCGAGTGTGTCACGAAATGATCCATCTCCAGCGATAGCCACAATTTCTGCACCCGCAGGCTCAAGTGCAATGCCTTCTTTCTTTGCCACATCTATCACGACATTTTTCAGAATATTTTCAGATGGCTTTTTGAATGTAAACACCTGACAGCGTGAGACGATTGTCTCTGGGAGTTTTTCTGGGTCTGTTGTTGCGAGAATAAATATCACATGCCTCGGTGGTTCTTCGAGAGTTTTGAGAAATGCATTTGCAGCAGACTTTGAAAGCATGTGTACTTCATCGAGAATATACACTTTGTATTTTGAAGAAAACGGTAGCGAGTGCACACCTTCGGTGAGTTCACGAATATCTTCTACTCCATTGTTTGAAGCGGCATCGAGTTCGTAGATATCTTCTGGTGCACATCCGAGTTCGCGTGAGAAAATTCGTGCGACAGAAGTCTTACCTGTTCCTCGTGTTCCTACAAAAAGATACGCATGTCCTACTGCACCTTTCTTGAGTGCACCTTGTAGTACTGATACGACATGATCTTGTCCAACAACCTCTCCAAAATCCTTTGGTCTATATTTACGATAGAGTGAAATTTCTGACATGTGTGCATTATAGCATAGTGAAAATATTGGAAAATGAGAAATTCAAAAGGGCGACGGCCATGGCCGTCGCCCTTTTGAATTGTAGCTTATTCAGCTTCAACTTCCCCTTCTGCTCCTTCAGTAGTAGCTTCCTCAGAAGCCATTTCAGCTTCTTCTGCAGCAACTTCTTCAGCTTTTACTGTCGCTTCTTCTGTAGCTTGTACTTCTACAGTTGCTTCATCAGTCTTGATGATTGTATCGTCATTGTTCATAGTAGTTTGAATTTAAAATTTAAAAAAGCGACCAACAGGTTAACCATAACACACTAACGCACAAATGTATACCATGCTCAACGTTGAGTACAATATATAAGTGTTCCAAAACGAAAGATTAAATTTATTTGTGGTTTTCCAAAAACCAGAATCCTCCGCATTTGGAACATTGCGCAAGGCTGACGAGCCGAGCATAGTAATTTGCCAGCAGGCAAATATACGTGTTCCAAATGCGGAGGATTAAAAAAATTATTTAAAATCTAAACCTTTGCATTTTCCACAATTCCCCTTACTGCACTGGCAGTATTCCCCTCTTCCATCAATTTGACTCGAAGTTCTTTTGATCCACGAAATCCATGCACATACGCCTTGAAATGCTTTTTCATTATCGCAAAGTGCTTCACATCACCAAGCAGTTCTTCGAAAAGCTCGGAATGCTCCACAAGAACATTTAGTCTTTCATGAATTGGGACATCCATTTGAGTATAACGTTTGTCTCCCACGATTTTCTTGGCCAATTCTTTTGGTAGCAACCAAGTTATAAATCTATGCCACGATGATGGCTTTGATACCACACTTTTATTTCTATCAAACAGCCATGGATTCCCGAAAAGTGCTCGTCCAATCATCACACCATCACAACCAGATTCTTTTGCTTTCTTAAGTCCGTCACCAATATCAGTCACATCACCATTGCCTAGAATCACCGTATCAACACCGAGTTTATTTCTGATATCAACTACCTCTTTAATATGTTCCCATCGTGCAGGAACTTTTGACATCTCCTTCCTCGTTCGTGCGTGAATCGTGAGTGCTGAAATATTTTGCTTAAGTAAAAGTGGAATCCACGTATCTATTTCATTTGTATTGTATCCAATACGAGTTTTCACTGACACAGGAATATCTTTTCCTGCGAGAGCAATGCCATCTTTTGCTGCTTGAATAATTTTCACTGCAACTTCAGGAGTCTTGATCATCGCCGAACCGCAACCTTGTTTCTCAATGGCACGATCTGGGCAACCCATATTGATATCTATTCCATCAAATCCAAGCTCGGCACATATTCGAGATGCTTCTTTCATATTTTCTGGCTTTGAAGAAAAAAGTTGTACCACAATTGGTCTCTCATTTTCTGAAAACATCAAATCTTTCATCAGCGCTTCTCGCCCACGTGACACTAGCCCATCCGCAGATACAAACTCTGTCCACACCACATCCGGGCCACCACCCTCTTGTCCATGCCGAGAATATTTACAGATGATTTGTCGAAAAGCCGCGTCTGTGACATCGGCCATCGGTGCAAGTGCAAAAAATGGTTTTGGTAGTTGTTTCCAAAAATTAGACATGAATATTATTGAGATGTTTCTTTGAATTTAAAAAATACTTTGTTATCAAATCGTGCATCAAGATACAGTAGCGAAGAATACTTTTCTTTGAAATCTGTTTTGAGTGGTTCATTTTCAAGCGCTGAAATAAGATTGTTGGCAATAGTGAGAAAATCACTATTTTTTGAAAAAAGAATCTTTGGTCGTGTTACTCCTTCATCAGAAGAGTGCGCCAAATAAAATTCATAATCTCCGTCTGGTTTCAAAAAAAGTCTGGTGGATTGTACGCCTTTTTCATAGAGTACTGCGCGAAGATTTACTACTTTCAAAAATGCTTCTTCAGACAATATTTTACTTCCGACAATTGATTCACTGCCTGATTCTCTTATTCCATATATTTTCAAATACACATTGTCAGAAAAATACGGCGATTTATCAAAAATATAACCTCTACCATCAGTAAAGTAACATTCTTCTTCGGTTGGTGTTTCTGTAGGGATTTCTCCGCACCACAAAAACCTTCCTCCGCGTTCTTTCATTTCTATAATTAGTTTCTGATTTTCCAAACTTGTTGTGATGTACTCTGCACGTGGAAATGTTGTTTCAAGTACATTAAGCAATTCTCTGTTTGGATAAATTAGAAAATTGTTTTTTGGGAAGACGAACAAATAATTTCCGGACAACGTCTTGGTGACAATATCGTTGACTTCATCTGAATCTATAACTTTATTTCCCACAACTTCTACTGAAGAAATCTTGAGAGATTGAAGCCTGGAAATGTATACCATTGATCCCACAAGAAGACACACGAGCAAAGAAATAACAAGTGCCACACGCTTTGCTTTTTTGCGTTTTCTTTGGACGATATGTGACGGACGAAGATCGTCCCGCATAAGTCTTCTTCCTTGTGGAGGCATATAAATGAGCTACTAATTTTTTAATGTATACTTCTGACACAAAAACAATACTAGCAAATATGGAAATTACTTAATCAAATCTTTTCCTCCCATATATGGACGAAGTACTTCTGGAATTACTATTGAACCATCTTCCTTTTGGAAATTCTCAACTAATGACACAAGAATTCGCGGTGTTGGAATGGCTGTACAATTGAGTGAGTGAGCAAAACGCATTTTTCCTTCTTCATCTTTGTAGCGAATACCACTTCGACGAGTTTGGAAATCGTGGAAATATGACGCAGATGAAATTTCTCGATACTTTCCTTCCTTTGGAACCCAGAGTTCTATATCGTATTTTTTCACCTGTCCAAGTCCGAGGTCGCCACCACAGTTCACCACTGTATGATATGGAATACCGAGACTTTCAATAAACTCCTCTGTGTTTCTGTTTATTTCTTCATGGAGCTTCACGCTTTCAGTATGTGATGCTTCGCAAAGTACCACTTGCTCGAGCTTGTAGAATTCGTGGACGCGAATGAGACCTTTGACATCTTTTGAATGACTTCCTGCTTCACGTCGATAGCAAGGAGAAAATCCAAGATACTTTTTTGGTAAATCAGAAAGTGGCATTACTTCATCTGAATGATATGCCATGATTGGAACTTCAGCAGTCCCAGCAAAAAAATCTCCATCTTGAGTTTCGTACAAATCTTCTTCTCCTTGTGGAAGATACCCTGAACCCATAAACGCTTCTCGTCGATCAAGAATTGGAGGAAGAATTGGAGTGAATCCTTTTTGTGACCAAAAATCCATCGCGTAATTCCAAATTGCCATTGAAAGACGTGCACCTTCACCCATCAAGAAATATCCGCGAAATCCGTGTACTTTTGTACCACGTTCGAAGTCCACCATCTTTAGTGCGGTCATGAGTTCAACATGATCTTTTGGTTCAAATGAAAATTCTGGCTTCTCTCCCCATGTTTTCACTTCTTGATTGTCTTCATCACTTTCACCTTCTGGGACAGAAATATCAGGAACATTTGGAACTTGAAGCATGAGCGCTTGCCATTCATGCATGACCTCACGAAGATCTTCTTCGAGTTTTTTCAAATCTTCCTTAAGATCAGACATTTCAGAAATTAAGGCTGCGCGTGCTTCTGGTGTGAGAGTACCTCCAAGATCTACCGACGCTTTGTTTTGCTCAAAACGAAGATTTTCGACAGTTTTCAAAAGACCCATTCGTTTGTCGTCTACTTCAATAAGCTTCGCAACATCAAATGACATGCGCTTTTTTTGTGCACCTGCTTCAATAATCTCTTTATTTTCTCGAATGAATTTTATGTCCAACATGGAAGTATGCGCTAGGAGTTAGTAACTAGCAATAGAACAATAGTAGCAAATTCATACTTGTTTTCAAAGCAACAATAATTTTAATCAACTTTCCACTTTCTGTTTTTAAACTTGAGTCATACACTTAAAATATGCGTATTCTTCATCACGATGAATTTCCTCAATCACTTCTTGAAATTCCTCAAATTCCCGACCATTTATATATTCGAGGCGAACTCCCACCAAAAGACTATATATATGTATCAGTTGTTGGCTCACGAAAACACACGAGCTACGGCAAAGACGCGTGCGAAAAGATAATTCGCGGACTCAAAGGGTATCCTATATGTATTGTATCCGGACTCGCACTCGGCATAGACAGTATTGCTCACAAGGTTGCAATGGAAGTAGGGCTTCCTACAATCGCAATACCAGGTTCTGGACTTGATGATAAAGTGCTTTATCCCTCGGCAAATCGCGGACTTGCAGATTTGATAGTGCGAAAAGGTGGTTGTCTTATTTCTGAGTTTGAACCTGATTTTCGAGCAACACTATGGAGCTTTCCACAGCGAAACAGAATCATGGCAGGAATTTCTCAAGCAGTCATACTCATCGAAGCTGAGGAGAAATCCGGCACACTCATCACTGCACGTATGGCAGTGGATTACAATCGTGATGTATTTGCAGTGCCGGGATCAATATTTTCTGAGACATCAAAAGGTACGAACAAATTTATCAAACTTGGCGCTACGCCTATCACCTGTGCGGAAGATATATTGAATGCATTTGGACTCATTGATCCACTCGTGCCAACACAGCAAACATTTTCCGAACTCGAAGATGCAAGTCCGGATGAAAAGAAACTTCTTTCACTTCTTGATGAACCACTTTCGCGAGATGAGCTTATTGCACAGTCGGAAATGTCAGCACCAAGTGCAAATGCAATTATTTCCCTACTTGAAATCAAAGGGCTGATTTCTGAATCGTTAGGAAAAATTAGAAAGATAATGTAATAAACTTTAACTGATATTTGCAAAAATATTCTATATATAGTATTACTTGCAAGTACTCACATATTATTTGCAGTTCGATATGGTACTGTAAATACACACGTGCCATAAATTTATTTCACTATTTCCTAATCATTTATTACTTTTTACTATCATGAAATTACTCATCGTCGAGTCACCATCAAAAGCAAAAACCATCGAGAAATATCTCGATGGCAAATATACTGTCCGCGCATCAGTCGGACATGTTCGTGATTTGCCAAAATCCAACAAAAAAGCAATTGATATTCCAGCTGGATTTGTCCCTCACTATGAAATCTCAAAAGGTAAAGAAAAAGTAGTAGAAGAACTCCGAACTCTCGGACACAAAGCAACTGAAATCCTTCTTGCAACTGACCCCGACCGCGAAGGAGAAGCTATTTCATGGCATCTTGCACAACTACTCAAAGAAGACAAAAAAATCAAAGCGCCAATCAAGCGTGTGACATTTCATGAAATCACAAAAGAAGCCGTAGAAGAAGCACTCAAGTCACCTCGTGATATAGACGACAAACTCGTCAAAGCACAAGAAGCACGTCGTGTTCTCGACAGACTTGTAGGATACGATCTCTCTGGACTTATTTGGAAAAAAGTACGATACGGTCTTTCTGCTGGACGAGTACAGTCTCCTGCACTTCGTATCATCATGGAACGCGAACGAGAAATCCGAGCGTTTGTTCCAGAAAAGTATTGGGTACTTGAAGGAATGTTTCAAACTCCAAAAAAGATTGATATCAAACTCACTGCAAACGAAGAACCTCGCGATAAAGATTTTGTCGATGAAGTTATTTCATTTGGAAAGAAAAATCCATGGGAAGTAGTAGAAGTAAAAACTGGCGAACAAAAGCGGTCACCTCGTGCACCATTCACCACATCAACTCTACAACAAGTCGCAAGTACACGACTCGGTTTTTCGCCTTCGAGAACAATGCAAGTAGCACAAAAACTTTATGAGGGTGGACATATCACCTATATGCGTACCGACTCGACAAATCTCTCAGCAGTCGCGGTAAGTCAAATTCTCGCACTCGTAAATAAAAAGTATGGAAAAGAATACGCCGAAGCACATACATACAAAACGAAATCAAAAAATGCCCAAGAAGCTCACGAGGCAATTCGACCTACACATTTTGATGTGCAATCAGTAGGAGCAACAGATGAACAGAAAAAACTCTACAAACTTATTTGGGAGCGTGCTGTGTCATCACAAATGTCTGATGCAAAAATGATGAAGACCAAAATTTCTGCACTTCCAACAAAAGACTCACTAAAAAACTGGAAACATAAAAATGAGTACCCAGCATTTTCTACAAACGGCTCTCGAATGATTTTCCCAGGATGGCTACTCGTAGACTCTGATGCTCGAGGTGAAGACGTAGAACTACCAGAAATAAATGAAGGTGATGCACTCAAAGTACTCGAACTTGGAAGTCTCGAGAAAGAAACACAACCACCTTCTCGATACACAGAAGCAGGATTGGTGAAAGAACTCGAAGCACGAGGAATCGGACGCCCGTCTACATACGCGTCTATCATGCGAACCATTGAAGACCGAGGATATGTGACCAAAGAAGGTCGCACACTCTTCCCTACAGACACAGGTGATGTCGTATCGACATTTCTTGAAAATAATTTTATGGAATACATCTCTGACACATTCACTGCTGAAATGGAAGATGAACTAGATGATATCGCTGATGGAAAACGAGAGTATGTAAAAACCCTCAAAGATTTCTATGGTCCATTTTCAAAAGATGTTAAATCAAAAGACAAAATAGATAAAATCACAAACCTTGGTGACGCACCCGACGAATTCAAATGTCCAACATGTGGCAAGGACATGATTGTGAAGCTTGGAAAAAATGGAAAGTTCCTCTCTTGTAGCACCTATCCAGAATGTGCCGGCGCACGGACAATAGACGGAAAAATCATGGAAGGCCCAAAGGAAATCGGCGAACCATGTCCAGAGTGCGGAGAAAAGCACGGCGGAAAACTCGTAATACGTGAAGGAAGATTTGGATCATTTATTTCTTGTTCTCGATATCCAAAATGTAAATTTATCAAAGAAGACGAAGAAGAAAGGAAAAAGAAAATGACTGGCGTAAAATGCCCGTCATGTAACAATGGAGAAATGATGGAACGACGTGGACGGTTTGGAATATTCTACTCGTGTTCAAACTATCCTGATTGCAAAAATGCTATCAAGGCGAAGCCAACCGGAAACATTTGTACTATGTGCGGAAGTCTTATGATGGAAGGCACAAAAACCATACCGGAGAGATGTAGTAACACAAAATGTCAAAATCATAGACCAGATAAACTAAATAAGATGAAGTAAAAAATGAGCACCAACATGGTGCTCATTTTACTAAATACTTTGAATTCGATATTTTTTTATATCCAGCTCTAATGCTTCTGCAATGAATGCTCCTTTTCTCAGAAAGTCTTCATCTGGTGACACAAGATGAAGACTTGCATTCGATAATGCATTATCTTTTAGAACACTTAGGAAATTATAAGGGACAAAATTATTGACCGACAAGTCTTGAGAATCAATAGTATGACCTGCAATGATGATATGTTCAAAATTATTTTTCCTTATCAATTCCAATGCGGATTGTTCGGCAGTAGCAAAACTACATTCCAATAATGCAAAATCAAAATCAGGATTAAAATTATCGAAACAATCAAGTGTTTTTTGAGTGTCGTCGTAAATTACAAGAATATTCATCATGTCAGTTCAATTTTAAGGTTTATCAAAGTCTACTTTTCTATGGAGGTTTGTCAAATATCATTTAAATACGATATTTCTTAAATACTTTCAGCTTTGGTCATTTGGCTTTATACTATATTCATGAATATCGAAGAAATATATACACTCATGAACGGCACACCCAGAACTGATGCCGATAAGGCACTCATACAAAAGGCATATGATTTCGCAAAGAATGCACACGAAGGACAAAAGCGCGCATCAGGTGATCCATATTTTTTGCATGTATTTGAAACTGCAAAGAATCTTGCACGTTTTGGTATGGACGCCACGACAATATCAGCCGGGCTCCTTCATGACACCATCGAGGACACTGAAGTAACCGGAGAAGATATCGAGCGTGAATTTGGAAAAGATATCCTTTTTCTTGTAAACGGTGTGACAAAGCTCGGAAAACTCAAATACCAAGGACGCGAAAGACATGTGGAATCTCTTCGAAAATTCTTTCTTGCGGTCGCAGAAGACTTCAGGGTATTTATTATCAAACTCGCAGACAGACTCCACAATCTTCGCACACTTGAATATGTCAAACCAGAAAAACAAAAGCGTATTGCGATCGAAGCGATTGAGGTCTACGCACCGCTTGCAAATAGACTTGGAATTGGAAAACTAAAAGGAGAACTCGAAGATGCTGCCTTCCCTTTTGCATATCCAAAAGAATACGCAAAAGTTGAAGAAATAATAAAAGACAAAGTTCCGGTATATGAAGCAAGTTTAAATGTTGTAAACCAGAAACTCAAAGAAGAACTCTTAAAACAAAGCATTCATGTGATTGAACTTTCTGCTCGAATGAAGCACAAATACAGCCTCTGGAAGAAACTTGAGCGTTACAAAATGGATATCGAGAAAATATACGATATTGTTGCACTTCGTGTGATTGTGAAAGACGTAGAAGAATGTTATCGAGTACTTGGAATAGTCCATTCAATTTGGCGTCCACTTCCAAACCGTATCAAAGATTATATTGCACTCCCAAAAACAAATGGATACCAAAGTATTCACACTACAGTGTTTACAGGTGATGGAGGAATTGCAGAAATTCAAATCCGCACCGAAGAGATGCATGGTCGTGCAGAATACGGTATCGCAAGTCATTTTTCATATAAGGAAATGACTGAAAAACAAAAAGAAAAAAATCCTCACAAATTTGAATGGGTCAATCAATTCAAGCTACTTGATGGCGATGGGATCACCAAAGAACGCTTTGAGGAAAGTCTCAAGCTTGATGTGACAAAAAATCGAATATTCGTATTCACACCTGAAGGTGATGTGATTGACCTACCAGAAGACTCAAGTCCGATTGATTTTGCGTACTCTGTACACTCAGAAATTGGTGACAAAGCACTATCTGCAAAAATCAACGGAAAAATGTCCAAGCTTGGTACAAAACTTAAAAATGGTGACATCGTAGAAATCACTACCGGGAAAAACGAGCATCCAAGTGCAAAGTGGCTCGACTATGCGAAAACCACTCTCGCTAGAAAGCATATACGTCAGTATATCGACGCACACGGTGGAATCATTGATTCGATATTGAAGAGATTCAAATAGAAAGACAGTCTTTAGTTTTTAGTTGTTAGTCTTTAGTAGATTCACAAGAGCGGCGCCTTCCGGCACCGCTCTTTTAGTATTTATTCTGGTTTCCAAAAACCAGAATCCTCCGCATCTGAAACATTGCGCAAGGCTGACGAGCCGAGCATAGCAAAAATTCAGCAGAATTTTATGCGTGTTTAAGGGAACACTTATGCAAAGCTCAAATGAGGAGGATTGAAATAAAAAATTAAAGAAATTAAATGTTTTTCTACAAACTAAAATTCTTTATATTATACAAATCTGTATCATCATCTTTATCTTTCTCTTCTTCACTTCTATCATCCAGAGCTTCCACCTCATCGGTGTTCACCACTGTCTCTTCAGGTGCCATCGCCTTTACCTTTTCATCATGACGTTCCAAAAGTGCATTTGGATTGTTTATTGACGCACCAGACTTGTTGAGACTATCTAGAAGTGTACGGAGATCATCTGGAGAAAAGAAGTCGATAAGAATCTGTCCTCCCTTTTCATTTTTTTCAATATGCACACGAGTACCAAGCGCTTCTTGAAAGAGTTCTTCCATTTCAAGAATTTCTGGATCCGGGAGCAATTCTGCTTTTCGAACTTTTTCAATAGCAATTTTTCTTGCCATTCTTTCTGCTTCTCGAACAGTAATTTTTTTATACAAAATTTCTTTGAAAAGAACCATTTGCTCTTCAGGTCTATCTTGGAGCATCATGAGTGGACGAGTATGACCTTCGTTTATCTTTCCTGCTGAAAGCGCGTTCAAAATTTCATCTGGAAGCATGAGAATTCGAAGTGTGTTTGAAACAAACACACGACTCTTCCCCATTTTTTGTCCGATTTGCTCATGAGTAAACTTGAATTCATCTGCAAGTTTTTGAAATGCACGTGCTCGCTCTACAGGATTCAAATCTTCACGTTGGAGGTTTTCGATAATTGCGAGTTCGAGTTTCATCATGTTGTCGTCACCTACTCGAATGATTGCTGGAACTTCTCGCAATCCTGCAAGTTTAGATGCTCGAAGACGTCGCTCTCCAGCAATAAGCTCGTATTCGGTTGCAATACCTCCGTCTTCCTTTTCTACTTCAACTCGAGACACAACAAGTGGCTGAAGTACTCCATACTGTCGAATCGAATCAGACAAATCTTTCAATTTTGCCTCTTCGAATTCCCTTCGAGGCTGAAATGGGTTTGGTTTGATTTTGTCAATTTCAATAAAGAAGACTGAGTTTTGGTATAAGTTGGACATGGGTATATTTTAACATAAGATAATTAATCAATTAAGTTTTCTTTTTTAATCCTTTGTTTTATAAACACGCATATTTTTCTGGTGAAAAATTGCTATGCTCGGGTCGTCACCCTTGCGCAATGTTTAAGGGGACACTTATGCAAAGCAAAAAAACAAAGGATTCTGTATTATAAAATACAGAATGAGTAAACATAAAAATGCATTGAAAATAGGATAAATAAGTGGTATAAATAACAAACATCAAGGATATCCAGTATATTTTTGAAAATGCCCGAGTGGCGGAATTGGTAGACGCGCACGACTCAAAATCGTGTTTCGAAAGGGGTGTGGGTTCGATTCCCACCTCGGGCACAAATTAAAAATCCCACAATGTGTGGGATTTTTAATTTGTGCCCGAGGGAAATACACGCAACTTATTTTCAATATTTTCAAAAATGCCAAAACATTTATTTTGTGGTATAAGTCAACTACATGAACTCAAAACCAAAACTCATCGTCGTCTGTGGTCCGACTGCCACAGGCAAAAGTGACTACGCGGTAACTCTTGCCAAGAAAATTAATGGCGAAATTATTTCTGCTGATTCTCGGCAAGTCTACAGAGGACTTGATATTGGTAGTGGAAAAATTACAAAAAAAGAAATGAGAGGTGTCCCTCATCATTTACTCGATGTTGTATCACCCAAAAAAGTTTTCACAGTTGAGCAATTCCAAAAGCTCGGAAAGAAAGCTATTTCGAATATTTTTAAAAAAGGTAAAACTCCTATTATTTGTGGAGGAACAGGATTCTATATTGATGCACTTGTCTACGAATCGAATTTCCCTGCCGTACAACCAAACAAATTACTTCGTGCACAACTTGAGAAAAAATCTACGGAAGAACTCTTTACATTATTAAAAGAAAAAGATACAGACAGAGCAGAAAGTATTGATAGTAAAAACAAAGTACGACTCGTTCGAGCACTTGAAATTATTGAAACGATTGGAAAAGTACCGAAGATTAAGAAAGAATCTCCCTACGATATTGAATGGATTGGGTTAGATTTTCCTGATGAAACATTAAAGGAGCGAATTCATGTTCGACTTATCAAGCGTCTTAAAAAAGGCATGGTCAAGGAAGTAGAAAATCTTCACAAAAAAGGTCTTTCATGGAAGCGTCTCAATGATCTCGGTCTCGAGTATCGCCATATTTCACTTTTTCTTCAAGGTAACATTTCAAAAGAAGAAATACTCAACACTCTCGAGATGGAAATCTGGCAGTATGCAAAAAGACAGAGAACATGGTTTAAGAGGAACAAGGAAATACGGTGGGTAAAATAGAAAAAGCCCTTTCGGAGCTTTTTCTATTTGCGGGGGATGAAGGAATCGAACCCTCACCAAAGGTTTTGGAGACCTTCGTTCTACCACTAAACTAATCCCCCATCTCCGCCACAAAGGCGGACGACGCGATACCCTGCAAAATAATAATTATGCGGGATCACTTTCCTAATCTAAAGTGTTAGGACAAGAAAGAACATATACCAAAAAAGAAAAAGGAATCCCTTTTCTTTTTTGTAGTTTCAGTATAGCAAAAATCTTTATCTCACGAAATAATCTGGTATTATCCAGTCATTTTTGCTTCTTTGTGATTTGTACTTTTTTTACAGAATTTACAGAACTTCTTGAATTCAAGCTTCTTTGTAACAAGCTTTTTGTTCTTGCTTGTGTAATAATTTGCCTGTTTGCAAACTCCGCATTTAAGTCTCAAAAGTCTATCTTGTGATCCCATAGTGGGTATACAATACTATAATTTGTTTAAAAATGCAAGGAAATATTATGGACAAAAAGCCTATAAAATGCTATTTTAATTAAGTGCAAATATGCGTCGGTGGTAGAGTGGTCAATTACAACAGACTGTAAATCTGTCGGCTTCGGCCTACGTAGGTTCAAATCCTACCCGGCGCACATATAAAAAATCCCCGTAAGGGGATTTTTTGCCGGGTAGGATTTGAACCGTAGGTGCCAATTTTTAATGAGCTTGCGTAGTATAAGCGATTGCTAAAAATTGAGCATCTCGACTGTAAGGAGAGGCAAATCCTACTAAGCACAAACTGCTTGTCTCTCGTGTAGGATTTGAAAGACTTTTCCATACGAACGAAGCGAGGCGGAAAAGTACCTGCCGATGTAATCGGAAAATCCTACCCGGATAAGTATAAAAATTGAATATCTCGACTGTAAGGAGAGGCAATCCAAAATTTTTATTGCGAAAAGTGTAAAACTTTTCAAACTTGTATTCCCTTTCATGTTTTGTTGACATAAATTTTTAATATGTTATTATTTAAAAAAATATGACATGGGAAAAAGCACTCTTAAAATGAAAAGATGGGAACAAATTTCCCAAAGATTCAAAATAACAACCGACAAACTCGGTATGCCGATAGACAAAGGAATCATTGAGACAGTTATTGCGTTGAATGCTCTTGGATTTAAAACAAAAATGTCTTGTGAGGGACACATCGGCAAATCTGGAAAATTACTTAAGAAGGGTCTACCATTTCCTTGGGTAACTATTGTTTACTCGACTGAAAATGTGGACCTGAGCAAAATAAACTACAATCAAAGAAAACTTCTTAAAAGAAAAAGTCTTAAAAAATGTCAGCCGGTTATGCTCGGTATAGCAAAACTACTTGATGAATTTTACAAAAAAAGACAAGTAGCGCCTATTAATAAAATACTGGTAACGCCACACACTCAAGGAGAATTACGTATTCAAAGTCTTTCTGGATATTTTATTGAATCTCAATCGAAATACGATAGACTGGAATCGTTTAAAATGGCTCGTCATGAAATGCACTCATTCACAAAATTTCTAAAAGCCAAGTTTTTCCTTTAAGTGTAGCAATACAAAAAAAACCCGCCTTCTGGCGGGTTTTTCTTACATCGACTCCTTCTTGCTTCTTGTTTTTGCAATTGGACTTTTGGTCTTTGATCTACGCGTATCAATATGGAGTGCGCCATCTTTGACTGATACATACACCACATCACCCTTCTCTGCACCCTTGGTGATAATGTGTGATGCCACAGGATTAAGTATCTTTGTTTGAATCAAACGATTGAGCGGTCTTGCGCCATAGTGAGGATTGTATCCTTCTTTACCAAGCAATTCGAGTGCATCATCAGTAATTTGAAGCGCAATATCTTTTGCGAGCAATCGTGCTCTTACTTGTTCAATTCGGATTTCAACAATGTTTCGAATTGATTGTAGTGAAAGAATGTCGAAGAGAATTATTTCATCAAGACGATTCAAAAATTCTGGCCTGAAGTGATCCTTGAGACTTTCCATTACCTTTTCTTTGGTGTGGACATAATCATCACTTGGAGTATTGGTATTGAATCCAATTGTTTCCATCTTTTCGATATGACGTGAACCAATGTTTGAGGTGAGAATAATAACTGCATTTCGGAAATTGACCACTCTTCCCTTCGCATCAGTGAGTCGTCCCTCATCAAGCACTTGGAGAAGTATGTTGAATACTTCTGGATGAGCCTTCTCAATTTCATCAAAGAGTATCACTGAGTATGGACGATGTCGCACCGCTTCAGTGAGTTGTCCTGATTCATCGTGACCCACATATCCTGGTGGTGAACCCACAAGCTTCGATACACTGTGTCGCTCCATGTATTCAGACATGTCTACTCGAATGAGCGCTTTGTCATCATTGAAGAGGAATTGTGCGAGAGCCTTGGTAAGTTCAGTTTTTCCTACACCGGTTGGACCCAAGAAAATAAATGAACCAATTGGACGATTTGGGTCTGCGATTCCCGCTCGTGATCGTCGAATTACATCTGATATTTTAGCTATTGCTTCGTTTTGTCCTACTACTCGCTTGGTGAGTTCTTGTTCCATGCGTGCAAGTTTTGCGCGTTCTTCTTCAAGCATTTTTGCAAGAGGAATTCCTGTCCATCGTGCTACCACTTCAGCAATATCTTCACTAGTAATTTCTTCTTTGAGAATACGACGAGACTTTTGAAGTTTTTTAAGTCGTCCAAGCTTTCCATCAAGATCCTTTGTAAGTGTTGGAATTTTGCCATAACGAATCTCGGCTGCACGAGCAAGATCCGCACGCATTTCTGCTTGTTCAGCTTCGATTCTAAGCGCATCAAGATCCTTTTTGATTGCACGGATTTCTGTCACAGTAGATTTCTCATTTTGCCATTTGAGTTCTATCTCACGAGTTTTCTCTTTGTGATTTGCAATCTCTTTGTCGATATCTTTAATTCGATTTTTGGTTTCTTTGTCTTCTTTGTCAGACATTTCAACTTCTTTTTTCAGTGCTTCCTTCTCGATTTCAAGTCGCATAATTTTGCGATGTGCTTCTTCGAGAATTGGTGGCTTGTTTTCAAGAGCGATGCGAAGTGCTGAGGCAGCCTCGTCAATCAAATCTACTGCTTTGTCTGGAAGGTTTCGATTTGTAATATATCGCACAGAAAGATTGACCGCAGACTGTATTGCGTCATCTGTAATACGCACTCCATGATAGAGTTCATATTTTTCTTTGAGTCCACGCAAAATTGCAGTCGCATCTTCTGGTGATGGTTCTTCTACATACACAGGCTGAAATCTTCGAGCAAGTGCTGGGTCTTTCTCGATATGCTTTTGATATTCTTTGAGAGTTGTTGCACCAATAGCACGAAGTTCTCCGCGTGAAAGTGCAGGCTTCAACATGTTTGATGCATCAAGTGATCCTTCTGACGCACCTGCTCCAACAATAGTATGTATTTCATCGATGAATAGAATTATCTTTCCGTCTGCACGCTCGATTTCCTTCATCAGAGATTTCAATCTTTCTTCAAATTCACCACGATACTTTGTACCTGCAATAAGTGAACCCAAATCAAGAGACACAAGCTCTTTATCTTTCAAAGATTCTGTAACATCGCCCTTTGCAATACGTTGAGCGAGACCTTCTACTACTGCAGTTTTTCCTGTGCCAGGCTCACCAATCAAAATCGGATTGTTCTTGGTCCGACGTGAAAGTATCTGCATAATACGCATGATTTCAGTATCTCGGCCTATCACTGGGTCAAGCTTATCTTCTCGTGCTAGCTTTGTGAGGTTGCGAGTGTATTTTGTAAGCACACGAAATTTCTTTGGTGAATTCGTATCTGAAATATTTTGAGATTTGAACTCTTCAACAATTTTCAATACTTGGTCTTTGTTAATTCGAAATCGAGAAAGCAATTCCTTTGCATCGCTTGGTACTTCAAGAAGTGCTACAAAAATATGTTCAGTTGATACAAACTCGTCTTTCAAATATCCTGCAACCTTGCTTGATGTTTCAATTACCTGTGCGAGGTCAGGTGTAAGATAAAGCTGATATGAAGGAGATGTGATGTTGTTTGCTTTTGATTCTGGAGCTTCGATGTTTTCAAGAACTGAGTCAGTCAAAAGCATTGAGTCAATTTCTAATCGCTCAATAATAGAAAGCACCATAGACTCCTCTTGAAGAAGGAGTGCTGTAAGTAAATGAAATGAATTCACGTGGTTTTGACCTCGCTCGATTGCGAGTTCGTGAGCCTTTCTGATTGCTTCTTTTGCTTTTGATGTAAAGTGATTGAATGGAGGCATCATAGTAGTGTGATTATATAATTTTATTAAAAATTGTCAAACACTAAAATCCGAAATGCTTTTTGAGATCAGCACCGAAAACGACAAGCCCCGTAGTGTCTGTGGTCAGGAGAATTCCGAGTGCATTCCCTTCTTTGGTCACCACAAGCGCACCAGAATGCATGCGTGGAATTGATGTTAGCTCAATTCGATTTCCATATGCATCATCCGCACTGACAGATTTCACATACACTTTGTCAAACGATACTGGATTACCCTCAATAACATACAATTCATCTCCAGGTTGTGGGAGTACTGCGTCAAACGAAACAATTTTCTCAGATGTAATCTTCTTTGCAGTTTCAAAATACATCATCCTCTCAAGAGTCGAAACTGCGGGTATCTTCGATTCCACACCGGCGACAAGTGAAGTGTATTCTTTTTTAAGCTCAAGCAAGGTTCCTTCACCAATATATGAAAGCAATCTTCCATTTGCTATTGCAACAATAGGACGTGATGAAGATTTCAGATCATCAGAATAAACTATCCCGATTGCGTCTTTGTACTTAGAAACAATTTCTTTAGTTGAAAGAGGTGTCGCAACAGGTGTCTCAGGTGGAGTTGGTGTAGAGTTTGGATTAAGTGTATCTTTCACCACCTGATAGATTGTTTGTGTTACGGGAACTGAATTTTGTTCCATTACCGACACTACAGCGATTGCTGTGACAATAGCAGTAACAAAACTAATCAATAATCCAAGTAAAATTAATTGTGTTTTTGTAAGATCATTTATATCCATATATTGCTAACGACTTTTATTCAAAATCGTGATTGATTGATTTGCAAGATCGACAACGTCTTTCAATGCGCGCACAAAACTCACCAATTCTTTTTTTACAGTCTGACGTCCCAATGTAATACGGAGACTTCCATCCTCTGGCCTACTGTCTTTCTTTGATAGTGCCATTATAACATGAGATGCATGTTCGTCTCCTGCTTTGCATGCACTTTTTGAAGAAACACTAAAACCTTTTGCATCAAGCCCAATCACAAGTGTGTCGCTTTCAATTCCTGGAAACGTAATATTAATATTGTTTGGCAACCGAAGTGTCTTATGCCCATTGAGTTCAACTCCTGGAAAATTCTTCTGGATTTCTTTTATTACATACTCGTGAAGTATAGTGAGACGCTTCACTTCTTTTGTTTTGTATTTTTCAACCAACGAGAGTGCATGTGCAAAACCGAGAATTCCTGGGATGTTTTCTGTACCAGGACGAAAACCAAATTCCTGATCACCTCCTTTTGTAATTCCTGAAAATGGTACACTTCTTTTCTTATAGAGCATACCCACACCCTTTGGGCCATATATTTTAGATCCATTACAAGTAAGCATATCCACACCAAGCGGAGGAACACGTAACGGAAGATAATTTACCGCCTGCGTTGCATCTGTGTGAAATACGGGATATGGACCAGTGATGTTGTTGTGCTTCTTGAAATGTCTAATCGATTTTGCAA
Source organism: Minisyncoccota bacterium (assembly GCA_031973235.1). Taxonomy (GTDB): domain Bacteria; phylum Patescibacteriota; class Minisyncoccia; order Phycocordibacterales; family UBA9973; genus JAGOQQ01. The sequence goes on along the minus strand of DALYDM010000001.1, from coordinate 3,668 downwards.
TCTCTGCAATAGGTTGGATGGTGCCTATTTCATTATTTGCATACATAACCGAAACAAAAATTGTATCTTTGGTCAGAGCATCTCGAACACTTTTCGGAGAGACCAAGCCATCTTTATCAACAGGAAGGATTGTGACATTGATTCCAGTACTAAGTAAAAATTTTACTGGCTCGATAAGTGCTGAGTGTTCAATTGCAGAAATGATGATGTGCGGATTTTTTGTTTTATCTTCAGATTTTATCAAATATCCTTCTATTACTCCTGTCAAAGCCATATTGTCGCTTTCTGTGCCATTTCCACAAAATATAATTTCATCACTATGCACATCAAAAACTTTGGCAACTTGTGCACGTGCAGTATTTAGAGCATGTTTTGCACGTAATCCATCCTTGTGAAGCGCACTCGGGTTTCCAAAATACTCCTCTCCTGCCTTTTTCATCACAGCAAGAACCCCAGGGTCAACTGGAGTATTGGATGCATAGTCTAGATAGACATTTTTCTTAGGTTTTTTTGCAGTTTCTTTTTTGGGTTTAATTATTGCCATATGTTTGTATTTATTGCACAAATGATGATTTTACACTATAATCTATGTCTATATGATAGCAAATACATCAATTATCCTCTATGGGGCAATAGTACTACTTGTCATTAATATCATATGGCTTGTAAGAATGGAACAGCGACTCAAAAAAGTCTTCAAGGGCAAGCGTGCTCAAGACCTCGAAGAAGTTATGGCTGGACTTCGAAAAGACATTGACACATTGAGCACACTCGAAAGAGATCTTGATTCCCGAGCCAAAAATATGGACGCTCGAATCCGAACAAGCCTCCGTGGGATTGATACTATCAGATTCAATCCATTCAAAGACCAAGGAAGCAATCAAAGCTTTGCAGTTGGACTTTTAAATGAAGAAGGTACAGGTGTGGTAATCTCAAGTCTGTATTCACGAGACAGAGTGTCTGTATTTGCAAAACCAATCAAAAAGGGTCAACCTGAATACGAACTTACTGAAGAAGAATCAATAGTATTCAAAAACGCATTACCAAAATAATACACAAAACTATGAACACTCAAGGAGTCACAGTACGTCCTCCTGTTGTTGTCATTATGGGTCATATCGACCATGGCAAATCAACACTATTGGACTACATCCGAAAATCAAATATTGTAGATGGCGAAGCTGGCGGAATCACCCAGCATCTTTCTGCATATGAAGTGACTCACAAAGATGAAAAAGGTGAAAATCGAAAAATCACTTTTCTTGACACACCAGGACATGCAGCTTTTTCTGGTATGCGTGAACGTGGTGCGTCTGTTGCAGATATCGCAATACTCATTGTGTCTGCTGAAGATGGAGTAAAAGCTCAAACTGTCGAAGCACTCAACACCATACTTGAAGCCAAGGTTCCCTATCTCGTCGCAATCAACAAAATTGACCGCCCAGGTGCAAATGTTGAAAAAGCAAAAATGGAACTCATGGAAAAAGGTGTCTACCTCGAAGGATACGGAGGATCTATTCCGTATGTAGAAATTTCTGCAAAAGCGGGAACAAACATCCCCGCTCTTCTCGACACAATTCTACTTGTGGCAGATCTAGAAAATTTCACTGGCGACACAAGTAAAACAGCGCGCGGAATCGTGATTGAATCAAACATGGATCCAAAACGTGGAATCTCAGCTACAATGGTGATCAAAGACGGAACACTCAAGAAAGGAATGTTTATGGTAGTTGAAGATGCTATCGTTACTACGAGAATCATGGAAGATTTCCTTGGTAAAACCATTTCAGAAGTAACAATGTGTGCACCAGTACGACTCATTGGATTCGACAAAGTCCCTACAGTGGGATCACACTTTGAAACATTCGAGACAAAAAAGGAAGCTGAAAATGCTGTCGCACTATACAAAGAACTTCTACGTACAGGAAATGCAGGAATCAAGAAAGAAGTATTTTCTTCTTCTACAAAACTAATTCCACTCATCATTAAAACAGATGTGGTCGGCACCGGAGAAGCAATAGAAAAAGAAGTACTCAAAATGAATACTCCGGAAATTTCTTTCAAAATTATTTCTCGTGGTGTTGGATCAATTAGTGAAAACGATCTCAAACTCGTAAGTGGCGACAAAGAAGCGCTTATTGTAGGGTTCAATGTAAAAATTGATGCGAAGGCTCAAGATTTGAACGAAACACTTCAAATCCCAATTCACACATACACGATCATTTATAAACTCACAGAAATGCTCGCCGAACTTATCGAGGAAAGACGTCCACGAAAGCAAGTACTTGAAGTTGTAGGAAAAACAAAAGTACTCAAAACATTTAGCGCAACAAAAGAACGTCGTGTTATTGGTGGTCGTGTAGAATCAGGTAAACTTGCACAAGGTCACAGAGTGAAGATTATGCGACGAGATTTTGAAATCGGTGAAGGTGTGATAGTTGGCGTAGAGCAAGGAAAAATAAAATCAAAAGAAGTCCTTGAAGGAAACGAGTGTGGTATTCTCGTTGAGGCAAAAAATGAAATTGCTCCAGGTGACTACCTTGAATCATTTATTATGGTAACTAAGTAACATGAGTATCAGACAAGACAAAGTACGAGGAGAATTAATGAAATATGTGGCGACATATATTGAACACGAAGCGACACGTCAATCGCTTATTTCTGTTACCGATGCCACGATTTCTCCTGATCTAAAAAGAGGAACAATTTTTATAACAGTATTTCCTGAAAAAGAAGAAAATACTGCAGTACTATTCTTGAAACGAAAACGCCCTGAAATTCGAGCATTCATTAGAAAAAATTTTCAAACAAAAACTATCCCTTTCATAGATATCGAAATCGACCGCGGTGAGAAGAATCGCCAACACATCGAATCCCTAGAAAAACAAATCCGCGATAGTGATGCGGAAATTGGGAAATAAGAATTTTTATATCCACAGTTAATACTAAAATAATCTCTAGGGATAAGGATAACCTCCACTACTGTCATCAGTAGACGTGTTTATTAAGTATTGACATTCATCGCTATTCATATTAACTCCAGTACAGTCAATAGTTCCAGAATTATTATATTTCTCTTGAACACGTTCTTCAATTGTTAAATTGCTATTATCTCGTACTTCATTTTCTTCTTCTGGTCTTGATATTAATATCACTATGAATATAATTACAATTAAAAAAACTATCTCTATCAGATTATCTTTTTTCTTTATCATATCTCAAGGTCATTAATAATAAATTTTTCTATCTCCTGTCTTAAAAACTTTACACAATCTTCTTTTGTAGCGAAAGTTACATTTGAGAAAATTTCAGAGTGACAAACTTCTCCATCTTTTATTTTCACAAAAACACTTATTTTAATAGGGAAATAATTTTGGTCATCATGTTCGAATTCAATTGTACACTCATATCCTCTTACTCTGATTTTTTCTTCAATGTAGTTCATTTTAAAAGATAATTGCGTTTATTAATAATTTACTTACCAGTTTTTTTAAATTACTATTATGTGCCCGGGGTGGGACTCGAACCCACACGCCTTGCGGCCGGGGATTTTAAGTCCCCTATGTCTACCATTTCATCACTCGGGCTATTGTGCACACTGAGGTCTAGGGCGGAATCGAACCGCCGTATAAGAGTTTTGCAGACTCTTGCCTTACCACTTGGCGACT